>CAYLZI010000088.1:0-12654 GCA_964388215.1 uncultured Anaerolinea sp.
TTTCTCCTTCTCCCTATTTTGCCATAGAACAAATGTTTAATCTGACATTGTCAAAGTAATCACCAGAGAATTTCTGTTGACTGAAGCATAGGAGCGTGATAAAATCGGCATTCGCAAGTGGGCGTGTAGCTCAATGGCAGAGCAGCGGCCTTTTAAGCCGTTTGTTGAGAGTTCGAGCCTCTCCACGCTCACACAAATAATCAGGGAAACCCCTGGAAAAGATGCGCGCATAAGGGTTTCCCTTATGTGCGCATCTTTTTATTCCTTATTATGGCCGCCCTCCCCACCTGCCTCCCCCTCTCCGAATCCGCCCGCAAGTACGGGCTGGACGAGGCGCGGATTCGCGCTCTGGTCGAGAGTGGTACAATTAAAGCCGTTATGATTGGTGAAACCATTGTCGTCCAGGAATCCGAAGTCCAGAACTCCGGCAAGCCGCTCCGCAAAGAAGATTTGCCGGAGTGGAAGGCTTTTACACACTTGGCAGGCATACCAATTTGGATGATGCGCGCGCCCAGTAACGAAATGACCGCTGCCGCGCTCTACCCTGGCAAAACCTGCGGGTGAGCGCGGCGCGGTCGGAATTGATAACCCGGCCAGGCTGTGAAACTCGCCGAGTGGCGGGTGCCCCGCGCATAATATCCGCTTTCTTTAAGCCGAACTGAAGTTCTATACTTGCGGTAAATTTCTGCGGAGCAGGCCATACATGCCCAGGCCTCGCACAGCGCCTTCAGCCACGCAAGTCAGTGGGTTATCTACCAGGTAGGCCGGAATGCCAAGTGATTTGGTCAACAGCTTGTCAATACCGCGTAAAAGCGCGCCGCCGCCCGTCAGGGCCATGCCCCGGTCAATGATGTCAGAAACCAATTCGGGCGGGGTCTTCTCCAGTACCCGGCGGCAGGTTTCGGTAAGGGCTTTGAGCGGTTCTTGCAGGGCCTCCACAATTTCACCCGTTGTCAGCGTTACCGGGCGGGGCAGGCCTGTCACCTGGTCCTGCCCTTGCACTTCCATGCTCTGTTCAATATCCTGTGGCACCGCCGCGCCAATTTTGACCTTCATTTGCTCGGCGGTAAAGGGCGAAATGATAATGCCGTATTTGCGCCGCACATAATTGACGATGGCTTCGTCCATCTGCTGACCGCCTGCGCGCATGGTTTCGGCAGAAACAATACCGTACATTGCCAGTACGGCTGCCTGGGTTGCGCCACCGCCCAGGCAGGCCACCATATTGCCGGAGGGGGAATTGATGGGTAAATCAACGCCGAGCGCGGCGGCCAGCGGCTGTTGGATGAGATAGGCATCGCGCGCGCCAGCCTGGAGGATGGCTTCGTGGACGGCGCGGCTCTCTACGCTCGTCACTCCATACGGTACGGTAATCATCACATTCGGCTTGAAAATGCGCAGTGGGCTGCTGACACGCCTAAGTAATGTTTCTAGCAAGAGTTGGGTGATTTCGTAATCGGCAATGACGCCATTCTGGAGTGGGCGGGCGATTTCGAGCGTATCGGGAACGCGGCCTTCCATGTCTCGCGCTTGTTTACCCACTTCCACAATTTTCTGGTCAGCGACATCAATGGCAACAACCGTCGGCTCATCGACGATGACTTGCTGCCCTTCAGCAACACGCGTATACATTGTGCCCAGGTCAATTCCCAGGTCTTTCGAAAATCCTGCCATGGAGTTGGTTTATTCTTCGTAAGTTCGTTTGTTAGAGCGGAAACGCTTGGCGGCATCCAGGCGCAGGTTAGAGCGACGCAAAGCGGCTTCGAGCGCAAGGTAGGCATCCACATCTTCCGGCTTGACCTGCGCCAGAGATTCCTCAGCGTGCCTGCGGGCGGCTTCGGCGCGCGCCACATCAATTTCTTGCACATTTTCAGCGGCATCGGCTAGCACGGTGACGATAGACGGCTGGATTTCGGCCACGCCGCCCGCCACAGCGAAGACCTGTTCTTCGCCCTTCGCGCGCACTTTGATTACCCCAAATTTGAGCGTGGTCAGCAAAGGCGCATGATGCGGCAGGACGCCCATCTCGCCGTCCATGCCGGGCAGGACGACGATGTCTACATCGCCTTCATAAACCATACGGTCTTGGGAGACAATTTCACAACGGATAGGCATAAGAGTTCTCCGGTGTTATGTGTCAGGTGTCAGGTGTCAGGCCTATACTCCCCTGACATCTGACACATAACACCTGACGCGAATTTACCCGCCTTGGGCCAGCTTTTCGGCTTTTGCGCGAGCGTCGTCGATATTGCCGACCATCTGGAAGGCTTGTTCGGGCAGGTCGTCGCACTTCCCATCGAGAATCTCGCGGAAGGAGCGGATGGTGTCGCGCAGCGGGACATAGACGCCCTGAATGCCAGTAAATTGCTCGGCGGTAACAAAGGGCTGAGAGAAGAACCGCTCGATTTTGCGGGCGCGGCTGACCAGTAGTTTATCATCTTCCGAAAGTTCATCTACGCCCAGGATGGCGATGATGTCTTGCAAGTCTTTATAACGCTGTAGAACGCGCTGCACTTCGCGGGCAGTGGCATAGTGGTCGGCGCCGACGATGTTCGGGTCGAGGATGCGGCTGGTGGATGTGAGCGGATCGACAGCCGGATAAATGCCTTTTTCTGCGATGGAGCGTTCCAGCGCGATGGTCGCATCGAGGTGGGTGAAGGTGGCAACCGGGGCCGGGTCCGAGTAGTCATCCGCCGGAACATAAACAGCCTGCATCGAAGTAATGGAGCCGGTGCGGGTAGATGTGATGCGCTCTTGCAGTTCGCCCATTTCGGTCGCCAGGGTGGGCTGGTAGCCTACGGCAGAGGGCATACGGCCCAACAGCGCGGATACTTCAGAGCCAGACATGGTGAAGCGGAAGATGTTATCAATGAACAGCAATACGTCCTTGCCCTGGTCGCGGAAATATTCGGCCATGGCAAGGGCCGAAAGGGCCACGCGCAGGCGCACGCCAGAGGGTTCGTTCATCTGGCCAAAGACCATCACGGTGTCTTTCATAACGCCCGATTCAATCATTTCGCGGAACAGGGAGGTACCTTCGCGGGTGCGTTCGCCCACGCCAGCGAAAACCGAGTTGCCTTTGTGAACCCGGGCGATGGACGAAATCAATTCAGTGATGACAACGGTTTTGCCCACGCCTGCGCCGCCGAAGATGCCGGTTTTACCGCCTTTGGTGAAGGGCGCAATCAGGTCAATGACTTTGATGCCGGTCTCAAAAATCTGCACGCCGGTTGATTGCTGGTCGAAGGAGGGCGCCAGACGATGAATAGGGTAGCGGTCCGACGCTTCGACGGCGCCCTTTTCATCAATGGGCTGGCCTAACACGTTGAAGATACGCCCCAGCGTAGAGGGTCCAACTGGAACCCGGATGGGGCCGCCAGTGGCAGTCGCCGGGACTCCGCGCTGGAGGCCGTCGGTCGCATCCATTGCGACGGTGCGCACCCATCTATTGCCTAGGTGCTTCTGCACTTCCAAAATAAGCGCATCTTTGCCTTCACGCGGCACTTCAATCGCTTCGTAGACTTCGGGCAGTTCCCCTTCGGGGAAAGCCACATCTACCACGCCACCCAAAATCTGAACCACACGTCCGGTTGTATGAGCCATTATTTTCCTCCAGATGCCTGGGCCAGCGCCTCAGCGCCACCCGCGATATCAAGCATGTCGTTTGTAATCACTTGCTGTCGAACTTTGTTATATTGCAACTGCAAATCGCTGACCAACTCGAGCGCGTTGTCGGTAGCGTTGCGCATGGCAACCATTCGCGCAGCATGTTCTGATGCCAGCGATTCAAGGATTGATTGGTAGACCTGGAGCGCGGTAAAACGCGGGATGATTTCATCCAGAATTTCGCCTTCCGCCGGCTCGTAGATGTAGGCCGCCGAGGTGTGTTTTACCTGCTCGAACGCTGCTACCCGGCCTTCGCCGCTTTCCACTTCGAGCGGCAGCAATTTTTTGACGGTCGGGTCTTGTTTAACCATATTGACGAAATCGGTATACACCAGGTACACCTCGTCAGCGCGGCCTGCCAGGAATTCTTCCACGGCCAACCGCCCAATCGCCGAGACATCGGAAAATGACGGCGCGGCGGGCAGGTTGCTGAAATCGGCAATCACGTTCAAGCGGCGGCGCGTGAGCAAGTCGCGGCCTTTGCGCCCAACGGCGATGTAACTGACAGAGGTTGGCCAATCCTTAAATTGGCGCAACGCAAAACGAATCAGGTTGGTGTTATATGCGCCCGCCAACCCCCGGTCGCCGCTAATAATAACCACCAGGGTCTTTTTGACCTCGGCGCGAGCAGTTAGCAGCGGATGAAGCGTGCTGCGCCCAGGCTGGCTGGAGATATGCGTCAGCACCTGCCAGGCTTTGGTGGCGTAAGGCCGTGTCCCCATCAACGCGGCGATGGCTTTGCGCACTTTGCTGGCGCTAACCGCCTGCAAGGCGCGGGTCACTTGCGATATATTTTTTACGCTCCGAATACGGAGTCTCATCTCACGAGCAGAAGCCATAGGTTCTCCATATTACGAATTGCACCTAAAAGGCAACCCATAATTCGCAATTCCTAATTCCTAATTCTCTATGCCTGCCACGTCGCCTTAAAGGTTGCCAGCGCTTCACGCAGTTTCTTTTCGTTATCGGGCGTAATCTGTTTTTTTGCGACGATGTCTTTTCCAATATCAGGATGCGACTGGTCGAGGAACTTAGTCAGGTCGGTTTCCCACTGGCGCATCTTTTCGACCGGGACTTCATCGGCGAAGCCTTGCGTTCCGGCAAAAATGACCATCACCTGATGTTCCAGAGAAACAGGCGCATACTGCGGCTGCTTCAAAATTTCCTGCATTCGCCGCCCGCGATTCAACTGTCCCTGGGTAGATTTATCGAGGTCGGAGCCAAACTGGGCAAAGGCGGCCAGTTCACGATAGGAGGCCATATCGAGACGCAGGCGGCCTGCCACCTGGCGCATAGACTTAAGTTGGGCTGCGCCACCCACGCGCGAAACCGAGATGCCCACGTTCACGCCTGGGCGGATGCCAGCATTGAACAGACTCGATTCGAGATAAATCTGACCGTCGGTAATCGAAATTACGTTGGTTGGTACATAAGCCGATACGTCGCCGAGCAGGGTTTCGATAATGGGAAGCGCGGTCAGCGAGCCGCCGCTGCCGGCCAACGGGGCCACAGCATAACCTTCGCCCTTTTCCTGGGCAGCGTGCTCGGCGTCATGCTTGGCCATTGGGCCGCCAAAAATTTGGCCGTCAACGGTATCTTCGCGGGTGGCCTCGCCTTGAAACCCGGCCTTAACAACGGCATAATTAACCGAAAGCCGCGCGGCGCGTTCTAGCAGGCGGGAGTGCAGATAGAACAGGTCGCCGGGGTAGGCTTCACGTCCTGGCGGGCGGCGCAAGAGCAGGGAAACCTGGCGGTAAGCCCAGGCATGTTTGGACAGGTCATCGTACACCACCAGCGCGTCGCGGCCTGTTTCCATGAACTCCTCGCCCATGGCGCAGCCTGCATACGGGGCAATATATTGCAGCGCCGCCGATTCATCTGCCGAGGCAACAACCACGATGGTGTGTTCCATCGCGCCATAGCGTTCGAGCAGGGCAACCGTCCGAGCAACCGCTGCTTTTTTCTGGCCGATTGCAACATAAATACAGACGAGGCCTTTGCCTTTCTGGTTGATAATAGCATCGATGGCAATCGCCGTCTTACCAGTCTGCCGGTCTCCGATAATGAGTTCGCGTTGGCCGCGCCCAATCGGAATCATCGCATCGATGGCTTTGATGCCGGTCTGGACGGGGGTATCCACGTCCTGACGCTGTACCACGCCAGGCGCAATCCGCTCAATGGGGCGGTAGCCACTAAATTGGATGGGACCTTTGCCATCAATCGGCTCGCCGAGCGCATTCACCACGCGCCCAACCAGCCCGTCACCAACGGGAACAGAAGCAATCCGTCCGGTGCCGCGCACGGTCATGCCTTCGGTGATTTCAGAGTACTCACCCATGATGATGACGCCGACGCTGTCCTCTTCGAGGTTGAAGGCTGTACCAATCACGCCGTTCTCGAACCGCACCAGTTCCTGCGCCCGGATGTTGGCCAGGCCTTGCACGCGCGCGATACCATCCCCGGCCTCTACGACCGTGCCAATATCACTGACGCTGACCTCAGGTTTGAACGCTTCGATTTGCTTCTGGAAATCGCTGGTGATTTGCTTAATCAGGTCTGTCATTTTGCCTCCACGCCAAAATTTATCCTGCCTTTGGTGTTTTTCGACCCTGGGGGTCGTTTTTGATGAATGTATGGGTGTTTCCATTAAATTGAAACGGTTCTGGCCGTTTCCAGAACGGGCTAATCATACCTGAAAGGGGTGCAAATGTCTAGTTACGCAAATCACAGGCGATAAACCAGGCAAAGGTTTTTCAAAACGTAGGGTATAATACCCGCTTGTCAAAATTCAGTCGTTGAATATAGGAGAACGTCATGACAAAAGCCAATCTCATCGCCCCTTATGGCGGTAAACTGGTCAACCTGGTGGTCGAGGGCCAGGAACGGGAAGTACTGCTGACGCGCGCGGCGCAGTTGCCTTCCATCAAAATTTCCATGCGCGCCCTGTGCGACCTGGAACTGCTGGCCACTGGTGGTTTTTCGCCGCTCGATACTTTCATGGGCAAAGCCGATTACGAGCGCGTCTTACGTGAAATGCGCCTGACCGATGGCACGCTCTGGCCGCTGCCCATTACCCTGACCGCCGACCCCAAAGAACTTCCAACCGTAGGAGAAGACCTCGTTTTGCGAAATGCCAACAACGATGTCATCGCTCTCTTGACTCTGGATGAAGTCTATCACTGGGACGCCGAAAAAGAAGCCGCCCTGGCCTACGGCTCCACCGATTCCAAACACCCGATGGTTTCTGAAATGACTCGCTGGGGCAAAGTCTGCATCAGCGGGCCGCTCAAAGTGTTGAACCTGCCCAAATATCACGATTTTGCCGAACTGCGCCATACGCCTGCGCAGGCGCGCGCCAAACTCGAGGTAATGGGACATGAAAACGTGGTCGCTTTCCAGACCCGTAATCCGCTGCACCGCATCCACGAGGAACTGACCAAGCGCGCCGCCGCCGCCGTCAACGGTTCCCTGCTCATCCACCCTGTGGTGGGCATGACCAAGCCGGGCGATGTAGACCACTATACCCGCACCCGCACCTACAAAGCCCTGGTCGAGAATTACTACGACAAGGACACCACCCTCCTCAGCCTGCTGCCGCTTGCCATGCGCATGGCTGGCCCCAAAGAAGCCCTGCTGCACGCCATCGTCCGCCGTAATCACGGAGTCAACCACTTCATCGTAGGCCGCGACCATGCCGGCCCCGGCAACGACAGCGCCGGGAAACCCTTCTACGGCCCCTACGACGCCCAGGTGTTAATGAAAGAACATGAGGCCGAACTCGGCGTCAAGATGGTTCCCTTTGAAATGCTGGTCTACCTGCTCGATGAAGACCGCTATGTGGAAGAAAAGGATATCCCCAAAGGCGCCAAGACCCTCAACATCTCTGGTACGCAAGTGCGCGATGACTACCTCGCCAAGGGCAAACTGCTGCCAGAATGGTTCACCCGCCCCGAAACCGCCGAAATCCTGCGCCAGAGTTACCCGCCGCGCCACAAGCAGGGCTTTTGCCTGTGGTTCACCGGCCTGAGTGGCGCGGGCAAGAGCGCCACCGCCCAAATTATCACCGAACTGCTGCTTGAATATGGCCGCGAAGCTACCGTGTTGGATGGCGATGTCGTCCGCACCCACCTGAGCAAAGGCCTCGGCTTCAGTAAGGAAGACCGCGACACCAACATCCTGCGCATCGGCTTTGTAGCCGGTGAAATTGCCCGGCATGGCGGCTCGGTCATCTGCGCAGCCATCAGCCCCTACCGCGCCGCCCGCGAGGAAGCCCGCAAATTCGTTGGCGAAAATTTCCTCGAAGTTTACATGGACACCCCTGTCGAAGTCTGCGAACAGCGCGACGTGAAGGGCCTTTATGCCAAAGCGCGCCAGGCACTGGCCGATGGCAAGCCGATGGGCTTTACCGGCATTGATGACCCTTACGAACCGCCTGTTAGCCCAGAAATTACCCTGCAAGGCTACGGCTCCACGCCCGAAGAGAATGCCCACAAAGTGATTGCGTTTCTCGAAGAAAAGGGCTACCTGCTGAAGGCGTAATTGGTAATTGGTACTTCGTGATGGCTGGCCTGGGCAATCTCCAGGCCAGCCATTGCAGACCATTTTTCATCTTTGTTCTCTCATCTTTTCTGTTGTCTCGACTTTTTGCTTTCCTCCTATTTTTTATCTCCGCTGCCGCCGGATGGACGCTCTGGTACGTCACCCCGGCGGGACTTGGTTTAACCAACGATTCCGCCGCCTATATCGGGGGAGCGCGCTCCATCCTGGCTGGAAGCGGTTACAGCGACATCTGGCTGGATAGTGTCCTCGAGCCGGTGACCCACTACCCGCCGCTTCTCTCGCTCGCCTTGAGTGGAATCGGCTTGTTGACCGGCCTCGACCCCTATCGCGGCGCACGCATATTGCACATCCTCGTTTTCGCTGCTAACACCTGGCTGGTGGGTTTACTCAGCTTTCGGATGACCCGCCCCTTGCCCCTCGCCTGGTCTGAGAAGGGTTGGAGTGCAGGTATTATTTTAGCCCTGTTATTTTTCACCAACGCTGACCTGTTAAGCATACACGCCCAGGTTTTAAGCGAGCCGCTTTTCATCTTCTTCTCCCTGCTCTCTTTTTTAGCATTTGATTTTTCCCTTGAGCATCAGGCCGCACCAAAAAAAAGCCGCGCCGTGCTCAAAACTGGATACGGGCCACTGATTACTGATTACTGGTTACTGCTCACTGGTTTCCTCACCGCCCTGGCCTTTCTGACGCGCTACTCCGCGCTGGCGTTGATTGCCACTTTTCTGGTTGCGCTCTTCCTGCTTTCGAACAATTCACGTTTCAAGAGAATTGCCTTTTTCTTGGGCGGAACCATCCCGCCAATCGCGGCCTGGTTCATCCGCAACAGCCTGATTGCGGATTCTGCCACCAACCGCATTATCCAATTTAACCCAATTCAGGTTGACAACATCCGCGCAGGCCTGTGGAACGTGGCTCATTTCCTTCTACCCGTGCCAGTTGCGCCTGAATGGTTGTTCAAATCGGGCGCGCTGAATGTCTTGCTCTTGCTTTTCGGGCTGGGATTGTTCGTCTGGCTGGCATTCACCGCCTGGAAACTTCTTTTTCCATCACCCAATCACCAAATTCTCCAATCCCCCAACCCCATCGCTTTTACCACCGGCCTTTACACCTTCGGCTACCTCGGCGCGGTCTTGTTCTCGATGAGCTTTTTCGATGCCAGCACCAAATTCCAGCCGCGCATCCTCTCCCCGCTGTATGTTTCGTGGATGATTTTGCTGGTTTATTTCTTACAACTTTTAAACACCAAGGGCGACAAATACACGAAAAACGAACAAGAAATATTTGTGCTGCCCCGCCATATTCGTCAAATCCGCGCCGCATTTGCCATCATCTTGGCAATTTTTGTTCTTTCCCTTTCAACCTTCCACTTTCAACGCTCAGTGACCGAATTGCGCGAGATGGACGGCCTGGGCTACGCTTCGTGGCGTTGGCGGCAGGCCGAAGTGCTAAAAGTCATCCGCAACCTGCCGCCAGACGTTGCCATTTATAGCAATTCGCCCCCGGCGGTTTACCATGTCACCGGGCGCGCCAGCCGGGTGATACCGACCCTTTTCAACCCAGCCAGCGGACTGCCGCGTGGCGGATATGACCAGGCCTTGGAAGAAATGCGCGCGGAATTGCTCTCTGGCCGCGCCGTGCTGGCCTTGTTCGATGCTTCAAGCATCGAAGACGCCTTTGGCGAAGAAATCGCGTTACAATTCGACGGCCTGGCCCTGCTGGTAAAAGCGCAGGGGCATGTATTATACGGAAAACCATAACGTTGGGGCGGGGTCCCCCCGCCCTGCATGGGGCAGGGAAACCCTGCCCCTACGGAGAAAATATGAAAATTCAAGAAAAATTCGATTTGACCGGCCGCGTTGCCATCGTCACAGGCGGCGCTGGCTTGCTCGGTATGGAATTTTGCCGCACGCTGACCGAAGCAGGCGCGGCTGTTGTTGTGGTAGATTTATCCACCGAAAAATGCGCCGCTGTGGCCGCCGACCTGACCGGGGCCGGATGCAAAGCCCTGGGCGTGGCAACCGACATCACCAGCCCGGAATCGGTTAATGCGCTGGTGGAAAAAGTCGTCGCGGCGTTTGGGCGAGTGGATGTGCTGGTCAACAGCGCCGCACTCGACCCAAAATTCGACCCCGATGCAGTATCCAAAGGAATTGCCCCCGGCAAATTCGAGGACTACCCGCTCGACCAGTGGAACGCCGCCCTAAACGTCAACCTGACCGGCACGTTCCTCGTTACCCAGGCAGTCGCAAAGCAAATGGTGGCGCAGGGCAAGAAGGGCAGCATCATCAATATCTGCTCGACATACGGGCTGAACGGCCCCGACCAGCGCATTTACCGCAAAGCGGATGGCTCCCAGCCTGCCTTCAAGCCACTTTATTACACCGTGACCAAAGCCGGGATTGTCGGCTTCACCAAATACCTGGCCGCCTATTACATGGAAACCGAAATCCGCGTGAATATGTTGACCCCCGGCGGCGTGTATAACAATCACGATGAATTGTTCGTGAAAAATTATTCCGCCAAGACGATTTTGGGGCGCATGGCGAAGCGCGATGAGATGAATGGCGCGCTGCTCTTCCTGGCTTCGGATGCGTCGTCGTATATGACCGGCAATAATGTGGTGGTAGATGGTGGGTGGACGGCCTGGTAAGGAAACAATATGTTTGGGTTGAGAACCGCCATTGCAACAATCGCTCAAAAAGTTAAATCTATTCTTGCCTCTATAACCCTGCCTGTTTTTTTATTGTGGCTTGTTTTTGGGGTTGTCATTACGCGTACCGCCTGGTTGGTTGATGATGCGTATATTACGCTGCGCACTGTGGATAATTTTATTCATGGCTACGGGCTTACCTGGAACGTTGTTGAGCGCGTGCAAAGTTATACCCACCCGCTTTGGATGTTCCTGCTAATCGGCGCATATTTGTTTACGGGTGAATCTTTTTATTCGGCAATCGGGCTATCTATCTCCGTCTCCCTGGCTACTTTTTTTGTTGCGGCGCGCTTTGCAAAACATCATAACCTGGCCACATTGAGCGTGTTGGGCGTTTTATTTTTATCGAACTCATTTGTAGATTATTCCACTTCCGGCCTGGAAAATCCGCTCAGCCATTTATTGCTTGGCATTTTTTTGCTCATCTTTGCGCAAACTCAGGATACGCTCGAAAAACGTTCCATTTTTGCGCTGGCTCTTTTGGCTGGCCTGGCAACCTGGAATCGGATGGATACCTTATTACTTTACATTCCTCCGCTGACCTGGGTGTTGTGGAAAAATCGCTCGGTTTCTACGCTGCGGCTGTATTTCCTGGGATTCTTGCCTTTTATTCTTTGGGAGGTCTTTTCAGTCATTTATTATGGTTTCCCCTTTCCTAATACAGCATACGCAAAACTTGGCAATAGCATTCCTCGTTCTGATGTGTTTGAAATGGGCTACTTGTATTTTATTAATTCATTGCACTGGGACCCAATTACCCTAACCATCATTTCCATCGCGGCGGGCTGGGGTATTTTGCGCGGCTCATTCCGTCAAAAAGTCGTTGTGATTGGTTTGCTGCTGTACCTGTCTTACATTTTATGGATTGGCGGCGATTTTATGACCGGGCGGTTTTTCTCGGTTGTTCTCATGGGCGCCGTCGCGCTCTTGCTGTGGATGCTGCCCGGTAGCGAAGAACAGGAGAACCTGAAGTTCGCGCTGCCCGCGTTAATCATTTTCCTGGCTTTCATGGCGGGTAAACCAGCCTTTATTGTAAGCCGTGAGACGGTAGATTCGTTCAATACGATTGTTGACGAGCGCCAATACTATATTGTTGAGGCCGGCTTGATGTATGATAAACGCGATACGATGGCGCCATACCATAACTGGGCCGTTCACGGCTTGAGCGTGAAAGCAAAGAACAAAAGCACAGAAATATTTGGTTCCGTTGGCATGATGCCCTATTTTGCCGGGCCTGGCGTATATTTTATTGACCCCCTGGCCCTAACTGACCCATTGCTGGCAAGATTGCCCCTTAGCCCAGGTGAAAACTATCGCCCCGGTCATTTTTACCGCGCTATCCCTGAAGGGTATCGTGAAAGCGTGGTTGGCGAAAACCAGGTTGCACACCCAACACTGGCCTTGTATTATGACAAATTACGCCTGGTGACGCGCGGCCCAATCTGGTCATGGGAGCGATTTGTGACTATTTTTGAACTCAATACGGGCAAATATGATTACTTGCTTGAACAATATGCAAGGGATGTGATTTTTTCCAATGAAAAATGAAGTATTAGCCATCATCCCCGCGCGCGGCGGGTCGAAGGGTATCCCGCGCAAGAATATCCGCCTGTTTTGCGGATACCCCCTGATTGCGTATTCTATTGCGGCAGGATTGCAGGCTGAAACGGTGACGCGCGTCCTCGTCAGCACCGATGACGATGAAATTGCCGCCGTTG
>CAYLZI010000089.1:0-12596 GCA_964388215.1 uncultured Anaerolinea sp.
CTGGGGCAAGGTCAGCCGCATTCCGGGCTTGTGGCTGAAACTGGCAAGCCTTTAGTACCCTGGCTCACTAAAAACCAGGCACAAGGACGCATGGTTCTTCTCCTTCGAACGCGGGACGGTCTGCCGGGCAGCAGGCCGTCCTCGCGTTTAAGAAAAAAGACCCCATCAGGGGGTCTTTTCGTTCAGTATTTCTATCAGGTATCTTATTCCCAGCGTATATGAGCGCCAGCCCAGGCCGCTAATTTTTCCCTTACACACTGCCGAAATCATCGATTTATGCCGAAACTCCTCACGCGCGTAGACATTTGAGATGTGGACTTCGACCACCGGCAGGTCAATCGCCGCTATCGCATCACGCAAGGCAACCGAGGTATGGGTGTACCCGCCGGGGTTGAACACGACGCCATCGGCCCACAAGCGCGCTTCGTGCAGGGCGTCAATCAGCGCGCCCTCATGATTCGACTGCAAACAGCGCATTTCCACGCCCAACTCGTGGCCGAGCGCCACGCAGCGGGCGTTGATGTCCTCCAACGTCAGGGTTCCATAAATCCCCGGTTCGCGCGCGCCGAGCAGGTTCAGGTTCGGGCCATGTAAAACCAGCACCGCGCTCATTTCTCCTCCGCAAAGACCATTTGCAGGTTATCCAACTTGACCGCTACCTGCATCTGACCGATTTCCTCGGGCAAGGCAAAATGAATGGCGCCCGATTCGCGCTTTTTATCGTAACGCATGGCCGCAAGCAGCGCCTCGCGCGGCAACTCGGGCGGGATATCAATGGGCAATTCCAGGCTAGCCAGGGTCGCCGCAATCCGGTCAGAGAGTCCTTTCGAGCAAATCCATAACTTCTCGGCCAGTTTTGCCTCGGCCGCCATGCCCATCGCCACCGCCTCGCCATGCCGGATGCTGTAATTTGAAACCTTTTCGATGGCATGGCCAACCGTATGACCAAAGTTCAACGCAGCCCGAATGCCTTTTTCATACGGGTCAGCCTCGATGATTTGTATTTTAACCGCCATAGCGCGCTGGACAATTTGCGCCAGGTCTGCCCTGACAGTCTCCAGGCCGCCCGAACATAAGGTAAACAGCGCAGGGTCGGCAATTACGCCATGCTTGACCACCTCTGCCATCCCAGAGCGCAGTTCGGCGTCATTCAGCGTAGAGAGCATATAGGGGTTGGCAAAAACCAGTTTGGGCGGGTAAAACGCGCCAACCAGGTTTTTGCCTTCGGGCAAATCTACACCGGTTTTGCCGCCCATCGAGGCATCCACCATCGCCAGGAGCGTGCTGGGCAGCGCCACCCAATTCATGCCGCGCATAAAAGTCGAAGCAGCGAACCCGGCCAGGTCACCCACTACCCCGCCGCCCAGAGCCAGCACCGTACTTTTACGGTCCAGACCCAGCCCCAAAAATTTGCGCCAAAGTTCAGAGACCGTTTCGAGGGTTTTGTGCTGCTCGCCAGCGGGAATCGTGACCAGCGTGGAATGTATCCCCGCCCGGCGCAGCAGATTAATCATGCGTTCCGCATACAATGGGGCCACATTCTCATCGCTCACAATCACCATCGGGCCGGTCAGCTCGCGCCGCTTCAGCCAGTCGCCCAGGCCATCAAACCCTCCCGGTTGAACAATCACATCGTAAGGCTGCCCCATGCCGCGCACACGAAAACGCCCAACCACAACCTGGATGTGCCAGGCGATGTCATCAGGAGCAAGTCCATCAGTGGCTACGCGCAAATCGTAAGAGCGATAATGGTCCGACCGCCGCTCCAACAGCCGGGCCAGCTTACCGGTTATGTCACCCTCCAACAGCGGGCGCTCACTCGAATCCTGCTCAATCCGCTCACGCAACGTCTCAATTTCCGCCGTTAGAGAAATCACCACGCCCTTAGATTCGGCGTGCGAGCGATTCTGGGCGCGCAACAACGCCCCGCCCCCCAAAGCAATCACGCGCGGCGGGCCTTTGGTTACGCGCCGCAGGGTCGTCCCTTCCAGGTCACGGAATCCAGATTCGCCCCACTCCGCCATAATTTGCGGGATGGTTTGACCCGTGAATGCCACAATTTCAGCATCCAGGTCAATGAATTCCATGTCCAGGCTGGCCGCCAGCACGCGCCCAACGCTGCTTTTACCCGAACCGGGGGGGCCATAGAGAAAAATATGATTCATGCCCGAATTATCACTACGAGATGCCATGCGCATAAATTTATCACGTTTTTTGGTCGCCGTCATCACTCCCACCAGAACTGTTGGCAATTATCCATTTCCAAATCTGTTAACCGCGCCTGGCGCAGGGCATCGAAACGCGGTTTCGTCTCGTCCAGCGAATCTCCGCCCAATTTTTCGAGCAGAGCATCAGCCAACACAAAGGCTACCATCGCCTCCAAAACCGGCACGGCGCGCGGCACGGGGCAAAAATCGGAGCGCTCGTAAGTGGTTGGGGATTCTAAGCCAGTTGCCAGGTCCACCGTCCGCTGCGGGGTCAGGGTGGTGGCAATCGGTTTCATGGCGGCGCGAATAATCAGCGGCTGGCCGTTCGAGATGCCGCCCTCAGTGCCACCGGCGCGGTTGGTGGGGCGAGTCAATCCCTCACCCCCCGGCCCCTTCTCCCGGTGGGAGAGGGGGGGGAATTGCTCCCCTCCCCCCTTGGGGGAGGGGCTGGGGGTGAGGGCGGGCGGGGTGAGGGTAATCGCATCGTGCGCCTGCGTGCCGGGCAGCCGCGCATTTTCAAACGCCTCGCCAATTTCCACGCCTTTCATGGCCTGCACGCTCATCACGGCCATCGCCAAGCGGGCTTCCAAGCGCCTGTCCCACTGGGCATAACTGCCCAAACCCACCGGAACGTTCAGCGCCACAATTTCCAGCACCCCGCCCAGGGTGTCTTTATTTTGGATAATTTGACGGATTCTCTCCCTCATGCGTTCCGCCGCTATAGAATCGGGGCAGCGCACGTCAGAATTTTCCGCCGCCTCGAACCGGGCCGGATACGGCATTCCGTTAAAATCGGCTTCCACCTCGCCGATGGATTTGACATACCCGCCGACGACGATTCCAAACTGCCCAAGCAAGTGCTTGCAGACGGCGCCCGCCGCCACCCGCATTGTCGTCTCGCGCGCCGAGGAGCGTTCCAGCGTGGGACGTAAATCTCGATACCCGTATTTGACCGCTCCCGTTAAATCGGCGTGACCGGGCCGGGGCGTGGTGAGCGGCGGGATGGGTTTGCCCTTCCATTTGGCATGGTCGGCATTTTCGACCAGGAGCGCAAGCGGCGCGCCGGTCGTCTCGCCACCCATCACCCCGCCGAGGATTTTCACCATGTCTTTTTCGATTTTCATGCGTCCGCCTGAGCCGTAGCCCTGCTGGCGGCGCGCCAGTTCGCGGTTGATGATTTCAGGGGTGAGCGGCAGCCCGGCGGGAATACCGTCGAGGATGGCGGTAAGCGAGGGGCCGTGCGATTCTCCAGCAGTGAGGAAGCGCAACATACAGTCTCCAGTTATCAGTAATCAGTTATCTACAGCCTGCCAGAGCGCATCACGCGGCGGGGGGCAGCCGGTCCAGGTTTCAAAAGCCAGGGCGGCTTGTTCGATGAGCATTCCCAGCCCGGTGATAGCGGGCAATCCAGCGACGCGCGCTTCGCGGACGAGCCGCGTCTCGCGGGGATTATAAACGAGGTCGTAAACGGCGATTCCATCAGGCAGGGGACTATTTTCAGGCCAGGGCGATTTTTCGGTAGCGGGGGTCATTCCCAGGGGCGTGGTATTCACCAGCAGGTCTCCTCGCCAGCTCCCAACTGCATCCAATATGACACTTTTAATCTGGCTACACGCTATTCGCAGAGATTCTGCCAGGAATTCAGCCTGTTCCTTGCGGCGGGCGGCGATTGTGACGCTCCGCCCGTCAGAAAGCAGGGCATAAACGACCGACCGGGCTGAGCCGCCAGCACCAAGAACGATTGCTGATTTTCGATTTTCGATTTTCGATTTATCGAGGAATTTTTTTAAATCTGACAAAAATCCCGCCGCGTCGGTGTTATCGCCGATTAACTGGCCGTTGCGCAGCGAAATGGTATTCACCGCGCCGATGGCTTGCGCCGTTTCGGTCAGACCATCCAACAGCGGAATCACGTTCTGCTTGTGCGGGATGGTGACGTTCAATCCGTGAATTTCCCCGGCGCGCAGGCGATTGAGCAGGGCGGCGAGGGCCGGTTTGTCGTCAGGGTGAATGGGAAAGAGAGAATAATCACCGATTAATCCACAGGCGGCGAGGGCGGCGGCGTGGATTTTGGGCGAGAGGGAGTGCCCGAGGGGGTAGCCGGCGAGGCCGAGGCGGAAGTCGAAGGTCATAGGCGGAGATTGGCAATTCGATATTCGGTATTCGGTATTCGATGGCCGAATACTCGAATATCGAATTATTGCAAAGCACCCAACACTTCAAAGAAATTGGGAAAGGTTTTGGAGACGCAAGCGGGGTTTTCGATGGCGACGCCGGGGACGCGCAGGCCGATGAGCGAAAAGGCCATGGCCATGCGGTGGTCGTTGTAGGTTTGGATGACGGCAGGACGAAATTCGCTGCATGGGTAAATGGTCATGCCGTCGAGGTATTCCTCCACTTTGACGCCCAGGCGAGTCAATTCGGCGCAGGTGGCGGCGATGCGGTCTGTTTCTTTGACGCGGGCCGAGGCGATTCCGCGGATGCGGGTGGGGGAATCGGCGAAGGGGGCGAGGGCGGCCAGGGTTTGGGCGGTGTCGGGGATGTCGCGCATGTCAATATCAATGCCGTGCAAGGGCGAGAGACCAGTGACCAGTAAACAGTTGTCAGTTTCCTGAACGATACAGCCCATTTTTTCGAGGACGCCTAAAAAGGCAATGTCGCCCTGAACAGAGCGGCGGGAGATGTTTTCGACGCGGACGGTTCCGCCGCAGATGGCCGGGGCAGCGAAGAAGTAGGAGGCGGCGGAGGCGTCGGATTCGATGGGGTAATTGGTAATTGGTAATTGGTAATTGGCGAGGGGGATTTTGAAGGATTGGTAAGCATCGCGTTCGACGGTGATGCCGAAGTCGCGCATGATGGCGAGGGTCATATCGACGTAAGGCTTGGAGTTGAGGTCGGTGGAGAGTTCAATTTCGACCGGGGTCTGAGCATAAGGGGCGACCATCAGCAAGGCAGAGAGGAACTGACTGGAGATGTCGCCGGCGACGGTTGTTTTGCCGCCGGGGAGGCCGGAGGCGAGGATTAGGAGAGGAGGGTAGATGTGGGAGTAATCAGTAATCAGTGACCAATTTTCAAGGTTGGCCGGGCCCAGGGTTGCGCCCAACGGTTTGAGCGCAGAGACTAAATCACCAATGGGGCGCTCTCTCATACGGGGTTCGCCATCCAGAATGTATTCCCCGTTGCCCAGGGTGAGGAAGGCGGAGAGGAAACGCGCCGCAGTCCCGGCGTTGCCGATGAATAATTCGGCCTTTTGGGCCGGAATCTGGCCGCCGAGGCCGTTCACCTTTATTTCGCGGTTAATTTCATCCAGGGTCAGGTCGAAGCCAAGGGTTTGGAGTGCTTTGGCAAAGTAGCGCGAATCGTCGCTGAAGATGGCGTTGGTTAAGCGGGTTGTCCCATCCGCAAGAGCGGCGATGAGCAGGGCGCGGTTGGTGAGGGATTTTGAGCCAGGGACGCGGACTGTGGCGGAGAGGGGGGAGGGGAGAGGAGTAATAAGCATAAGAGTAACCAGTCATCAGTAATCAGTAATCAGTAATCAGTAATCAGTCATCAGTCATTGGTAGTTACTGATGACTGTTCACTGATTACTGATTACTGGTAAGTTGGGTGTGTTTCTCGCGTGCTGAATCGAGCGCGGCTTGGATGGCAGGGTAGTTTTCGGCGGCAAGGGCGGTTTCCAGGGTTGTGAGTTCAGTTTGCAGGCGGTGGATAGCGGCGAGTATGTTCTCGCGGTTGGTTTGCAGGACGCCCATCATCATGGAGGAGGGCGTTCCGGCCAGGCGGCTTGCCGAGCGGAAGCCAGGGCCGATAAGAGGGGCGCACTCTTCAGGGGTCGCTAAAGCGAGCGCGGAGGAAAGTAAAAACGGCAGGTGGCTGGTGCTGGCAAGGATACTGTCGTGGTCGGCGGGGTCGAGGAGGATGCGATTCGCGCCTAAAACGGCCAAAATCTGGTCGGCGGCGGCGCGGGCGCGGGGGGTGGTGCGCTCCAGCGGGGTAAGGATGAAGGGGGCGGCGTAGTAGAGAGTCCGCTCGGCGTTGGCGAGGGTGAGTTTTTCTTTGCCGCAGATGGGGTGGCCGCCAAGAGGGTCAAAACGCTCGGGCAGAGAGGCCATTTTTTCGAGGATGGCGCGTTTGGTGGAACCGAGGTCTAGCACAATGCAGGGATTCGGCGTGTAAGCAGGGAGATGCTCCAGCAGGGTAAGGATTGCCGGGACGGGGGCGGCCAATATAACGAGGTCGGCCTGGGGGAGGAGTTTGGCGGGGTCGCTGTCGGCCTGGTCAACGATGTTTTGACGGAGGGCAAGCGACAGGGCGGATGAATCCGGGTCGATTCCGATGAGGCGGGCACAATGTCCTTTTAACGCGAGGGCGATGGAGCCGCCCATCAGGCCCAATCCTATAATAGCGGTGGTGGTGGATTTGAGGGAAAACATGCGCCCTCACCCCTGGCCCCTCTCCCGGTGGGCGAGGGGGATGGCTACTCGGCGGCCTACGGCCTCGGCGACGGCCCTGACCTGGGTCACGAGCCGGGCGAAGGTTTCGGGGGTGAGGGATTGTTTGCCATCGGAGAGGGCATGGGCAGGGTCCTGGTGGACTTCGATGATGAGGCCGTCGGCCCCGGCGGCTACGGCGGCTTTGGCGATGGCGCTAACGTAGGCGGCGTTTCCGGTGGAGTGCGAGGGGTCGAGAAAAACCGGCAGATGGGTGAGCGATTTGAGAACGGGAACGGCATTGATGTCGGTGGTGTTGCGGGTGGCGGTTTCAAAGGTGCGGATTCCGCGCTCACAGAGCATGATGCGAGTGTTGCCGCCGATTAGGATGTATTCGGCGGCCATGAGCAGTTCTTCGACAGTGGCGCTGAGGCCGCGTTTGAGCAGGACGGGCGCGCGGGTTTCGCCGATGGCGCGCAGCAGGTTGAAGTTTTGCATGTTGCGCGCGCCAACCTGGAGGACATCTACATATTTGGTCATGACCGAAACCTGTGAAACGGCCATGATTTCGGCGACGACGGGCATTCCTGTGAGGGCGCGGGCTTCGGCCAGGTATTCGAGGCCTTCTTCGCCGAGGCCCTGGAAGGCGTAGGGCGAGGTGCGCGGTTTGAAGACACCGCCGCGCAGGGCATTGGCCCCGGCCTCGCGCACGGCCTGGGCGATTTCGAGCAGTTGGGAGCGGCCTTCGACCGAGCAGGGCCCAGCGATGATGGCGATTTCATCGCCGCCGACAGTGAAACCATCGAGCGGAAACACTGAATCGGCGGGGTGAAACCGACGCGAGGCGAGTTTATAGGGATGAGAGATACGCTGGACGTACAGCACGCCAGGCAAACCTTCGAAGACATCGGTGGAGATGGCGTGACTCTCGCCCACCGCGCCGATGACGGTCTGTTCCACGCCTTCGATGACGTGCGGGGCGAGATGGTGTTCGCGGATATGCTCGATGACGTGGTCAATCTGTTCGCGGGGTGCGCCGGGGCGCATGACAATCATCATAGGTGACTCCAAAATAAGGTTCTACCGTTTTGAGCGAGCAAATCTTCATCAAACGCCAGTCGCAGCTTTTTCAAAGGGGTTGTAAATAGTATCACCGCGTTTAAGCATGGTCAAGATAGGCAATTTAGCGTTTCAGGTAACTATTTTGACAATGCCACATTCCAAATTTGGGATGATTTTGGAGTGCAAAAGCTCTGCTTTTGCACCATCACCTTTCGGGGAAGGGGACTCTTGAAACCTGCGTCATCCCTGCCCTTCTCCCCTCAGAAGAAGGGCAGGGATGACGCAGAAAAAACCCCTCTCCCAGCGAGACGCGTGCCCGTCAGGGTAGAGGGGTTGGGGTGAGGAAAACCACCAAAATCAATTTTTTTTGTATCTGCGATAGGGTGAACAGTTATCAAAAATTTTTACTCAGGGATAACCGGCGCCGGAACTGGCGAGGTCGTCAGGCTGGGCAATGGCAACAGGTACGGATTATCGTTCGGCACCAGCATCACCTGGATGTTGGGCGCGAGCTTGGTGATGTATTGGTAGGTCAGCAAATCCGGGCTATCCTTGAGCGCATCGGCAATCAACTGCAGCGCCTTGGCCTCGGCTTCCGCCTGGATAAGACGCGCATCCGCCGCGCCCTGGGCAGCAATCACTGCCGCATCGGCCTGACCCTGGGCAATCTGACGGGCCTGTTCGGCTTCCTGCTTCTTCGACTCGACCACAAATTTAGCCTGCTGGGCCTGCTGTTCGGCAATCTGCTTTTGCTCCACTGCCGCGGCATATTCCTCGCTAAAGCGAATGTTACGAAGCACGAAATCCTGCAACACCAGGTTGTTTTGAGCAAAAACGCGCTCCAACTGCTCCGTAATTAACCGCTCCATCTCGCTGCGCTGGCTGCTGACAATTTCCTCCACGCCATATTGCGAAGCCACGTCACGAATAACGCCGCGCGCCACAGGCCGCACCAACCCGGCTTCATATCCACCGCGCCAGGTGCGGTACAAATCCACCACGCGCGCCTGTTCCACCGCGAAAATCACCGAGGCGTCAACATGGACCTGCTGGCCATCCTTGGTGCGCACTTGGATGGAATCATCATCGCGCTGCGCACCCTCGCCTTCGACAGATGACATCGTATAGGTCTGGCGCAAAATCGAGTAACGCTCCACTCGGTTTACAAACGGCACAATCCAGTGCAGGCCAGAGGGCAGCGGATCAGGACGGATACCGCCCTCGCCAACTGCTGTAATGACCACCCCAATTTCATCCGGTTCAATGAACACCAGCCCGGCGCCAATACCGGTCAAGGCAATGGCAGCCACCAGGAAAATCACCAGCAGCGTCGAAAGGCCTTTGGCATTCTGGCCGCGCCCGGCGCGCGTGATGGCAATCACGCCAATCACAATCGTCAACAACCAGGCCAGCGAACCAACAAACTGAACAACTTGCGCAATATTCATGGGTTTCTCCTTTTTGATTTCAACATTATAACGTGATAGGATTAAGATATGCACAGCGGCACAGGTCAAATTGATGAAACGTTTATACAAGCCTGTCCCGAGGCGCGAGGGGTTGGACGCGCGGCGCGCATTCTCTGCCACTCCAACCTGATTCCCGCGCCCGGGCAATATTTGCTTGCCCACGCGCCCTCCGAGCCAGCCTCGCCGCTGCCGCATCCCGTTTACCTGGCCGCCAGCCATCCCAAGGGATTCTACGCAGCCCGCCCGCTACCGGTTGCGTGGACGCCCGGCACAACCCTGCAATTGCGCGGCCCGCTCGGGCGCGGATTCCATCTCCCGGCAGCCTCCCGGCGAGTGGTACTGGCCGATTTTAGCGGCAACTGCTCCAGGCTGCTTGCCCTGCTCGAAGCGGCCCTATCCCAAAAAGCGGAAATTACCCTGCTGACCGAAACCCCACCCGAAGAGATTCCTCCCGCCATTGAAATACTGCCGCTCAGCGCCCTCGCAGAAACCCTAAAATGGGCCGACTACCTGGCAATTGACGCGCCGCGCGCTGCCTTGGCCGCAATCCACGAGACCTTTTCCCCAAAAACGCAGCCCCTCAGCTCTGACTACACGCTAAATCGTGTAAGTCAACCACTCTTTACGCAAACTATCTACGCGACAGAGATTTTCATTGAGACGCCCCTGCCCTGCGGCGGAATGGCAGAATGCGGGGTATGCGCCATTCATACCAGAGCAGGCTACCTGCTGGCCTGCAAAGACGGGCCGGTCTTCGACCTGAAATCCATCCTATAAGCAAATCGTGACTAAAAATAAACAGCGACCGCCCAGATACAGCGGTCTCTTATGCTTTTTGGACATTGGCGCGGCGAGAGAACACCTCGCCCTACTTTTTTATCGGGTCAATTTACTGCCAAACGCGGAAGGATGTCACCGTTTCGCTGTTCCAGCCCTGATACAAAACCTCCACTTCAATCGTCACCAGGCTGCCGTGCGGCTGCGCTTGCACCGGGAAAGAGAGTATTACCAGGCCATATTGGTTGGTCGTATCTGCCAACGATTGAGTCCCGCCGCCGGGCCAGGAAATGGTCGCTATCGCCGTCGCGCCGGGGACTGGGGCCAGGGTCTGGTCTTGCGCCACCACATAAACCGTTTGGGTATCATTCAGCCGGGTAGCGGCCTTCCAGGTGAAGGCGCGCGCGTAAATTTTGGTCACGCTGCCGGGGAAAGCATCGGCTTTGACAGGTTGCAACAGGTTTGGGTCTTCTCCGGCCAGGTCGAAGTAAATGCGCCCCAACTCTGCCAGAGCCACACGCTGCCCATCGGGATATTCTGGAAACCATTCAAAGCGCGCCCGCTCAAAATATTGCACAATTCGACCATTGTAGAACACAAAAGACGACCTTGGTTTGCCAAAAATCGCCTCGCCGCCATTTTTGTCGAAAAATTCAAGGAAAGCGTAACAGACGGAATACCCGCTCTCGGCATAGTAGCGGCAGCCAATGGGGGTAAAGATGTTGACTTCGCCCTCATTTGGAACCCGCTGCGAAACATATTCTCCCAATGGCGAAACCTGCACGCGCTGGCCCGGCGCGCGCTCAGGGAAATATTCAAAACGCGCGCGCTGAAAATATTGCACCAGGCGTCCGCTGGTAGGGTCGGTAAACTGCTCGGTGATAGGGGAGCCGAAGACAAACTGGGCGTTGGGAATGCCCTGGTAGAAAAACCAGAAATCGCCGCTGACGTTGTGCCCGGTATCTGCAAAGTATTGCGACGAAATCCCCTGCGCCCCCGCAGCCGAGAAAAAACTGACCAGAAGGAAAAATGTCCCAAACAGGCGCATGAACTTGCTCATGATTTGATTATACAACAAGGCAGGTTGCTTTAATGCACGCAAATTTATTCGGGGCGGCTTGCCAATTGCCAGGTTTGCCTGTTTCCGTTTTTATCTTCCCACTCCCAAGCGCCAAAGCCTGAACCCGGCAGATTCCCAATCCCTGCCCACCAGGGCATTGACGGTATCTACCAGCACCCGCGCGGTGGTCAGGGAGGCCAGTTGGGCAGGCGTAAGGGCGTGGAATTGGGCATGGCCAACCAGCAGCAGCACAACCTCGGCGCCTTCTAACGCCGCTTCGAGCGTGGGGGCAGAATCAATCCCAGGCAGGCCGTTGTTTGGCTTGAACGGCTCGAAGGCTCTTACAATTGCGCCATCTTTTTGAAGCAGGTGTACCACTTCGGCGGCTGGGCTTTCGCGCAGGTCATCTACATCGGGCTTGTAGGCCAGACCGAGGGCAGCAATGCGTTTGCCGTTCAGGTCGCCACCCAAAGATTGCCTTACCTTTTCGACCACAAAATGCGGCTGGGCGTCGTTGACTTGCCGCGCTTTGAGAATCAGTTGCGCCAGGTTGGGCGCGGTTTCAACAAAGAACCAGGGGTCTACGCTGATGCAGTGTCCGCCTACGCCGGGGCCGGGGTTGAGAATTTTGACGCGCGGGTGCAGGCTGGCGAGTTGGATGGCTTCCCACGCATCCACGCCGAAATGCTCAGCCAGGCGCGAAAATTCGTTGGCGATGGCGATATTGACATCTCGGTAGGTGTTTTCCATCAGTTTGACCATCTCAGCGGTGGTAGCATCGGTCTGATGGATTTGGCCGCGCACGAAGATTGAATATAAATCCGCGCCCGCCTGGGCCGATTCGGGGGTCAGCCCGCCGATGACGCGCGCATTTTCGACCAGTTCGCGCAAAATCTGGCCGGGCAGCACCCGCTCGGGCGAGTAGGCGACGTAGAAGTCGGAACCCGCTTTCAGGCCAGAGTTTTCAAGGATGGGAACAATCAGTTCAACGGTGGTGCGCGGCGGGGAGGTCGATTCTAATACAACCAAATTCCCCTTGCACAAATAAGGCACAATGGCTGTGGTGGCCGCTGTTACAGCGCGCATGTCGGCCTTTTTGTATGATTGGCCGTTATATTCGCCGGTTTGGCCCTCGTAAAATGGGGTAGGGACAGCAATCAGGAAGGCGTCGGCGGGTTCGGGGGTTAGTGAAATGCTCAGATTGTCGCTGGCGATGGCTTTTTCTAACATTTCGCCCAGGCCAGGTTCGTGAATGTGCAGCCGTCCGGCTTTCAGGGTTTCAACAACATTTGGGTTGGTATCTACGCCTACAACTTTAACCGCGTTGGAGGCAAACATGGTGGCGGTGGGCAGGCCAATGTAGCCCAGCCCGAGGATGCAGATTTTGTCGAATTTCACAGGGGCTCCTTGACCGAAAACTCTGCCCATTATACCGCTGTAGGGCAGGTCTCCGACCTGTCCTACGTTATAATCCCGCGCATGGAATTTTCATCCTTCTGGAATACCCTGATTGCCAACCTGCCGCAGCCGCACTTTCTGCAAACTTACCAATGGGGGCAGGTGAAGGCGAAATATGGCTGGCAGCCGCTGT
>CAYLZI010000090.1:0-12555 GCA_964388215.1 uncultured Anaerolinea sp.
CGGGTTGGCCTGAAAGCGCTCATCAAGGCCGCCTGATATTTATGTCCGTGGCTCAGTTAATCGCCATCCTGACCGGCGATATCATTGTCCGCGTCACAGCCCAAACCTCGCGCCTGTCTGGGTTGTCGGCTGTATACACCGAACTGCTCGATTTCGGCGGCGATGAAATCTATTTTCACGCAGAACCAGCCCTTTCTGGTAAAACCTTCGGAGATGCGCTGCTGGCTTACGAAGACCCTTGTGTGATGGAAATCTAAAAAACCGACGGAGCAACCCTGCTCAACCCGCCAACCGAAACACGTTTCGCGCCCGGAGACAGGGTCATTGCCATCTCTGCCGACGATGACACCATCCGACTCTCTGGCCTGACCACCCCTCCAGCGCAGACCGGGCAGGTTCACGCTGCCGGCAAACGACAACCCTCCCGCCCGAAAAAAACCTGCTGCTCGGCTGGAATGCTTCAGCCCCATCATCATTCAAGAACTCGGCTATTATGTGGCCAAAGGCTCAACAGTCACGGTGGTAACAAACCAAAGCGCACTCTCACTCCTCCAGATGGTAGGTATGATAGATATTCTGGCAGGGGTTGCCCCAGGCAATGTGCATCTCTCGCGCCGTCAGGTCGAAAACCATCGCATTGATGGTTTTCTCACGGTCGAGCGGTTGGTGCACATCCACAGCGTGGTTACAAATCGAATTGGAAAAGTTCACATGGTCTTTTTGGATGGCTTGCAATGTCTTGATGGTGTGAATTTCGCTCTGGCGCAGCAGCCGGCGGGCGCGCAAGAAACGCACCCGCGAAGAAATCAATTCTTCGGGTTCCGCTTCCACATCCTTCATCTTTTGCGCCTGGTAATGGTTGGTATGCACCATAATCCCATCCTCGGCGTAAACAATATCGAAGCGGCGCGCTGATACCTCCACTGAGTAGATTTCGCCGCTCTCATGCACAATCACATGGTTATACCCGGCGGCGCGATGCGGCACAATCGCCCGGCGAATGGCTCCTGCGGGAGTCTTAGAAGATAGCACCGCGCGCCCCACCACGATGCGCGGAATCCCAATCCGCGAATCATTTGGGTAGACCGAATCGATTAACTGGGCAATTCCATAAGCATTAAAGCCAATGTTTGGCAGCAGGCCGCCATAACTCATTGCCAGAAAGGGCGGTTCCTTATTTGGTTTGGCATGGACGACATACACATCATCTTCATCCTCAGGAACCCAATCTTCATTGTGCGCCGCCAACACATGACTATCTGCGGTATGCTCCTCGTTAATTGCCATGCTGGTACAACGCGTCAGATGCAGCGCATCCGACGTCACCGCCTCCATCGCATTCAGCACTACCACGTCTTCGAAAGAAACATTTCCCCCTTCAGCAATTCCCTGCATCTCGTCTACATATTGCGAATAACGCTCCTGGGCAAACGGCAGGTACTTGCGCGCCTGAATGGTGGCCCCGGCCCAGGTCAGCTCCAGCTGTGGGTACGCATCAGACAACAGTTGACGCGCATTTTCGATGCTGTGTTTCACCTGTTCACGCATGGCCTCGCCAATCTGACGGCCCATTTCACGATGCGAACCCGAAACACGAATAAGCGGCACGGGGTTGGCATGGGTGGGGGTGTTATACGGATTATTCGGCTCGTTTGACATGCTTTTTCTCCCAGAAATGTGGCTCTCCCGTTTCTGACCGGAGGGCGGGGGTAGGGGCGACCCGTCAGGGCATAACCTGATACGTTTTCGCGGAGAACCCTGGCATAAAATAATGATTTTCCACACTGGGCGGGTCGCCCCTGCGGGTTTTCCCATTAAAAACGGTAGAGCCAGAAATGTTTAATTTAGATTGTACCATCTAGGGTGGGGATAAAAAAACTCCCACCCAGTACGGGATGGGAGCCAGAACATGAACAGGTTTCTGCGCTAGAGCGTTTCAGCGGGCGGAGCAGCCTCCACTGAATCCTGTGTCGCCGTTATCGAGAGCGGACGTGTTCCGAAGCGGGTCAGGAACACCGCACCCAGCGAGACCAGGCTCAACAGAGTGGGGACGACCCAGCCAATGCAGGGAATCATCCCCAAACCACCTGCCCCCAGGTGCAGCAGGAAAGTCCCCAACCCAGCCGAAAAGGGCAGCGAGAACTCAGTCTTGAGGGCCGTAGCCAGCCGCAGGCCGATTTCGTTTCCCAGCCCGACCCAGCCAAAGACCATCGCAGCCGCAAAGATGACCGAAATACCGACAATCAACGGGATGGTCAATAGCAATGTCACAATCAGTATGCTGAACAGCGCCAAAGCCACAATCGCGGTGATAAACAGCAAGATACTCCCTAGCCCCACCGCGCCAGCCCAGGCAGGCTGGGACGGAATGGCCTCGCCCACACGGCGAATTTGCCCCGGCAGGAACAGAATCAGAAGCGCGGCCAGCAGCCCTAACCCCAATGACTGGAAGAACAGATTGATGACATTCTCGAAGAAGCCCAAGACACCCTCGAATATGGCAGACGGCCGGGGGATGGCGGGCGTGGCAACGACCTCCGGCGCGGCAACTGTCGGCTTTTTCGGGTTGCTCAAAACACCGCCATCTACCCGCGCGCCTTCTGCGCGATTGATAGGAGCGCCGACTGTGAAAAGGTTGCCAAAAACATGCGCATTTGCCCCCAGGCCAACGGCCCCACCAACTACAATCATATCGCCGCGCACTTCCCCATCGGCAGCCAGGCTGCCACCAATCAAGATGATAGAACCGGTGACAGTGGCATCTTGTTCAAGCGTGACCGAGCCGCCAAACACAACCAGGTCGCCGCTAAAGGTTTCGCCGCTCTCCAGGGTAACGCTTTCGCCAAAAAAGGGACCATCATCAAGCCCCTGAGCATAGACAGCCTGTAAAGGAATAAAAAGCAGCGCAGCTAATATTAATAACGTGGTGAACTTCGCTAAAATTTTCATCATAAACACTCCTCCAGCCTAGGCGGCTGTTTTTACAAATTGACCAACCCTTCGAGTCGATGTCTTCAATAGGAAACTCAAACTGACGAATAAAGTTAAAGCAACAATCCAGACATAATCTGGAATAAATGCCCCGGCAACATTGAGCAGGGTTACTCCCACCGCGCCCACTGTGCGAACCACAATTGCAATGTAAACCAGGCTGCTGACCCACAGGGTGAAGAGTTGCTCTGGCCCAAGCACGAGGTAAGGCAAAATAGGGAGTAAAGCCAGCGCAATTGCTACTGCCCCTGCTAATGCCAACAGAAAAATTCCGATGATGGAGCGCCTGCGTTGAGCCTCGCGCTGCGCTGCCAGGCGTTGTTGGAAACGCAGGGCGAACCCCTGAGATGGCGCAATCACTGGCGCAGCGCGCAATGCCAGGTTGGCGCGCGAGATGGCTGCGCAATCGGGACAACTACGCAGGTGAATTCGCAAGTCGCGTTCCTGTTCGGGGGTTAGCCGCTCATCATTGAGCAGCCACTGTTCATAATACTGGTGAGCCATAGGGCATCCTTTCCAGGCGAGTTTCGGCAGATTGAGCCATGAGCAGGCGGGCCACTGCTTTGCGCGCCCGATGCAGGCGGCTTTTCACCGCGCTGACGGTGAGATTCAAACTTTCAGAAATCTCCACTTCAGAGAAGTCATACCAGTAACGCAGCACAATCGCTGCGCGGTCGGTAGCGTCTAACCCATGCAAGGCAGCCTGGATGCTCTCCTGCTCCTCGCGGCGGATGGCTTCCCGTTCCGGGTCGATGGCGTCCATATCGGGCAACTCGGTCGGGCGATCGTCATCTTCCCGTTCGGCATCCAACGAAAAGATGACAAATCGGCGGCGGCGCAAGCGGTCAATGCAGTGATGGGCTGCGATGGACAGCAGCCACGTTGCAAAAGGGCGCTGGCGGTCATAACGCGAGAGATTCTGGTATGCCCGCAAAAAACTTTCCTGGGCGGCATCTTCCGCCAACTCTGGCTCGCTCAACATGCGGTAGCATAGGTTAAAGACCGGAGTCTGGTAGTGTTCTACCAGACTGGTAAACGCCTCGTCGTTGCCTTGTTGCGCCTGGAGTATCCAGGTCTGTTCCTCGTTCACGGGTTCTCCTGTCGGTCGTTCTGCCCAAATCTACGCAGGCTCGCGTGGAAGGTTGCAGAATCGAACATCCAAATAAAAAACGAAACCGTAAGGTGAAATTGTAATCCTTTCTGGGGAAAAGGGTCGAAAAGCGCGTTAAAAAGAACGTCATAATTGGTGATATATGTCACTGCTATTTTTGTTCAGTGGCACTTATACTTAATGGCGTGTTAATGATTCAGCCGAGTCGCCACGCACTTTTGTCGCAAGAATTAGTTGAAAGGTGAAAAGCGTGATTAACCTATCTGAGTTGCGTGTCTTTGTAACAGCCGCAGAGGAACTGAACTTCAGCCGGGCGGCGCAGCGGTTGAATCTTTCCCAATCGGCTGTCAGTCAAAATATTCAGTCTATTGAGCGCGCTTATGGAGTTGAATTATTTATCCGACATGGGCGCTCGGTGCAGTTAAGTGAAACGGGGCGCGCCATTCTCTCCATTGCGCGCGGGATTCTCAATTCGACCCGCGTTTTAGAAGATTCGCTCATTAACGCCAGGGGAGAAGTTTCAGGCGGGCTTTCGCTTGGCTGCGCCACCACCTGTGGCCGTTATTTTATCCCAAACTTGTTAGCCTCTTTTCAGGGAAGGTACCCGCATGTGCGCACCCGCGTTGTGCAAACCGACCGCCCGCAAGTTATCGAAGGCGTGCTCAGCCAGGCTTTTGACTTGGGCATCGTGGGACGAAAAACCGAGCACCGCGACATCGAAAGCCAGCCATTGTTCGAAGACCGGGTGATTATGATTGTGCCGGCCAAGCATCCCTGGGCCAATCGTGAACAGGTCAGCCCGCAGGAAGTGCTTGAGCAGCCCTTTATCAGCCGCGAGAACAGTTCGGGAACCCACCAGGTGTTATTCGACCAACTGCGACAGCACGGCATCGAACCGGAAAACCTGAATGTTGTCACCGAACTGGGAGATGCTGAAGCGGTTGAAATGGCAGTCGAAAAAGGAATCGGCATCACCTTCATCTCCGAAGTGATGGCTGCGCGCAGCCTGGCGCTGGGCCGCGTCAAAAAGATTTCAGTGGATGGCTTTAGTCTGACGCAACAAATTTTTCTGGTTCGCCGTAAATCGGAGACGTTCACGCGAGTCGAAACCCACTTTTGGGACTTTGTGCAGCAAAACCGCGAAACCCTGGCCTCTGAATTGCTCTACAACCTGGCAAACGTGACGCCAGGCTGAAAACTTATGCTACACTTATCTTATGAAAGAGATAAGTTTCACAATGCGGTGATTTTCCTGCCAGGCAGGAGATGACCGCATTTTTGTTTCCACTCCCCGTAATGCGGAATTCATTCCGCTATCGCGGGGCAATGCCAAAGGAAAGGACAGGATATGCTGACTCTCGCCGAAAAAATACTTTTTGCCATTGCCGTGCTGGTCTCGCTCTACTTCACCTGGCAAGGCGCCAAGCGCATCGTCGGGAACATTGGAAGCGGCCAGGGCAAACCAGATTGGAAACTGGTCGCCGGGCAGGCTGCCGGGGCGATATTCAAATTCTTGACCTTCCAGCCGGTCTTCCGTTTTCGGTTTTTCTCCTCGCTGCTGCATGGACTCATCGGCTGGGGCTTTCTTGCATTCCTGCTCATCAACCTGGCCGATTTGATTTACGGCTACACCAACTGGCGAATGCTCGAAAATACCGGCATTTTTGGCGACCTCTATCGCCTGCTGGCCGATATTGCCAACGTGGCAATCCTGGTCGGCATTATTGCGATGGCCGCGCGCCGCTTCCTCCTGCGCCCTGAGACTCTTTCCACGCGCCAATCCACCCTGCTTCACCCCAAAGCGAGATTTGGCATTATGCGCGATTCTGCTATCGTAGCAGGGTTCATCTTCCTGCACAACTCTGCGCGGTTGTTGAGCGAATCCTTCTATGTGGCGTTGCACAAACCCGACCCCTGGCAGCCGTTCATTACAACGGTATCCAGGCTGTGGGGTAACGCGAATCCGAACACGCTCATTGCGGGGGAACATGTCATGTTCTGGCTGTCGGTTGGCGCGGTGGTGGCCTTCCTCCCCTATTTCCCCTACAGCAAGCACCTGCACTTATTTTTTGCGCCAATTAATTTCGCGCTCAAACCCAAACGCAAATCCATCGGCGAGTTGGGCTACATTAACCTGGATGACCAGAGCATTGAGCAGTTTGGCGCGGCCAAAATCAGCGACCTGGGTTATGAACAGATAGTGGATGCGTACTCCTGCATCATGTGCTTCCGCTGCCAGGAAGTTTGCCCGGCTTACAGCACTGGTAAGATGCTCAGCCCGGCGGCGCTCGAAATCAACAAACGCTACACCTTCAACGTGGGCAGCGGGACGGATACATCCCTGCTCGACCTGATTCCCGAAGAAGCAGTCTGGGCCTGTACCTCGTGCGGCGCGTGCGTTGATATTTGCCCGGTCGGCAACGAGCCGATGCGCGACATCCTCGACATTCGCCGCAACCTGGCGATGATGGAAAGCGCCTTCCCGAAGCAGTTAGAGACTGCCTTCAGGGGCATGGAGCGCAACATGAACCCCTGGAACGTGCCGCAGGCCGACCGCATGAAATGGGCGGCGGGGTTGAACGTTCCGACGATTGAACAGAACCCAGAGCCAGAGATTTTGTGGTGGGTGGGCTGCGCCCCGGCCACCGACGCGCGCGCCCAGAAAACGGCACATGCCTTTGTCAAGATTCTGAATGCGGCTGGCGTGAACTACGCCGTTTTAGGCAAAAACGAATCTTGCACCGGCGATTCTGCCCGCCGCGCCGGGCGCGAAGACATTTTCTTTGGGCTGGCTTCAGCCAATGTGGAAATTCTGAACGAGGTCGCGCCCAAACGGATTGTAACCACCTGCCCGCACTGCCTGCACACCATCAAAAATGAATACCCGGCCTTTGGCGGAAATTACGAGGTCATTCATCACACTCAGTTCATTAATGAATTAATCGGCGCGGGTAAACTGACCTTACATCCGCAATCTGAAATCGAAAATCAAAAATCGAAAATCACTTTCCATGACCCCTGTTACCTGGGGCGGCATAATGGTATTTATGAAGCCCCGCGTGAAACCATCCAACATGCCGGGGCGCAAATGGTGGAGATGCCTCGCCGCGAGGCCAAAGCCTTCTGCTGCGGCGCGGGCGGCGCGCAAATGTGGAAGGAAGAAGAACACGGCAATGCCAAAGTTAACGAAACACGCTTCGCCGAGATGAAATCTACTGGCGCTGAGGTGATGGCGGTCGGCTGCCCGTTTTGCCTGACGATGATGACTGACGCCAGCAAAGCCGATGGCGAAAGCATCCAGGTAAAGGATGTGGCGGAATTGGTGGCGGAACGATTGAAGTAAAACCGGGTCAAATAACATAAAAAAGACAGGCTGCCTGGCGCGGCCTGTCTTTTTTACAAAAAATACGGGTTTAGCCGAACAAAGTCTCCAGCCCCTCCACGCAGGCATTTCGCCAGGTGGTGTAATTGTGCGCGCCGCCGTTCTCGCGGTAAGTAAAGTTATAGCCTTTTTCGGCCAGCAGGGCGGCCATCTTGCGGTTGGATGAAAGCAAGAAATCCATCTCTCCGCAATCAAGCCACAGTTTGACATTTGGCCCGGGGAAATGGCGCACCATTTGCATCGTTGTCGTTTCATGTTCCCAGAGTTCGAATGCTCCTGCCTGGCTGATGGCTTTGCTAAATATATCGGGCGATTTGAGCGCAGTAAATATAGACATTAGCCCGCCCATCGATGCGCCCATGATGCCATGCGCGCCAGGGCTTTTTGCGAGGTCGCGCAAATTCAGTTCCTGGGCTGCCAATGGTAAAACGTGCCCAAGCACAAAAGCCAGGGTTGGGTCGGCCTGCCCGTATTCCACCATGCGGGCTGCGCCGCCGTTTTGCACGAAGGCAATCGCCAAAGGGCAGATGCGCTTCGCCGCGATGAGATTATCCACAATTGCGGCCAGTTTCCCGCGCCGCAGATAATCGGGCCCGTCGTACACAACCAGCAGCGGCGTAGATTCATCGGTTGGAGGGTGATACAGGGAAACGCGCCGTTCTTTGCCCGCTGTCACATATTCTGCCGGGACCGTGTGATGGCTTATCTTCCCGCGCAGGCCGCCAGGGGGAAGATTAATCAGCGGGGTGGATTGCGCTTCGGGCATGTAGAAAAAGTGATTGCAGCCTCCCACTCCGTTGTAAACCGACTTCTTATTCAGCGGGTCTGGAAATCGCTTTTTTGATTCCAGGTCGTAAAACGCATATTCGAGGTAGGCGTTGGAGGCCAGGTCGAAGGAAATCGCCCAAACTTCATCGTCAACTTCCAGCAATGGCTGCGGATTCTCCTCCCAGCCATGCAGGTCGCTAATAAAGCCTGGGGCATTCTCGCCAAGCCAGGTGATTGTGACAGTGTTTCCATGAATGGCGGGGTTGGTCAACATAAGAAATCCTCGGGATATAGTGATGCAAAGCAGGCAAGTCGTTACGCCCTATTTCCACCCAAAATTGTAACATGGGTGCATCTCTCAAACTGCCCCCCAACTTCGGGATGGGGAGGAGCGACCCTTCAAGGCCAGAAAAATCTGCTATTTTGCGCGTTTTCCCTGCCAGAAAAGATGATTTTTATGCCTGGGCGGGTCGCCCTTACGTTTCGGCGAAGAAACGATGCGTTTTCAGAGATGTACCCATGTAACATGGTCAATAGAGTTAATTGAAACACAGCCCGATATTGTTGACCCGCGTTTTAACTCCAAAAGCGGCCTAAAACACGGAAATCGGACACAAAGTATCCGGTTTTCATAAGAGTTTTATAAATTTTTCGCCCAGGGGGTTGACTTACGCATTATTTTGTATATAATTTGCACAGATTTAGAGAAAAAACCGAAACAAAATATGGACAAAAAACCAAAAGGAGAAAGAAAATGAAACGCTTCACAACTATTTTATCGGTACTATTGGTTGCAATGTTCCTGGTCGCCGCTTGCGCGCCCGCCGCAACTCCCACCCCGGCTCCGGCCCCCACTGCCGTTCCGACTGCCACTGCGACGCCTGAACCGGCCCCGCAAGACATCGTTGACATCGCCTTGGCTGATGGGCGATTCACAACCCTGGTCGCCGCTGCGCAGGCTGCGGAATTGGTTGACACGCTGAAAGGCGAAGGCCCGTTCACCGTCTTCGCGCCTACCGATGATGCCTTTGCCAAACTTCCGGCTGGCACCATTGACGAGCTGCTCAAGCCCGAAAACAAACAAGCCCTCACCGACATCTTGCTCTACCATGTCGTTTCCGGCAAGGTCATGGCTGCGGATGTTGTCAATCTGACCAACGCGACCACAGTGTTGGGCAAGGATGTGACCGTAAAAGTTGATATGGGCAATGTCTACATCAATGACGCCCAGGTCATCATTACTGACATCGAAGCATCCAATGGCGTCATTCATGTCATCGACACCGTCATCCTGCCTCCGGCGGATATGTCCGACATCGTTGACACAGCCGTAGCTGATGGCCGCTTCACCACCCTGGCTGCTGCGCTGACCGCTGCCGGTCTGGTTGATACGCTCAAAGGCGAAGGCCCGTTCACCGTCTTCGCGCCCACCGATGATGCCTTTGCCAAACTTCCGGCTGGCACCATTGACGAGCTGCTCAAGCCCGAAAACAAACAAGCCCTCACCGACATCTTGCTCTACCATGTCGTTTCCGGCAAGGTCATGGCTGCGGATGTTGTCAATCTGACCAACGCGACCACAGTGTTGGGCAAGGATATAAAAATCACGGTCAAGGATGGCAAAGTGTTCTTGAATGATACCATTCAGGTCATCATTACCGATGTCGAGGCATCCAACGGCGTCATCCACGTCATCGATGCAGTTCTGCTCCCATAAAACACACTTCGCCCCATCTTGGTATCCTGGGAAAGAGTTGAAAAACCGACCCTGCGTTTGCGCAGGGTCGGCCACTTTTTAAGCGTCGGTCTAATTTTATAACTGTGCCAGCAGGCTGCGATACTCATCCGCGTTGGGCGGGTTCATGGCCAAAATCTGGCGAATGACTTCGGCCACGCCCTCTTTGTTGCCGGCTTCCATCAATCGGTCGCCGATGGCGTCTAACTGCGCCACTGCGTCTGTCAACCGCCCAGCGCGATAGAGTTGTTCGGCCAGAGCACGACGCAGCATGATAACGTCGCTGTTTTCTTCAAGCAGTTTTTCCAGGAACGGAATGGAATCGTTGAGGTGCCCGGCGCTTTCGAGGTAGGAGATGAACGAATCCAGCTCGGCTTGGGCTTGCTTTGGCTGGGCCAGGCGCAGGTTCAATTCGATGAGACTTTGGCGAATGGCGGCATCATCGGGATGCAAGGTACGGATTTGTTCATAAACGCGGATCGCCTGCCGCCAGTCAAGTCGCTGCATGTCAATATCGGCCATGCGCTGCAAGATGCGCACGCTCCAACTTCGGTTGGCGTTGGGCTGTTGGGCAATGCGCAGCGCGATGGTGTAAGTTTTTCGGGCCATATCCAACTCGGCCAGACGGTAGTAGATGTCGGCCAAATCCATGTATTCGCTGATGGCTTCATCGACCAACCCACGCGCAGTCAATTGTTCGATGAGACGGTTGCGCGCCGCCATATCCATTGGCGAGATTTGGAGAATTCGTTTGAGCAGGTTGCTGGCCTGCGCCGCTTCGCCGCGAATACTGTAAGCATTTGCCACTGTCGTGAACTTGACAATCGCATCCTGAATGCGCCCCTCGCGGATGAGCAGGTCGCCAATCAGCGTATGCAGCGGCAAGTATGTGGGGGCATAGAGCAACGCATGGAAGGCGTCATCCATTGCCGAACGCAAATAATTGGCGCGCGCCAGCTCATTAATCTGGTTCATTGCATCAATCACCTGGCTCGATTGAGCCTGGATAATCACCTCGGCGAGCGGTAAAGTTTGCTCGTGGCTTTGTTTAGACATCTCGGCGCGCAGTTTGGCGAGATGCTGCCGCCAGTTGACGCGCATCAACATTTGCTGGACGTTTTCACACAACTTTGCGAAGGCTTTGGAGTCGGTACCCTGCCCCATTGACTCGATAAGTGGCTCGTACAACTGACGAATGGTATCAGATTGTTCCGGCGGCGCAACTTCGGCATCCGCAATTTTCAGCGCTTCGAGGTATTCAATCGCCGCTTCCTTGTTGCGCTTCAGCCCGCGCAAAATTTGCCCCATCAAAAGGCGCGCCGCCAGGGCGTAATCGGCATGTTTGACGCACCATTGCAGGTTGCGCAGAGCGGATTCCTGAAGACTGGTCTGTGAGCGCAGGAACCCCAGGTCAAAGTAAGCCGCAGGGTGGACGAACCCGCTTTCGATGGCATGTTCGATTTCGCCCGCCGCAGTTGTTTCCTGGTTGCGTGTTTGGGCGTCAATGGCCTGGCTCAAATGCAGCAAGATTTTGGTCTGTTCAGCCTGCTGGGAGGGCAGTTGACCCGTGTTTTTCATAATGGATGTCAGCCCGCGCCGCGCCTGGGCCTCCGCGCTGTCATCCGAAAGGTCAAACAACACCTCAGCCAGCATCGTTAGAGCTTTTTGCGAGGCTTCTGTGACCGGGTCGGGGCTTTCGCGGACAGTTTCCTTTTGCTCAAACTCCTTCACTGCCGCCATGCGCAGAGGCCCTGTTCCACCGCGTGGACGCATCGGTTTATTGAGCAGCCGCCCCGATTTAATCATGCTAGCAGCCTGGGCCGCCTCCTGGCTGGAAGAATCCAACTGCAAAGCGTGTCCCACCACTTCCAGCGCTTTTTGCGGGTTGCCGCCATGTTGCAGCAGGCTGGCAAGCGCGATGTACTCGGTAATTGCCTGATGAGTTTGCCCGGTTTTTTCGTGAATCAACGCCAGCCGCGAGCGGGCGGCGATGTGTTCTGGGTTTAATTGCACCACCCGCAGCCAGTTTTCAATCGACTTTTCCACCTCGCGTGCCTTAAGGTACAGTTCCGCCGATTGGACAGCCGCTTGCACCGCATCTTTCAAGTTACCCAGCCGCTCGTTTAACTGGGCAATTTTTTCAAACGCCACTGGGTCATCGGGCGTGACCTGCGCGACACGCTTGTAAACCTTCAATGCCTCATCATATTTTTGTTGTTGATATAACGCCAGGGCGTAACTGTTCAGCGCCTTGGGATTATCGGGAAATTCTGCCAGGGCGCGCCGGTAGGCATCTGCCGCAGCCCCCCAGTTTTGGTCCCAGGCCGCCGAATGTCCGTCGTTCATTGCGCGATGAAAAAGGTCTTCACGTCCAGCCATTGTTACACCTTGAGTGATTGGTTATTCGTAATTGGTTATTCGCTACTCGTTGCTCGCTACTCGGAACTTTTCATCCGTTTCTCCGCTTCGCCGCAGGCAATCCGTTCCCACAGCCGCTGTCTTATCTGTTTTGCACCTTCATCGCCCCCCAACTCACCCCAGCGCGAGCCTCGGTGGAGAGCGGAATGC
>CAYLZI010000091.1:0-12546 GCA_964388215.1 uncultured Anaerolinea sp.
CCTGGCCTTCTTCGACGTCTTCCATGGCGTTCTCCAGCATCATGGCCGAAAGCGGCTGTACCGAAATAAGGGGTGATTCGAGCGATTCGCCATCAATAAACCGAATCATTCCCTCGAGAATGAAGAATAAGCCTTTACCTCCAGAATCGACGACCCCAGCCTGTTTTAGAACGGGGAGCAATTCGGGGGTACGCTCTACCGATTCGTCGGCAGCCCGCACACAGCGGCGCAAGACTTCCACTGGGTCGTCGGTTTCCCCGGCGGCTTTCTCTGCTTCTGCGGCGATGTCTTTCGAGACGGTCAAAATCGTCCCCTCCACGGGGCGGACGACGCCTTTGTAGGCGGTATCGCGCGCTTCGGCAAAGGCGGCTGCCAGGGCGGGGGAGTCGATGACATCCTTGCCGTGCAGGGCGCGCGCAAACCCGCGCCACAGTTGCGAGAGGATGACGCCAGAGTTGCCGCGTGCGCCCATCAGCGCGCCTTGCGCTACGGCGGCGGCCATCTGCCCGGCGCTGTGGTGTCCCAGGCTGCTGACCTCGTTGTAGGCTGAGTTCATGGTCAACAGCATGTTCGTGCCGGTATCTCCATCGGGTACGGGGAACACGTTCAGCGCGTTGACTGTCTGTTGGTTGGTGCGCAGCCAGGTCAGCCCGGCTTCCACCAGTTCTTTGACCGCCAATCCATCAATTGTCTTTCTCATCATGCTCAAAAATCTCCTAGCGCGAGCAGTATAGGTTATAGATAATCTCACAAAACGGAACACGCAGTTTGTTGATGCGTGTTCCGTGTCTGGCATTAATCTGGGTTGCTGATGCGCAAACCTTGGATATGAACATTGACGGCGTGAACTTTAAGGCCGACGTTTTTTTCTACACAGTAGCGGACGGTGTTGGCAACGCTGTTGGCGACCGATGCGATGCGGGTGCCAAATTCTACGACAACGTAGATGTCAATGTCAAGCGTATCTCCGTCAAAGTGGACGTTGACGCCGCGCGTTGGTTCGCGGGTGATGGTGTTGGCGATGCCTTCGGCCAGGTTTTTGGGGGCCAACCCTACCACGCCGTATGATTGCAGGGTAGCATGATAGGTGATTGTGGCGATGGCATTGGGCGAAATATGAATACTTCCCAGGGTAGTTTTTTCTTGTCCCATAACATGTGTCCTTTGCGAAATGTTTAACACTTTCCTTGTGAAAGGATACGGTTTGTGATAAAATACCGCGCCTGTTAGAAAAGACAGGTGTTGGAATTATAGCAAGAAAGGATGATTTTAAGATGGCAAAGTGCGCTCATTGTGGCAAAACCACAACCTTTGGTCACAACCGTTCCTTCTCCCTGCGGGCAACTAACCGCAAGTTCAAGCCGAATTTGCAGAAAGTGACTGTGATGGAGAAGGGCCGCAAGTCTCAGGTAACGCTCTGCACCAAGTGCATCCGCGCAATGGTTAAGACGGCCTAAATTTCCTTTTCGTACCGGTCAGAAGTCGCGGCGTTAGCCGCGATTTTTGTTTAATCGCCCAGCCCTGGCAGGCCTCCTGCGCTTTTTGCGGTTTGCGCAGCCCGCAAGCAGGCCGCGGATAGTGCTTCGGCGGCGAATGCGCCTACCGTCGTCACGTCCGATTTCTTCTCGCCGGTGGCAAGCGCGAAGATGGTATCGCCATCCAACATGGTGTGCGCGGGGCGGATGACGCGCGCCAGGCCGTCGTGGGCCATTTGCGCCATTTTGTTGGCCTCGGCTTTGGTCAGTTTGGCGTTGGTCGCCACTACGCCGATGACCGTGTTCGTTTTGGCAGCAAAACCCAATACGGCGCGCCCGGCGAAGGATTTCATCACCTCGAGCGTATTCGCAAAATAGCCTTTTGCGCCCAGTTGCAAGGGACCGATTTCGACCGAACGCGCCCCAGCGAGAATCTTGCCCGTTTTCGGGTCGATGACATCGCCGAAGGCGTTGACCGCCACGATGGCCCCGACGACCACGCCCGCGCCAATTTCCAGGCTGGCAGTTCCCAATCCTGACTTCATGGCGCTCTTGTTGCCGAAGATTTTGCCCACTGTGGCGCCCGTGCCGGCGCCGAAGTTACCCTCGGTCACTGCCCCAGGGTTGGCAGCGGCAGCGGCCTGGTAGCCCATTTCGGCGGTGGGGCGGATGTCGCCGCGCCCCAGGCCCAGGTCGAATAAGATTGCGGCAGGCACAATAGGGACGATGCCCGCGCCGGTGTTGAATCCGATTTTTTGTTCCTCGAGGTACTTCATCACGCCGCTGGCGGCATCCAGCCCAAAGGCTGAGCCGCCTGCCAGTGTGATGGCGTGGACTTTTTGAACCAGGTTGAGCGGGTTGAGCAGGTCGGTTTCGCGGGTGCCGGGCGCGCTGCCGCGCACATCCACGCCGCCGACTGCGCCTTTGCGGCATAAAATGACCGTCACACCGGTCAGCGCATCAAGGTCCTGGGCTTGCCCAACTTCAATGCCGGGTACATCTGTAATTTCGTTTTTCATGGGCAAATACAAAGGGGCAGGTTCGGCCTGCCCCTGGGTGGGTGGGGTTACTCCAGCGAGCGGACAAGTTCGAGGAACTCATCCCATTCTTCGCGGAAGAAATGCACCGTCAGGTTGCCGAGCTCCACATGGTAGGTGGTCTCGCCATCCGGCTCATCGGCCTTCCAGACCAGGTAGTTTTCGGTCTCGGCCAGGGTTTCGGTGGTGGGGGTGGGTTCAGGATTTTTGGGCATAGTTTGCTCCTTTCAAAGATAACTCATTATAACTTTTTTTGGCGGCGCGGGTGGAATTTCGAACGCAAACTGTCCATCCATTCCTTGACTTGCACGCGCAGGGAAGGCGGGGCCGGGTTTTCTTCCAGCCCGCCCCAGGGGTCGAGGTCGAAGAGTTTGCGCACCACATAGCGCAACGCCAGTTGCAGGGTTGCCAGGATGGGCGCGGCGATGACGACGCCCAAAACCCCAAGCAGGTCGAGGGCGATGATGGCCGCTACCAGCACCGCCGCCGGGTGGACTTTGAGCGATTCGGCCATGACGCGCGGCGAGATGATGTTATCGAGCAGGGCATCTATCAGCCAGGCGACCGCCAGCACAATCAACATATAGACCAGGGGACTCAGGCCAAAGGGTTTGAAGGCCTGGAAAAACGTGACCAACGCCAGCACCGTCCAGGTGATGAAAGGGCCGATATATGGCAGGAAGCGCGCCAGCCCGGCCATCAGGGCGATTCCGAGGGCGTAACTGACGCCCATGCTGCCCAAGACGACCGTATAAGCCACCGTTGAAATGCTGATGAGGATGAGTTGCCCGCGCAGGAAGGCATTCCAGATGCGCGCCACCTCCTGGCTCATGCGGGCGTAATCCTGGCTGTAGCCTGGCAGGTTGACCTGGATAATGCGCTCGCGCAGACCGCCGCTTTCGACGAGAACGAAATACGAGACAATCAGGACGAACAACGTCCAGACCAGGGTATTGACCGCCCCGCTCGCAACTACGCCAAGAAGTTCACCGACACGACCAAGCGTGGATTGAATCGTATCAATGAGTTGGTTGCCCACCTGCTCCAGGTTGATGGTTTCTATCTGTGGCACATACGGCCCAGCGTATTCCAATACCCTGGCAGTAAATTCATCTACTAAATCTGGGACTGAATCGAGGCTGCGCGTTACCAACCCAATCAGGCTCTGGATTTGCACGACGATTTCAAACCCGGCGATGGTCAGCAATCCCAGAATGAGCAGGACGAGCAGCAGGTAAATCAGGTTGACCGAAACGCTCCACTTCAGGCGCAATTTGTGGGTGGTGAAACTTGCCAGGGGGTACAACAAATAGACCAGGATGAATGATAAGAGCAACGGAGGCAGGATGCCCTGAAACTTGATTAACATTCCGGCCAGAATCGCCACCAGGGTCAGGCCCACCACCAGTTTTGTTGTGGATGTCCAGGCCGGGGTACGGGGTTCAGTATTCATATAGTCCTTGCCTATTTTCTGGCATCTGTAGTGTGACGCATGTGTCTCTGAAATTATAGCATTCCTATTCGTTTCCTTTTTACTTTTCAACGAAAAACCAGGTTCTTCTGGCTATGCCCCACGCGCCGGGGACATTTTTTATTTTTTCTTCATCCAGCAAGGATAAAAATGTAGGCTCCCCGGAAGAAACGACGATATCCCAATCAATTTCTTTTATGTTGGCTAATGCGCGGTTACTGTTAAGATTGACCGATGCGCCGTCGGTATAAATTGCATACTGGCTGGGGCAAAGGGCAGAGATTTCCCTGTCAAACAGCGCCAGCCAGTCATTGGCCAGTACCAGTGAAGCGCATTTTAGGGGCGTTCCGTATGCATATACGATGACAATTTCATCTTCAGGCACGTTATATTGCTGCGCATAAGATTTTATGGTGATTGACCTGCTCACTGCCAGTTCTACTTCCAATATGTGTTTGTCATACTGGCGTTTCACCTCGGCTTGCGTGGTCAGGAGCGCGCCAACAACGACCAACGCGAAGATGACCTGCTTCATTCGCTCCATATTCCGTTTCGATAACGCTATCAACTGCAACACCGCCAGGAAAAAGACTGGCAAGAGCGCGGCCAGCGCCAATGAGTAACGCGGTCTTGCATACCCTCGGGTAATGAGAACGACCAGGAACAAAACCTGAACCAACAGAACAATCAACAGGATGGATAGGCCTGCCGGAAGCCGGGAGTTTTCCTTTTTGCAAAAGTACAAGCCCATCAAAAGCCCCGCAAGCAACAGCGCGCCGAATAAAATGAGGGCGGTGTTATCTTTTGGCCAGCGTTGCATGGCAAATAACAAGGCGTCGAACGTGAAGAAACTTTCGCGGCCATCACCATACAGGCTTTCAGAAAAGATGATTCCAGAAATCCATCTCCAGAAACGCGGAAGTTCCCGGTAAATGGGAAGTATCATCGCGGCGATGCCTGCCAGGTTGCCCAGGATGGCATATCCGGCCCCAATCAGGCCTTTTTTAACCGACCGACCTTCTTGCTGCGCGTATAAAAATGACAATAGGACACTTGAGACAATCATCGGAATAAAGAAGATTTGAATATTTGCCAGTATTCCTGTTGCAACTCCAAAGGAGAAATGGTCTTTTCTGGAAAATTTTTCCCGAATGATTTTTTGATATACCAATACCCACCACAGAGTGCCGAGCGAAAAATAGAGCGCATTATGCTGCCAGTAAGTGAGCATTCGCGTGCTTAACGGGTGAATTGCAAAGTAGCTCAAAGAGACAGCAATTCCCGCAAGAACAGGATTCGCTTTAACCACTTTTGTCGTGAGGCGGTACAGCAGGATGACAGTCAGGCCATTGGCGATGACCAAAAACAGGTTGGCTATGGAAAAGAAAATTTCTGGCCGCGCAAGGTGGAATTCAACCAAATCTTGCCCGTTTCCAAAAAGTGGGATGGTTAAGGCCAGGAACATGGAACCAATAATTTGAACCGGTGTACCAGGGTGGTCAATGAAGGTATACGACTTGCCTGTAAAGACCGATAGCGAATCCAGAAAATACCAGGTTGAGGGGTCGGTATTGACCCAGTACGTTGTATACAGGTTCCAAAAGACCCAGTGAATCAGGATGGGTGTTATGATAAGCACATAGGGCGCATAATTAATCAGGTTTCTCGAAATCCATTGCCGACGTTTTTCCATAAACACTCCAGAAAAGGTGCTACCAGCCCCTGCCATTGCCGGTTCAGCGGGTGAGCGGGCAGATTATAGTACAATTTCCGCATGAACATCCGAAAAATAGCCTTTATTGCTGTTTGCGTCGTGTTGTGCCTTACCCCGCTCTTTTTTAATGCGTACCGTCTCGATTTGCCCATTGGCTATGGTGGCATGTTTGCCAGTTTTGGCGAGCAACTGGCCGACGAAAACCTCGTCTTACCAGTGTCTGCTATGAGCGGGATTCCTTATGTTTACCCTCCGCTTGGGTTTTATGCGCATGCGGTTTTTCTCAAACTGGGGATTTCGACCTGGTTCTATTTGCGGTGGCTGATTCCGTTTTACAGCCTGGCCGCGCTGTTAGCGTTTTCGGCGGTCTATGAGCATTTTTCTCGCTCAAAGGTCTGGGCAGCGATGGCGGCAATTTTGGCTGCTTCCGCGCCCTACCTCATCGAGAGTCATGTTTGGGCGGCGGGCATGGTGCGCGGCCTGGCGTTTGCCTGCTTCATGATGGCTTTTGCTATTTTCTTGCGCATCAAACCTGAATCTGACTGGAAACTGCCGGCCCTGGCAGGCTTTTTCGGCGGTCTGACGATTCTAAGCCATCTTGGCTATGCTTACTTCCTCGCCCTGTGGATGGGAATTTGGCTGCTATTCCATCTCAAAATCTGGAAACAAGCCTTGATTGTGGTCGGGTTTGTTCTGTTGACGGTTGCTCCCTGGCTGGTTGCCGTCCTGGCGCATCACCCGGCTGGCGTATTTTTGAATGCGCTGCGTTCGCACAATACGCTCGACATTTTGTCAGCATTGGGAAGCGCGCAGGGTATGGCCTCCCTGCTTTGGATTGGGTTTAGTAAATTATTCGAGATTCCGCTGCTAGGCTGGCTGGCGCTGGGCGGAGCGGCGATGCAAATCTACCGGCGGCGCTATGAATTGCCCGTCCTGTTGGCCGTCACCGCCCTGTTCAGCCTGCAAAGCCGCCGCTTTATCGTGGCGATGGGCGTGATTCTGGCTGTCAATTTACTTCAGGAAGTTTACTTTTACCTTTCCAGCAGACGATATGCGCAGACGGCTGCATTCATCTTGGCAGGTCTGCTGGTATTGGCAATTTATTTTGGTGGGATGGCGCGCATCGCATCCATGAAACCATCCCTGACGTGGAATTTGCTGGATGCCGCTCAATACTTGCGCGAAACTTCTTCTCCTGAAAGCGATTACATCATCCTGGCTGATTATGGCGAGACAGAGTGGTTCCCGTATCTCTCGCAGCGCGCGCCGATATTTGCGCACTGGGCTTATGAGTGGCAGGGCAACCTGGATGAGCAAAGCGGGTTCCTGCTGAATTCCTTTGGCTGTGGGCAGGCTGGCGACCTGGCGTGCATCGAGAAAATTATCCGCGATTCGGGTAAAGAGCCAGAATATATGGTTATCATGAAGCGCAAGTACCCTCTCTTCCTCGAAAAACTTGAGGAGACTGGCGCGTGGAGGAGGCTGTATAACAACCCTCAATACCAGGTTTGGGAAAAGAGGAAATGAAAACATCCCGAAGGTTCAAAAAACCTTCGGGATGTTTTTACGGTCGCAGGAAAAACCAGCGTCCCCGGCTGATTCCCCACGAGCCGGGGACGCTTCGCGCGCCCACTGAGTTGAGATATTCGGGCAGGTTTGAGCCATTGCTGGGCCACAAGACCAAATCCCAGTTGATTTGTTCAATTTGCGGGATGGGGTGAGGGGTGTTGAGTTCGTAATCGAATTTGAAATCGTAAATGGCGTACTGGTTGGGGCAAAGCGCGGCAATTTCTGCATCGAAGGCGCGAATCCAGTTGTTGGCGGTTAGCAGCCCGGCGCATTTGAGCGGCGTGCTGAAAGCATATACGACAACCAAATCTTTTTCATTAACTCCCTTTTGCTTTGCCAGGATAGTAACCACCTGTGAACGGGAGATGGCGGTTTCGCGCTCGTCGAGCGCTTTCTTGCGTTGGGATGTCATCTCCCGGCTTAGGAAAATTGCCATGCTGATTAGCAGGGCAGCAAAAGCCAGCCGCTTGAGCCAGTCGATACGCAAGTGGGCCTGTTCGGCCAGCTTTAGCGCCAGCATGGACAGGACGGGCAGCAAGGCGGCCAGTGCCAGGACATAGCGCAGGCGGTAGAAAAATTTCCCCAGCACCAGCATCAAGAGCAGGGTTTGCAGTGTCAGGCCGAGCGCCAGCGCCAGGTTGGCGGGAGAGAGCGGAAGATGGCCGCGCTTTGTTTTCCAGAGCGAGAAACAGGTCAGGGAGAAGGTCAGGAAGAGCGTTATCATCATCGCCGGGGCGTGTTGACTCCAAAACCCCAGGCTGAGCGGGATGAGTTGAAGTGAGTAAAACCCGGCTTCACCGGTTCCATAAATGCCCTGGCTGGCTGCCAGCCGGGTGAGCCAGCCTAACAGGCGGGGCAGGGCTTCGTAAGCGGGAACCAGCAAAAGGGCGATTCCCAAAATCCCCCCAGATGAGAAAACCAACCCATCCAGAAGTGCGGCGCGGAGCGATTTATCGCGGAACAGGGCCAGGAAGAAGACCGTCACCGCCCCGCCAGCCAGCCAGGGCAGGAGATACAGTTGTGTCGTGACGAGCGCTCCGGCGGTCAGGCCGAGCAGGAATCCTTTTTTGCGAGGAATTTGCCCGGTTTGCGTTTCATGATACAGCCACAGCAGCCACAGCGTCCCAAAGATGAAATTGAATGAGTTGTGCGACCAATAGGTGAGTGAACTAAATCCGTGCGGGTGAATCGAAAAATACATCAGGCTGAGCGCCATCCCGGTCAGGAGTTTGTCATTTTGCAGGGTTTTTGTTGCGATGCGATAGAACAGGAAAATCGTTAGCAGGTTCATGGCGAGCAGGAAGCCGTTTGCCATGACGAAAAAGGTTTCTGGTTCGGCGATGAAGTAGCCGATGAGTTTTTGCGGACTGCCAAAGAAGGGGTAGGTCAACCCAAGCAGGAAGGTGCCGATGATATGGACCGGCGTGCCGGGGTGGTCTATGTAAGTGTAGGGTTTGCCCGCGAAGGGGGCCAGCGAATCTAAAAAATACCAGGCTGCCGGGTCGGTGGAGAACCAGTAGCCTGGGTTGAAGGCCCAGTACAGCCAGTAAAAAATCAGCGGGATGGTTGGCAGCAGGGCCAGAAGGTTACTCTGAAACAGAGCGCGGATTTTATTCACGCACGCTTTCCAGGCAGCGTTTGGCTAATGTGGCGGCCACATCCATGCGGTATTCGGCAGAGGCCCATTGGTCATTGGCTTCGTGGAAAGCGTTTTGGGCGGCGGATTCCAGGCCGTCGGCTTCGGTGCCGTCCATTGCCAGCAGGGGACTCGCGCCATAGCCGCCGAGGGCCAGGCGGGTGCGTCCGCTGTTCCACTGGGCCAGGGTGGCGCACACAATTGGGACATCTTTGGGGGCGCGGGCGACCTGTTCGTAGGCGAACTTTGCGTTTAACGGGATGCTGACCAGGGTGATGAGTCCCTGTGGGCGCAAAGCCCAATATTCGGCCAGGCTGATGACTGATGACTGTTCACTGATTACGGTCACTTTCGCGTCCAGCGCCAGCATGGCGGTTGCAAACGGCGAACGGCCATCGGCTGAAACCAGCACTCCGGCGATGGTGGCGGCATTGCGGATGTTCAAGCTGGCTTCTTGCCGGATGGCCTGTTTCAAGGCTTCAGGGGTGTTTTCGTTTTCGAGGAGTTGTTGCAGCGTGACTGTGGCGCCAATTTCTAGCGTGTAGCCAGAAACGAAAATTCCTTTTAAGTCTAAAGCCTGCAAATCTATGACGGCAAAATCTTGCCCTTTGAAGGCTGGGCTGTTGATTTTCGTCCCGCCGCCAAGCGGGAGGGTGCTGGGATGGGCCAGCAGTTGCAGGGCTTCTTCTAGCGTTTGCGGGCGATGGTATTCGGTAATCATAGAACCTCCGTTGGTGTTTTCTATTCGGGTCTCTGGTTTTGTTCGCATCCCTGGCTGGGATTTGTAGAAATTGTATCATGCTAATTTTTTGAGAACCATGCCTGAATGTATTTACTGGCGCGGACTTTTGCTATAATCATCTTAATCATATCTTCCCCGGAGGTTCTTATGGCGCATTCTCTGGCTGGCAAACCCGCCCCACGCGAAATTTTGTGTAATATTCCTAAACTGGTTTCTGCTTTTTATACCGAACAGCCCAACCCGGCAGACCCGGCCCAGCAAATCGCCTTTGGCACGTCGGGACATCGCGGCACTTCAACCGAAGCTGCTTTTACCGAAACGCATATCCTTGCCGTTTGCCAGGCGCTGGCGGAATATCGCCAGGCGCAAGGGATAACCGGCCCGTTGTTCATTGGCAAGGATACGCACGCGCTTTCAGAACCGGCGGAAGCGACTGCTATCGAGGTCTTTGCTGCGAATGGGGTCGAAATCCGCATAACGCAAGGATACACGCCAACGCCGGTCATTTCGCGCGCGATTTTGACCTTTAACCGGGGCCGAACATCTGACCTGGCTGATGGCGTGGTCATCACGCCCTCGCATAACCCGCCCGAGGATGGCGGATTCAAATATAACCCGCCCAACGGCGGCCCGGCAGGGCCAGAGATTACGAATAGTATTCAGGCGCGCGCCAATGAAATCATGCGCGAGGGGCTGAAAGCGGTCAAGCGCATTTCGCTGCGCAAGGCCCTGAAGGTCGAAACCACTCAGGAATACGATTTCATCACGCCGTATGTTCGTGATTTGGAAAACGTGGTCGAACTGAAGAAAGTGTCACAGTCGGGCATTCGCATTGGGGTAGACCCAATGGGCGGGGCGGCGGTGGCTTATTGGGACGTAGTTGCTGACATCCATAAACTGAATATTACCGTCGTCAACCGCGCCGTTGACCCGGCATTTTCATTTATGACGGTGGACCACGACGGCAAAATTCGCATGGATTGTTCCTCGCCCTACGCGATGGCCGGGTTGATTCGCCTGAAAGGCGACTTCGACATTGCCTTTGGCAACGACCCGGACGTAGACCGGCACGGGATTGTCACGTCCTCCGCCGGGCTGATGAACCCGAATCATTACCTTTCGGTGGCAATCTGGTATCTTTACCAGAGCCGCCCTGGCTGGCGGAAAGATGCTAAAGTGGGCAAAACGCTTGTTTCCAGTTCGATGATTGACCGGGTGGCAGGCGCGCTGGGCCGGGAACTGGCCGAGGTACCGGTCGGTTTCAAATGGTTTGTGGGTGGTCTGGTGGATGGTTCCTTCGGTTTTGGCGGCGAGGAAAGCGCCGGGGCCTCGTTTTTGCGCAAAGATGGCACGGTTTGGACGACCGATAAGGATGGAATCATCTTAAACCTGCTGGCGGCGGAAATTATCGCCCTGAGCGGGCGCGACCCTGGCAAGCATTACCAGGAACTGGCCGAGCGTTTCGGCGCGCCGGTTTACAAGCGGATTGATGCCGCTGCAAATGCCGCGCAGAAAAGTATTTTGAAAAACCTTTCGCCGGAAGCCGTGAAGGCTCAAACGCTGGCGGGCGACCCAATCACCGCCCGGCTGACGCGCGCTCCGGGCAATGGGGCTTCCATCGGCGGCCTGAAAGTGACCACCGCCAACGGCTGGTTCGCGGCGCGGCCCTCGGGTACCGAGGAAATTTACAAGATTTATGCCGAAAGTTTCGTGGACGATGCCCACCTGGAGCGGATACTCGCCGAGGCGCAGGAGATGGTAGGCGAGGCGTTTGGTAAGGCGTAAGGCGTTATTCGATACTCGGTATTCGATACTCGATACTCGGTATTCGATGTTCGGGCTGGCGTGAATCTCGAATCTCGAATCTCGAATATCGAATATCGAATATCGCCATGAACATTTCTCTCGAACTCCTATCTTTTTTACGCAAAGCACAGCGCATGGCCGTACTGACTGGCGCTGGAGTGTCGCAGGAATCGGGATTGAGCACCTTTCGGGACGCGCAGGTGGGGCTGTGGGCGCAGTATCGCCCCGAAGATTTGGCGACCCCTGAGGCTTTTGCCCGTGACCCGAAACTGGTCTGGGGCTGGTATGCGCTGCGGCGCGAGAAGGCGCAGGCGGCAGCGCCGAACCCTGGTCACTTTGCGTTGGCAGAAATGGAGAAGCAGGTCCCAAGTTTTACGCTCATTACCCAGAATGTGGATGGCCTGCACCGCCGCGCGGGGAGCGTGAACGTGCTGGAACTGCATGGCAGCCTTCAGCGGGTGAAATGCTCGGTTTGCGGCGAGCGGGCTACAGCCTGGGATGAATCTTGCTCGGATGTGCCGCCATGTCCCCGGTGCGGCGGGCTGCTCAGGCCGGATGTGGTCTGGTTTGGCGAATCCTTGCCCTTCGCTGCATTGGAATCAGCATTCGAGGCGGCGCGGACTTGCGATGCGTTCTTTTCGGTTGGCACTTCGGGGCTGGTGCAGCCTGCCGCATCGCTGGCTTATGCGGCGCGGAGCAAGGGCGCGCTGGTCGTCGAAATCAACGCCGAGCCAACGCCGTTGACGGAAACGGTAGACTTTTTCTTGCAGGGAAAATCTGGGGAGGTTTTGCCCGCGCTGGTAAAGGCGGCGTGGTAATCGGTTGTTATTATGGCGCAGGATTTGCGCGATGAGCGCAAATCAGAGCAGCCTTTGGCTGCGGCCCGCGAAGCGGCTGCGCTATGCTTTCCAGCCGCTCATCCGGTCGCGTAGTTCGCCCAGGCGTTCACGCATTAGTACGGTGACGATGCCCAGAACGATGAACAGGATGCCCGTGCAGCCGATTAGCAGCACGGTGGCAATGCCTTTTAGCACACTGAATACGACCGTCACCACGCCCAGGACGACAATGACGATGGGAGTAAAGACCAGGCTGC
>CAYLZI010000092.1:0-12538 GCA_964388215.1 uncultured Anaerolinea sp.
GTCACCTGGGCTATCGCTTTGGCACCAACCTGGTGCGGCAGGTCATCAAAAAGGGCCGCGTTTATTCGGTGGATGTGGGGTATTACCGAACTGCGTAGCGCAAGATAACATCTTGCGCTACTTTTACAGGAGAAACCATGCAAATTGACATTATTGGTGTTCCTATTGACTTGGGCGCAGATCGGCGCGGCGTGGATATGGGACCCAGCGCCATCCGTTACGCCCACCTGCAACAAAAACTCGAATCACTAGGCTATACGGTGGAAGATAAAGGCAACATCGAAGTGCCAATCGCCGAGATGTGCAAAATCAACGAGCCAAAACTGAAATATATTGACTGCATTGTGCCAATGGCGCGGCGCGCTGCTGGGGCTGTGGCGACATCGCTCCAGGCCGGTCACTTCCCACTTGTGCTGGGCGGCGACCATAGCGTGGCGATTGGCTCTATTCACGGCGCGGCCAAACACAAAAAGCTGGGCGTAATCTGGATAGACGCCCATGCCGACTTCAACACCGCCGAAACCACCCCTTCTGGCAACATTCACGGAATGCCGCTGGCCGCGCTGTGTGGCCTGGGCGACCCGCGCCTGACCGCCCTATGGGGCGAAACGGAGCCGGTTATCAACCCGCAGCGGGTGGCGGTCATCGGTGCGCGCGACCTCGACCCTGGCGAAAAGCGCAACCTGAAACAGGCTGACGTGATGGTAATGGCCATGGAACAAATTGACCGCCTGGGCATGGCGCAGTCGCTGGAAAAAGCCATTGAGCGCGTCTCGCGCGATGTGGACGGGATTTTTCTCTCGTTCGACATGGATTCGCTCGACCCGCGCCACGCCCCCGGAGTCGGGACTCCCGTTTCAGGCGGCCTGACCTACCGCGAAGCGCACCTGGCCTGTAAACTGGTCGCTGAAACCGGAAAACTTATCGGCCTCGACCTGGTCGAAGTCAACCCCATTCTCGATGCCGAAAACACCACTGCCGCCCTGGCGGTCGAATTAGCCATGTCTGCCCTGGGCCGGCGGATTTGGGCCGGTTAACGGTTGCGTTAATCCTGAATTAGCACAATCGGAGTAAAATAAGCGCATGAAAAATGGCCCCATCCTTGTTGTCGAAGACGTTGCCAACGTTTTGGAATTGCTTGAAGTAACCCTGCGCTTCAAAGGGTATGAAGTCGCCAGCGCCCGCAATGGCCTGGAGGCCTTGCAGGTTGTCGAAAATGTCAAACCGGTGCTGATTATCACCGATATTTTGATGCCTAAAATGGATGGCTACGCTTTCGTGCAAAACCTGCGCACCAATCCTGCCACGCGCAGCATTCCGGTTATTTTCCTTTCTGCGACGTACGTCACCCCTGAAGATAAAAAATTTGCCATCAGCCTGGGCGCGACTCGTTTTATCGAAAAGCCCATTGATACCGAAGATTTCCTGCTGACTATCGCAGAAATTATGACCCAGGAACCATCCACAGCCCCAGAACCGCTCAATTCCAGGGCATTTTACCAGGGCTACCGTGACCGTTTGGAAAACAAATTGCGCCACAAAAACACGCAGATTGCCCGCACCGAACGGTTAATCCCCACCCTGCCTGCTGAACAGCGCCCGGCCTTTGAATCCATGCTCCAACAGGCAAAAAACGACCGCGAGAACATCCAATCTGAGCTAAACGAAATCTATCGCGTTCTCGAAGAATTGAAAGCAATAGGAAATTGATTATGACGATACCCACTCTGACCGACCTGGAGCGAATGGCGCGCCAGGCCGGTCAAATTTTGTTTGATGGCTATGAAAAAGACAACCAGGTAAGTTACAAAGGCGTTATTGACCTGGTGACAGAAATTGACCGCGCATCCGAAGCGTTCTTGCTCGGCGAAGTGAGCCGCCTGTTCCCCGGCCACAGCATCCTGGCCGAAGAATCCGGGCTGACAACGAATGGGACCGCAGAACATTTGTGGCACATTGACCCACTGGATGGAACTGTGAACTACGCGCACGGAATCCCGATGTTTTGCGTTTCAATTGCGTATGCCCACCACGGCCAGGTGGTTTTGGCCGCCGTCTATGACCCCATGCGCAACGAAATATTCACTGCCGAGCGCGGGAAAGGCTCCCAATTGAATGGGACTCGGAAATTAAGGGCCTCGTATCAGCCCGAAATGCAAAAAAGCCTGCTGGTAACGGGCTTCCCCTACGATGCCTGGAATACCGAACGGGATAATTTTGCCAACTTTGTCCGGTTTTCCAAAAGAAGCCAGGGTGTGAGGCGGCTGGGTTCCGCCGCGCTGGATTTGTGTTATGTGGCTGCCGGGCGATTCGATGGATTCTGGGAAATCTCTCTTAACTCTTGGGACGTAGCCGCTGGCGGCCTGATTGCCGAAGAAGCAGGCGCTAAAGTCACCAACGCATTTGGCGGGGCCGATTACCTGCGCCCGCCTCAGTCCATTGTTGCGGCCAACCCAAATCTATACGACCAAATCTTGGCCGGGCTGCAAGAAAAGATATGAAACGCAAAACGCCCCGAAGGTTTTTCAACCTTCGGGGCGTTTCCAAACAGGTCGTTTTTGGGTTGCGAAATGAATTTAGGCAATAGCGCATAACTTGCTGCGAAAAGTTGGAGAGGCTTGCTTCGGATTTATATCTTTGCCCAATTTGGGCGTTTTCCATCATCCCCGACCCTTCTCCCGCCGGGAGAAGGGTGTTCCCTCCCCCTTCAGGGGAGGGTTAGGGTGAGGGCAAAGCAACACCGAATAGCAAGTTATGCGGTACTGCGAATTTAGGGTTACGGTTTCCAGGCCGGGTCAAACTCGATATTGGGCGATTGGGTCAGGCGGATGATTTCACTGGTCAGCAGGTTGAACAGGTAAATATCCTGGTTGCTGCCATCGGTAGATTCATAAGCAATCCACAATCCATCTGGTGAAAAAGTAATATCTACCACCGGTACTGCGGGTTTCACCAATCTTTCGGGGCGTTCCATGCCGATGTTGAGGCGCATCGGCCAGGCGGGCGAAGAGAGAGCGAGATTGTTTTGACTGAACAGCATGAAAGTCCCATCGGGCGACCAGGCTGGCAGGAAGTCTGAAACGGTCGCGTCGGTGTAAGCAATCCGCTTTTTTTCACTCCCATCTGGGAGCATTACCCAGAGTTGGAGTTCTTGAAATCTGCGCTGAACATATACCAGTTGACTGCCATCGGGAGACCAGGCCGGGTAACGTGAGTGGGTATTGTTTTCAGCGGTTGTCAATTGCGCAAGGGTGTTTGTTTCAAAATCATAAACGAAAATTTGCCAGTTGCCATTATCTCGAAGGGAGGTAAAGGCAATTTTTGAGCCATCTGGTGACCAGGCTGGGTCAAATTCGCCGCCAGGGGCATCGAGCAAGGCTGTGGTTGTGTTCGTCTCCAGGCCGAGAATATACAGCCCTGCGCCGGGATATTGGTTTACTTTGGCGTTACAAGGCGAGACATACACCAGCCGCAACCCATCTGGCGACCAGTCGAAGTTGCAGGCTCCGTTACGTTCATCGGTCAATTGCCGAATATTCGTCCCGTCGGCATTGGCGAGGTAAATTTGGGCAACCCTGTTTTCGACCATTACATAGGCAATTTCATCAGTGTCTTCGACCTGGGTGGGCGAGGGGGTGATAATTGCAGCTGCCGAATCTGCCTGCGTAGCGATGAGAATGGGCGATGGCAAGGGAGTCTTGGTTGGGGTAACTGGGGTAGGGGTTTTGATAGTCTGCGGCGTGGCAGTTTCTGGAATAGGCGTGAAAGTTTCCTCGGTCACTTCAGGCGTCGCTGTTGATGTTGCCGGAGGGGTGAACGTAAATGTGGGCGTAGCGGTCTCTGTCTGGATGATGGGCAGGACAAACTGCTGGTTCTTCGGGTCGAACAAGACCAGGGCGCTGACTGCCAGTGTCAAGAGCAGTACGAACAAAAACAGGCTAAAACAGCCGCCTTTTTTTTTGCGCGGCGGCGCAGGCGTAGATTTTGGGTCCTGCTGCGAAGTTTCTGGGGATGCATTGTCTAAAACGCTTGTATCTTCGCTCAGGCCGAGCAGCGCGGCCTGAAATTCTGCCGCAGATTGATAGCGGTTGGCTGTACCCGTTTCCATTGCCTTTTCGATGACACCCGCCAGCCGGGGGGAGATAGAAGGCTTATGTTTTCGGACGGGGGTGAGCGTTACGCCATCCACCGCGCGCATCAGGCTGTCTTCAGGCACAACGCCAGTAATTGCCGCATAAAGGGTTGCGCCAAGCGAATACACATCGGAGCGGGCATCGGTGCGGGCCGAGCCATACTGCTCTGGCGGGGAATAGCCGGGGGTCATGGCGCGCGCGCCGGTCATGGTTTCTTCGTGTTCCCAGGCTTGCTTGGCAAGGCCAAAATCTACCAGGAGTACATTGCCATCGGGGGCGAGTTTGATGTTTCCCAGTTTGATGTCACGGTGCAGGGTGGGGGGTTTGCGAGTATGCAGGTAAGTCAGGGCGTCACAGACCGCCGCGCCGATGCGAATTGCTTCAGATTCATTCAGGGTGCCTTGTTTTTCAATGTGCTGACGCAAGTCGTCGCCCTCAATGTAATCCATCACCAGGTATTGTCCCTGTTCTTCCAGCACAAAATGGTCTGTGACCCTGGGCAGGTTGGGGTGGCGCATGTTCGCCATGATGATTGCTTCTCTGTGGAATTGGCGCGCGTAATCATCTGTAGTGAACAGGTTTTCTTTAACTGCAACATCTACACCCAGGCTCTCATCAACGGCACGATACACAGCCCCCATTCCGCCACGACCAAGAGTTTCGACAATGCGGTAACGATTATTAAGAAGGCTTCCTTGACCTAAACTCATAGAAAAATCCACCTGATGTTACATGGGCGACAACGTTGGATGATTATAAAACAAAAAGCCTCCCTCGCAGGAGAGGCATTGAAGTTGTAATTCATTTATGCTAATCAGTTTTGTTAGGTCGCCAGACCGGGTCGAAATCGAATCCGGGGTCGGTGGTCAGCCGGATGCGGTTGGCCCCAGTCAGGGTGGTGATGTATATATCGTGATTGAGCGAATCGGGCCAACTTTCAAAGGCCATCCAGAAACCATCGTGTGAAATGCTGACATCTACAATGGGCAGAGGGTCAATCGGTAGGCGCGCAGCCTGTTTGGCCTGTCGCTCTTCATAGCGGATACTCATTAGCCAGGCAGGGACAGTGCCTTCAAAGTTGTTTTGGCTAAACAGGACGAATTGGCCGTCTTTTGTCCAAACAGGCAAGAAATCGTTGGTTTCATTGCCAGTTTGCGCCAGTTGTTCGTTGGGCTTAGACAAATAAACATCGCCATCGGTTGTGACCCAAATTTGAGTGGTGCCAGCGCGTTTAAGAACGTAGGCAATTTGGAAGCCGATGGGGTTCCAGGCTGGCATTCGGGCGTGAACTCCCCTTTGTACGTCTTGGGCGCGCGTCAAGCGCGTCACCTGGTTCGTCTCCAGGTTAATCATGTAGATTTCCATATAACTATCGCGCAGGGAGGTAAAAGCAATCCGTTTGCCATCTGGCGACCAGGCTGGCTCAAAATCGCCGCCCAGGCTGGTGGGGAGCGCGGTGCGATTTTCGCCGTTTGCATCAATCAGGTAGAGACTGGAGCCTCTATATGAATCTAACTTTTGTTTGCAAGGAGAAACATAAACCAGGCGTTTGCCATCTGGCGACCAATCGGGCTGGCAGGCGCCATCTTGTTCATTGGTGATTTGTCGAAGACCAGTGCCATCAACACTAATAATGTAAACTTGGGGTATGCCAGTGCGCGTAGATGCAAACGCAATTTGTCCCAGGCCGCCGCCCAGCGGGGTCGCGGTAGGAGACGGCTGCGGGGTGTCGGTTGGTGTGGGAAGAGGGCTTGGCGTGGCGGTTGGTTCTTCAGGAGTGGCTTGCGCAACCGGGGCGTCTTGCATGGGGGTTGCTTCCGGCGCGATAAAATTTGGTGTCGGGCTTTGGAACGCCGGAAAGATTCCCTGACGAAAAGCCGGACTGGTGTTCCAGAATAAGAGAAAGGCCAGTAACAACAAAACTGCCCCGCCCCATATCCCCAGAACGGCGCCACGGCGCGCGCGGCGGCGCATTCGGGTTGTGATGGATGAGACAACATCCATCACCGCTTTGGCAGGCGTGGCTGGTGACAGGTCAGATTTTTTTGCGCCATTCGCATCTTCGCCTTCAGGCGGGGGCGGGACGCTGATGTTCAGGTCGAGTTCGGTGAATCGCTGGGTTTTGGAGCTGGAATTGAGCAGTCCGCGCCGAAATTCGTCGGCGGTTTGGTAGCGGTCATCGGGATAAGCTTCCATGGCTTTTTCGATGACCGCGGATAGGCGGCGCGAGACTTTGGGGCTGTTTTTGCGAATGGGCGTGAGTTGGACGTTATCCATCACCCGCGCCAAACCATCTTCGGGGATGGCGCTGGTGAGGGCGGCATATAGGGTGGCGCCGAGTGAATAGATGTCGGAGCGCGGGTCGGTGCGGGCCGTGCCATATTGTTCGGGTGGGGAGTAGCCGGGGGTCATGGCGCGCGCGCCGGTAGTGGTGGTTTGGCTGCCCTGAATCAGTTTTGCGAGACCGAAATCCACCAGGTAGACGCGCCCATCGGGCGTGATTTTGATATTGCCAGGCTTGATATCGCGGTGCAAGACGGGCGGGCGGCGCGTGTGCAGGTAGGTGAGGGCGTCGCATACTGCTGCGCCGACCAGGATGGCATCTTCTTCGGGAATGGTGTTAAGCCGCTCCATGCGCTGGCGCAAGTCTTCGCCTTCGATGTAATCCATAACGAGGTACTGCCCATGTCCTTCCATTACGAAATGGTCGGTTACGCGTGGCAGGTTCTGGTGACGCAAACTCGCCAGGATAACCGCTTCGAGCCGGAACTGGCGTGAATATTCATCGGTTGAAAACAAATTTTCTTTAACGGCAACTTCCACGCCCAGGTTATCATCCAAAGCGCGGTACACTGAACCCATTCCCCCCTGGCCCAGAATATCTACAATGCGATAACGCCCGTTGAGTAGCGTTCCTTGTTCAAGGGTCATCCACAAGCCCCAGAGAATAGAGATTTTATGATAAAAACTATTTTTGAATTATATCAAAGGATATTCGTTAAGCCATAATAAACGCGCCAAGTCTTTGGGGTGGGTTTGCTTCGACCACCAGATGTGGGGGCATACAGCAATTCTATAGCCGAACAAGAATTCAGATATGCTGGGACGCTTAATCTCCGGTAGCGGGCGCAGGTTGCGGGATGATGTCGTGCGTATCATATTGCCGCAGAACAGGCCATTTCATCAGGATGAACAGCGCGGCGAGAATCGTCCAGATGCCGCCGCTAATGATGGCAAATGGGACGCCGAAGGCGCTGGCAACCAGCCCGGCGCGAACCTCTCCTAACTGCGGACCACCCTGGAAGAACATCTGGTTGATGCTGGTCATTCTTCCGCGGATGTGGTCGGGAGTATTTAGTTGGCGGATGGTGTTGCGAATGATGGTGCTAACCGAGTCGGATGCGCCCATCAGCGCCAGAGCCAGGAATGCCACCCAGAAGGATTGCGCAAACCCAAAAGCGATGGTTGCTAACCCAAAAATGATGACTGCGGCCAGGAAGACCGGCCCCTGTTTGCGGATAGATGGTAACTGTGAGATGGCAAAAGCCGCCAGTACCGAGCCGCTTGAGCTGGCTGCTCCCAATAGCCCGTAGCCAACTTCGCCGACTTTCAGGATGTCGCGCGCGATGATGGGCAGCATCGTATTGGCAGCAGCGAAAAATGTGGCAAAAAAGTCCATCACCATCGTAGAAAGGATGATTTGACGCGAGAAAATAAATCGAAAACCTTCCTTGATGACCGCAAGGCTGATTCCGCCCACGCCCCTAAAATCTTGTGGGATGGTGCCGATGGCAAGCAGGGCAAGAATAACGCCCAGAAAAGAAATTGCGTTGAAGAAATAAGTATAGCCCTGTCCCAGGGTGGCGATGACGATGCCGCTTAAGACCGGGCCGACCACGGCCCCGGCGTTGAACGCAATCGAATTCAGGCTGAAGGCATTGGGCAGGTCACTGGCTGGGACAATGTTTGGCACAATGGCCTGCCGGGCCGGGCTATCGAACGCCATCGCCGCTGCCTGGAGCGCCGTCAGCAGGTAGATGTGCCAGATTTGAGTTTGCCCGCTAAAAGTCAGCAACGCCAACACCAGCGCGGTCAATGCCATCGAGGATTGGGTAATGAACAGGATGATGCGCCGGTTGTAGGTATCGGCGAACACGCCGCCGAACAGCGAAAAGACGATGACCGGCAAGATGCGCGCCAGGCCGATTCCGCCCAGGGCGAGCGGGTCGGGCGTTCCACTCAGTTCGCGGATGTGCCAATGAATGGCGGCCACCTGCATCTGCGTTCCGGCGACGGAAACCATCAGGCCAAGCCAGAGCAAGGTAAATTTTCGGTTTTTAAGGGCGGGGGGAATGCGTATTCTTAGCATTCAGATAATCCTTGGGTTGAGATTTTTTAGTTCTACCGTTTCTAATGGGAAATTCCGCAGGGAAGAGTCGTCAGGACACAACCAAGCGCGATTTCGCAGAGAATTCTGTCGCAAAATGATGGTTTTTCACGCTGGACGGGGCGTTGCCCTGCCACTTTTGAATTACCCCGCCCCATTTACTCCGCCGGTGGGGCGGCGGGGCCGTAATCTAACACTTTGCGGACGCCGGTGGCATCTTCGGGTAGGCTGATAATGCCTTTTTCTTCCATCATATCCACCAGGCGGGCGGCGCGGGTGTAGCCGATGCGCAGTTTGCGTTGCAGCATAGAGACTGAGGCGCGGCCTTCGCGGCGCGCCAGGTCAATCGCTTCGGTGTAGAGCGGGTCGTTTGATTCGACGCTGGTGGTGATGTCCTCGCCAAATAAGGGGGTCTGTTTGAGCGGGGCGCTCATTGCAGCAGAATCCACCGGGCCGCCGGATGGGATGGGCATGCCCTGGGCGTTTTGCGCCCGCCAGAAATCGGTGAGAGTGTGGATTTCGCCATCTGAGACGAACACGCCTTGCAAGCGGACGGGCGCGGGGGCTTCGGGTGACTGGTAGAGCATATCTCCGCGCCCCAGCAGGCGTTCGGCGCCGGGCTGGTCGAGGATGACGCGGCTGTCGGTGTTGGATGCAACTGCAAAGGCGATGCGCGCCGGGAAGTTGGCCTTAATTAGCCCGGTGACGACATCTACCGAGGGACGCTGGGTGGCGAGAATCATGTGGATTCCGGTGGCGCGCGCCAGTTGCGCCAGGCGCGTGATGGTGCGTTCGGTTTCGTCGGGGGCAATCATCATCAGGTCGGCCAGTTCGTCAATGACGATGACCAGATAGGGCAGTTTTTTTTGCCCCTGAGCTTTCATGCGGGCGTTGTAGTCGGTAATGTTGCGCGCCCCAGCCTGGGCGAAGGCGTGGTAGCGGCGGTCCATTTCGCGGGTCATCCATTGCAGCGCGCCCAAAACGCGGTCCATTTCGACGACGACCGGCGACAGGAGGTGCGGCACGCCGTTGTAGTTGGTCAATTCGACCCGTTTGGGGTCCACCAGCACCAGGCGCAGGTCGTCGGGGGTGTTGTAGAGCAGCATACAGGTCAGGATGGCGTTGACGCAAACTGATTTACCGGAACCCGTCGTTCCGGCAATCAACAGGTGCGGCATTCCGGTAATTTCCGCGCCGATGGGATGCCCAGAGACATCGCGCCCCAGGGCGAAGGAGAGCGGTTTGCGCGCGCGCAGGAAGGCTTCGGCTTCGAGGATGTCGCGCAGGGTGACGAGGGTCATCTCTTCGTTGGGAACTTCGATGCCGAGGTAACTGCGCCCTGGCACGGGGGCCTGGATGCGGATGCGTGGGGCGGCCAGGGCCAGCGCCAGGTCATCAGAGAGCGAGGCGATTTTGCTGACACGCACGCGGGTGCGGCCATGCCGGGTTTCGATAAAGAGCGGTTCTACGCCAAATTGGGTGATGGTGGGGCCGCGATTGATTTCGACGACCTGGGCGGGCGCGCCAAAGGAGGCGAGCGTCTCTTCGATGAGCCGGGCGCGTTGTTCGACAAATTCTTCGTTGACTGAGGCGGCATTGCCAGGCTGAAGGATTTCTTTAAGATTGGGAAGTTTCCATTCAACAGGTTTGCCGATGGTTGTGACCGGCAAGCCAGCCGGGGGATGGGGGGGCGTTTCAGCCGGGGCTGATGGGTCACGATTGAGGGGGGTGAATCCATTTTCAACGGGAGCAGGCGGCAGTGGGGCTGTTCTGGCTGGATTCTTTTGAAGCCGAGAGAGTATCATCGCCCAGAATCTCCCCAGAGCGTCGAACAAAGGCTTTAATTTCCCCAACAATTCAGGCACGGTCACGTCGAAGGTCAGGGTGAGGCCGATGAGCAATAGGGCCAACATGGCGACGATGGCGCCGCCCAGGCCGAGGTAGGTGTGAAGCAGGTAGTAGAGCGCGCCGCCAAACCAGCCGCCATCTCCGGTGAGGGCGTCGAGGACGGTTTGGATGAGCAGGAAGAGCAGCAGGAATCCGGTGACGCGTTCGATGGAGATGGGCGGGATGCGCTCAATTTTGCGCAGGACGAGCCAGCCGCCGAACAGGATGAGCGCCAGCCATAAAACGTAGACGCCGTTGCCAAAGGGGAACTTGACCAGTGACAAAATAAAGCCAGTTAATGCGCCCTGGGTGGGTGAGAGCAGGGTTAGCCCAATGACGAATCCTCCCAGCGCGAGGAAGATGCCGAGGATGTCGAGTTTGCGGTCAGTGGATAGGTTGAAGAGTGGCGGCGGGGGAGGCGGGGGTGCGTTTTTTGGGGCGGTTTTTCCCGCCGGGGCTTTGGGCGCGGGTTTTACAGGTGTATGCGCGGGCTTTTTCTCGTCCTTTTTTGGGGCGGGTTTGCTTTCACCTGCACTGCGCGCAGGCGCACGTGTGCTTTTGCCTTTATCTGGCGGGGATTTTTGGAAGGGGAGTTTGAGCGGCATGGGTCAGGATTTTTGAATGGCGCAGTCAAAAATAGAACACATTTTCATTATACCCCGCGTACCGAAAAATTGCGTTTAAATTTTTGGATAGTTTGACCCTTTCGGGTGATGACCGGGCTGAATCTGAATCACCGTTTCGACGTATCTTTTTCACCCAGGTAAACGCGCATTGACCAAACCATCTTATGATATAAATTTCGCGTGAGGAGAGACTATGAAACGAAAATTCTTCCTGATTGTCCTTGTTTTGGCGCTGTTGAGCGCTTGCGCGTCTGAACCTCTTGTGGTTTCTCAGAATGGCATTGAAATCTATAATCCCAGGGCCATGTCTGGTAAAACCGGTGAGGTGACGGGTGGTTTTATGTCTATTAAAAACACTGGGGGTGAATCTGATAGTCTGCTGGGCGCGGTGTGCGGCGCGGCGATGATGACGCAGGTGCATGAGACGACGATGGATGACGGTGTGATGAAGATGCGCGAGGTGTCGGCAATCGAAATCCCTGCCGGGCAGATTGTGGAATTGAAGCACGGCGGTTATCACATCATGTTGATGGATTTAAAACAGGATGTTTTGGCAGGGGGAGCGACCGAGTGCATACTCAAATTTGAGAAGGCGGGCGATGCGACCGTTTCTCTGATGGTGATGAGCCGTTAGGAGGCCGATGGATAGGCAAAAAATCATCTTCACGGTATTGGTGCTTTTGTTGGTGGCCGGAATTGGGATTACGCAGGCACTCCTGCCGCCTACGCTGCGCGGCACGGTCATTGAGCCGCCCAAGCCGATGCCTGATTTCACGCTGCAATCGGCGAATGGCCCGGTCTCGTTGAGCGATTTTCGCGGCAAGATTGTGGTGCTGTATTTTGGGTATACTTCCTGCCCCGATGTTTGCCCAATGACGCTGGCCAACCTGCGTCAGGCGTTGAATGACCTCGGCGAAAAATCAGGTGATGTACAGTTGATTTTTGTGGGGGTTGATTGGCAAAAGGATACGCCGGAGCGGGTGGCTTCGTATTTGAACGCTTTTCATCCCAGTTTTGTAGGGGTAAGCGGCACGCAGGCCCAAATTGATACGGTGACGAAGGATTTTTTCATCTTTTACCAGATTAATCTACCGGATGAGAGCGGTTATTACACGGTTGACCATACTGCCACAATGCAGGTGCTGGACCGTGAAGGGCGGCTGATGTTGACCTGGCCCTATGGCTTGACGGCAGATGAGTTGTTGGATGATTTGAAGGTGCTTGTGAGGAAGTAGACAGGGATAAAGAAAGGGAAAAGAGCATACTCGCCAGGGCTCTCGGGATTCCACGCCTATCTGACCAGTCGAGCCTATCGCGTACTTTGGAAGTGCTAACTCTAAAGCAAATTGACGAATTGCGCCGGAACACAAGTTAGCACATCGTAAATTAAGTCTTTGACAAAGTTGAGTACCTGGTAGAAAATAGCCAGATGAACAAACAACACATACAGCTCAGCCCAACAGATCGAGAGTATCTCGAAGCCTTGATAAGCAAAGGTGAACTCA
>CAYLZI010000093.1:0-12364 GCA_964388215.1 uncultured Anaerolinea sp.
CCGGGGGAAGGGCCAGGGAAAGTGCCCCGAAGGGGTATGAGGGCGAATGCCATGCAAAAGCGAAAACGTCAAGCATTCTTGAGAACGCCATATTGCGAAACGCTTTCTGGGAGAGCATTAAGGCTTTCCCGTTAAAATCAGCAATTATCTTGGTGGGCAAAAACGCCTGCCAGAAGCCCTAAATTTATCCACAACTCTGGCATGGCAAAAGAATCGACCGAAATTGTATAGAAACTCAGCGCAACCAGCGTAAACACCGCTGCCGCGCCCAAAAAACGCATCAATTGCGAAGAACGGCGCACAGCGGCCAATCCGTCGGCCAGAATCCCCAGCCAAAAGGCCATAAAAAGCGCCAGCCCGGCCAGCCCAGTCTCGGCCAACAGGCGGATGTATAAATTCTTTGGGTTGGGGAATAATCCTGAATTGGGGGCCAGCGCCTGGGCAATTTCTGGCTCGCCCATCAGCAGTTCATTGGGAATATTCTGGTAAATCCAAAAACCGCTCGCGCCCAGCCCCACCCCGGTCAGCGGATTCGTATCAAAAGCAGATATGGCCCCTGCTACATAGCCCACCCTCGGCCCCATCGAAGCGCCAGATAGGTACTTCCAAACATCGCTCATGTCGGATGTCCAAAGGCTGCTGATGTAGTTCCGGCTTGCCAAAAAGAGACCTGCGCCCGCGAAAACAGCCACCGCTAAAATGATTAAGAACGCGCGCGTGGCTGCTGCCTGAATCTGGGCCAGGCGGCTTTTTTCTGTTTCCCGGCGGAACCCGGCCAAAAACCAGCCCCAGGCCGAGCGCAAAACCCGGCGCCCGGCCACCAGCACAGTCACGACCATTGCAACCGCCACCATGACCAGGCCGGTGCGCGAATAGGTTGCCAACAGCGTCCCCAGCGCGCCGAATAACAGGATGGGCGCAGCCAAGAGTCGCAGGCGGTTGGGCAGCGAATTTTTGAGCCATTGACGATAATCGGTTGTTAAAACCTGGGCAACCAGCCAGGGCAAATACAAAACCGCCAACTGCCCTGCCAGCCAGGATGGTTCAAAAGCGAAACCGGAAACGCGCCGATTCCTGACCAGCCCGCGCACTGAAAACAATTCCTGAATCTCGCGCAGTTCGGCGCGATAGCCGAAATTCAGGCCATATAACTGAATCGCGCCCCAAACAATATGCCCAACCAACCCGACCATGAGCCAACGCACTGAAAACTTGACCTGCGCCTCGTCCTGATTCATCCAGGCTGATGCCACGAAGAACAACAGGCCAATTGCCAGGGTCACAAAGGCCCGAATAGCCCTATCCCAATACTCCACGCCGCGCAGTTCGATGGGCGCGAAGGCCGCTCCGAGGGCAGTGGCGGCAATCGCGGTCAGGGTAAAGGCCGTTAAAATGGTAAAACTCCCCAGCCGGGGGAATCTAATCTCGCGCCGCCAGAGCATGATGAACAGAACCAGCAACAGGGCTGCCAGCGGATACAGCGCCAGCGGGCGCACATAGGTTCCCGCGCCCATAAAGGGCATGTAACGGAAGCTGGTGATGGGCAGGCTGATGAGGGTGAGCGCCCAGAGCAGGCGGGTGAGTCGGTACATTGGTAATTATTGATTGGGGGGGTTGGCGATGGGCGAGAACAAAACAAGCATTGTCAGCAAAACCAACCCCAGCCCGGCTCCGGCCAGAGCATACGTTCCAAGCGGGGCGGCGCGGGTGGTGGGCAGGTTTTGGGTTTGGGTTGGGGTGATGACGAGGTAGGGGGAAAATTGGTCTGCCGAGGCGGCGGCTTTGACGGTGAATGCTTCGGCCCAGGCCGAGGCCAGTTTAGCGGCAAGGACGGCATCGGCTGAGTCTGCGTAGAAGTGCCAGCCGCCATCGGATGGCTGGGAGAGAATCAACACCCCGGCGCGAAGCGTGGTCACATCCACATTGGTTTGGGCTGAAACCGCCTGCAGGGTGTCGTCGGCCCAGGCCAGCTCGACCAGTTTGCGGGTTTCACGCTCTAAAAAGTAAAAAACTTCACGGTCGGGGATTTCTTGCCAGGATTGTTCCACATTGAAATCGACCATGACGGCAGCGCGGGCGCGGTATTCGGGCGGGAAGAGGGCGTAAACGGCCATGCCGAGCAAGCCGCCAAGCAGCGCGCCCAAGAGCCACAGCCGCCAGGCGCGCAACAGGCGGTAGAGGTCGTTGAAGGTGGGAGGGGTGAGAAGGGTTTGCATGGAGTCAAAAATCTCCGGATTTTTGTTCAAACGTCGGGAGACGTTTGAGTCCGTTTCAGTTTACGCTGACGATTCCAATTGATGAGCGGCGCAACCAGTTTACGGAGATAGTATTTGGCGACGATGGGCGCCAGGGGCGAGCCGCCATTGCGGTAGTGGACTTTGAGCATTTCGGGCCAGCAGCGGTCGTCGGCGGCGATGGTTTTGCCGCTGGAGTGCAGGCGGAAGTTGGCCCAAACCGGGCCGGGGATGTAGCGGATTTGGCTGATTTTTGCCAGGCGCACCCACAGGTCGTAGTCCATCGCAAAGTAGAAGGACGGGTCGAGGGGGCCGACTTGTTGCCATAAATCTGCACGCCAGAAGGCGGCCTGCTGGGGGATGTGGACGTAGCCTTTGCGCAGGCGGGCGTAATCGGTTTGGGCGGCGGGGAAGCGGCCAATGGCGTGGTCGTCTCCGTCTATGAAGTTCGTTTCGGCATAAACAAGGCCGACCTGTGGGTTTTCTGCCAAGAATTTTACTGCTGCCGAAACCGCGCCAGGGTTGTAGGTGTCATCAGAGTTGAGCCAGGCGAGGATGCCGCCGGTGGCGCGGGCGAAGCCTTTATTGATGGCGTCGGTTTGGCCCTGGTCTTTTTCGCTGACCCAGCCTGCCAGTTGGCGGGCATATTTTTCAATAATTTCACGGCTACCGTCGGTTGAGCCGCCGTCTATGACAAAATATTCGATGTTTGGATAGTCCTGTTCGAGGACAGAGAGTATCGTCCGCTCGAGGAAAGGTGCCTGATTGAAGGAGGGGGTGACAATGGAGACTTTCATTATGAATGGGGAGGCGGCAGGCGGGTTGTTACAACCCTTTACGGATTAAGCGGGCTGGCCAGGTCGAAGATGATGAAACCCTTGCCTTCGGCATGGATGGGGTAGTTATTATAGAGAGATTCGCGCAGGGCAGAATTGTCTTCAAGTTCGGCGAGGCGCGTGACAACGAAAAAGCGCTTTCCTTCCATGAATTCGGCGAAACGGTCAGCCAGTTGGATGTCGCGCCCGGCGGCCTGGCGCAGGGCAAGCTGGCTTTCATCCAGCCAGGCTTCGTTAATTTGCCAACCCCAATATTCCAGGCGGTCGCCGTAATCTTGCGAGACGCTGGCAACTGGTTGGAGGGTGTGTCCGGTGAGACTGCCTATCATGGCGAAGTGTTCGGCGTCGGAACGGTAGTTGTTGCGGATGAGTTCGACTCGCACGACCCACATTTCAACGGCGACCATCAGTGCCAGCCCCAGCCCGGCGGCGAGGCGCAGGAAGCGGGGGTTTCGCAGACTGGCGGCGCGTTCTTGCAAGAGTTTTGCCATCGGAGCGAGTGATAGGGCCACAATTGGGATGAATGGCACCTGGTAATAGTCGTGCGTAGAGGTGTGGTAGGCAAAGGTCATGCTGTAGGCGAAATATCCGACCCATAAGCCCATCAAAAAGGCGCAGGCGCGGCGCTGGGCAATCAATACCCCGGCCAAAGCCAGCAAGACGATGCTAAAGCCAAAAACGCCTTCCAGTTGGTTTTTCCATTGCAGGTAGAAGGCGGCGGTTGCCCACAGATGCGGGAAAAAGCGGAACCCGAACTGCCCGCCCAGGTACTCGGCAACGTAAACTCCGTAGAATGTATACAGGCCAACCGGTAAAATGGATAACCCGGCCACTGCCCAGGTTTGGCGGTCTTTAATGGACGGTAGAAGTCCCCGTTCCAGCACCAGCGCCAGGGCGGCAAAGGCCAGGGGAAAGACGGCCACGTTTTTGACGAAAATTGCTATTCCGGTGAATAACCCGGCGACGATTGCCCGGCGCCAGGTCTGTTTTTCTCGCCAGTTCCATATAGCCCAGGCAGCGGCGCTGATGAGGGCCACCATCAGCGGGTCGGGTTGGAAACTGCGGCTGGCATAAACGCCAAAGGGCAAGAACAGGTAAAAAAGCAAGGCAAAGAAAGCGCCGTTAGAGTCGGTCAATTTTTGGGCCAGCAGGAACAAGAAAATTCCACCCGCCAGCCAGAACAGGCTGGAATAAATGCGCGGAATGACGATGTTTTCTCCGAAGGCGCGGTAGGAAACAGCCGCCAGGGCTTCTAAAACCGGCGGCTCGATGACAGGCGACTCTTTCAATTGCCGGGTGGCGATTTCACGCTGCCATTCGGGCAAATCGGGCGACATGGCGTAGTACATGCCACGCGCTTTGAGCATGGAGAACAATTGACGCGCGGGGTTGAAGTCGAGCGGCAGGTCATCCAGGTCGTAGAGCCGAATGCCCAGGGCCAGGACAAAAGCCAGGGCGATGGCGAAGAGCAGGGTTTTGCGAGAGCCGAAGAACCAGGATTCAGTCATCAGTTATCGGTAATCAGTGTTCAGTGAGCGGTTTTCAAGAAGGAACGAAAACGAGTGTAAATGGAACGCAATCGTTTCAGGCCGAGGGGGGCGAGCAGGGCGTAGAGAATGCGGTGCGTTTCAGGGATGATAATGCCGGGATTATAACGGAAAGCGCGGGCGTAAGCAGCCAGGCTGCGGGCGTAGGATTCGCCGTCTAGCAGGTAAAAAGCATTCAGCCGGTGGGCGCCAGCCAGAATGCGGCGGCGATTCTTCCTAAATAACAGGGCAAAGCGCGGGTCAGTTTCCATCCAATCCACAATCCGAAAGGCTTCGCGCCCAAATTCGGCGGTATGAGCGAGGTTTTTGGCTTTAGAGTGATAACGGGCGGCGGCCAGAGTTCGCGGAATGAAGGCAATAGGCGCAATTTGCGCCATGCGCAGCCACAGGTGATGGTCGAGCAGGTAGTGGTACGAAAGGTCGAGCAGGCCAGTCTGCTCTAAGGCCGCGCGGCGCATAAAAACGGCGGGCTGGCTGATGATGCGAAAGGACATTAAATCTTGCAGGCCATAAGGTTGAAAGGTTTGATGGTTGAACGGTTGCGCGTTTTCGTCTATGGAGAGGACGTTGCCATAAACGAGGCTGGCCTGGGGATGTTTTTGGAACACTTCGATTGCTTTTTGGATGGCCCCTGGCTGGTAGAGGTCATCGGAGTTGAGCCAGGCGACGATTTCGCCGCTGGAAGCCCGGATGCCTTTATTGATGGCATCGGCCTGGCCCTGGTCTTTTTCGGAAACCCAGCCTGCCAGTTTGCTCTCGTATCTCTTGATAATCTCTACGCTGGAATCGGTGGAGCCGCCGTCTATGATGAAGTATTCGAGAGAATCGACACCCTGCCCCAGCACCGAGCAGATGGTTTGCTCAATGAAGCGAGACTGGTTGTAGGAGGGGGTGACGATGCTGACGAGGGGGGGCATAAGGCATGGGCTTTGAATCAGAAAAGGCTGTTATAGTCCACTTTTTCAAAAATGGTCAGTTTTCCGCCGACGGTGGCATCAACGATGCGGCGGTCAGCCTGTTCGTAGGCTTTGCGCGCCATGCGATAGGCGATTTCGGATGTTTCAAGGTCGGGCAGCTGCCAGCGGAAGCCTTTGCCGAAATAGGAGGGGTTGAAATGATTGGGGTCGTCGCCATCGGATGTGATGGTGGTGTTGGGTTTGCCTTTGGTATCGTAGTTGTGGTCAACGCCAATCAAAATCGCTTCGCGGATGCCCATGTGGAAGGCGAGCTGCATGGTGACATAGGTGACGGTTGCGCCTTCCCAGACGCGCCAGCGCGCATCGCGGGAGAAACTGGGGGAGTCGTAGGCGGTGTAAAGGAAAGTCGGAAGGATGAAGGATGAAGGATGAATATTTTTGAAAAACCTGCGCGAGCGCCAGGTGAGGAACTTGGGAATTTCGAGGGCGGCCAGGTCGTTGGCGGTTTGTTCGATGACCAGGTCGTTGACCACGCTCAGGTAGGTGGTGCTGAATCCCAATTCGGGGAACATCAGGTAGATGCGGTTCATCCCAAAGGTGATTTCGTCCCTGAGTTTCGACATCTCGGTCTGTTTCAGGCTGGGGCCGTTGCCGATGATGAAGGCGCGTTGGCCTTTGTGAATATCTTTGAGCGCGGCCAGCCGCTCGATGGCCGTCCGCCGCCAGGGGTGCAGGTAGGCAGCGGGCAACTGTGGCAGGTCGCGCAGGGCAATGTAAGCGTCGCGGATGAGGGGGTAGATGGAGGATGATTTGATAGTTTGCATGGTGATTGGCGATTGGCAAATGGTAATTGGCGCGCAAAAATCACCAATCATCATTTACTAATTACTCCGTACTTAATCTTGCCGTCGCTCCGCCATCGACGACCAGCGCCTGGCCGGTCATGAAGGAGGATTGGGCATTATCGGCCAGGAAGTAGATGGCACTGGCGATTTCGGCGGGCTGGCCGACGCGGCCATTGACGGTTTTGCGGGCCAGGTTGTCGAGGCGGCTTTGCATGTCGCCGTGACCGACGTGTCCGCGATTGAGACCGGCGCGCAGCATGGGGGTATCGACCGCGCCAGGTAGGATGGCGTTGACGCGGATGTTATCGGGCGCAAATTCGATGGCCATGGCGCGGGTGAGGGCTAAAATACCGCCTTTACTGGCAGCATAAGCGGCGATGTTGGCCGAGGTCTGAACGGCGTGAACGGAGGAGACGTTCACAATCGCGCCGCCGCCCGCTGCTTTGAAGAGCGAATAAGCCAATTTAGCAAATAAAAAGACCGGGCGCAGGTTAGAAGCCATGACCGCGTCCCACTCTTCGACGCTGGTTTCAATCAGCGGCTTGGCAACCTGCACGGCGGCGTTGTTGACCAGCGCATCGAGCGTGGGGCTGAAGGCGCGAACCTGCTCGAAAATCAGTTCGGCGCTTTCAGGGTGCGAGATGTCGGCCTGAATGAAACAGCCGTTTGCGGGGAATCCTTCGCCGCAGGGTGAGCGGTCTACACCGATGACCTGCCAGCCCCTTTGGGCGAATAAATCTACCGTAGCGCGGCCTATGCCGCCGCCAACGCCGGTGATTAAGGCGGTTTTTATCGTTTTCAATGTCATAGTTTGATTGCTCCTGTTTCGTCTGTTCCTTAATTGGACGCGCTGGTGAGACGATTGGCGCGGAAAATGCCGGGCTCAAGCAGGGCGATTCCCAGAATGGCGATGGTGATGAAGATGGATAGGTCGAACATGAGATTGGCCATGAAAAGGTGTTTTACCAGGTCGGCAATTCCATCTCCAAAAATTGCGACCCACATATCCAACCAAATTCCCCCAAGCAAGATGATGTTGAGGGTTGAAAAATCTTGTACTAAAGGATGCGAATTCTTCCATTTCAGGAGAAGGGCGATGAGACTTTGCGCGAGAAGGAACCAGTAAAATGTCCAACCTTTGGGGAAATGGTTTTCTTTGAGCCGCGCCCATCCATTATATAAGATTTCGTTTCGATGGGTTTCATCGCCGGGCGCGTATTTGCCTCGGTCATTGTCTGTTTGTTGCATGGTATTGGCGAGGCGCTCGGCGTGATTAACGAGGATATTGGGTTCGCGCAGAATAAAAATCCCGATTGATTTTAGGGAAACTTTGTCGCGGTATTTTTCATAACAGGCCATGCTTAACTCAGAAAAGAAGCCGCCCCGGCATTTTATGGCGTCTGGGTCGGTAATCCCAATATCTATCAGCCTTTGTTCTGGGTGTTTGCTTGATACCAGCACGCCAAAGAAAAGAGAATTGTAGCGGTTGGCGGGGCTGCGGTCTCCAACCAGGGTGATGGTGAAGGCAACAGGAAGCAAGGTTAATGCCAAAACAAGAGCCGCCATTTTGGGGCTTTGGACTGTCTTTTTTAAGTCGAACAGAACTGGGATAAACAGAAAAGGGAAATAAAAATTGCTCGCTTTGGCAGTGGTGGTCAGGAAAAGCAAACCATAACCAATTGCAACCCAGGGATGGTTGGCAATTTTGCCCCTCAGCAAGAGCCATGTTATCAATAAGAGAAAGTAAACCAGTGAGCCAGATTCTTGATAAAACGAATTGAAATAGGCAGCGTTATTACTTGTGTTCAAAAGTAAGACAAGAGGCAGGAGAATCAATGCAAGTAAAAATAAAGCGTATCGTTTGTGAATGGAAAAGTAAACAATCAACCCAAAGAGAGAAAGCCCCGCCAACAGCCTGGGAAAAATTGATAAAACGACCACGTAAAGGATGGTATCGGAGATGAAGAGATAGTTGAGCAATGCGCCGGGTATCCACAAGAGGATGGTGGAACTGAATGCGCTGTATAGGCTGGGAATTGCCGGGCGGAAATTCCATTCGGGCTGCCAATAATGATAATAGCGCAGGGTGTGTTCTGGCGTGCCAAACTCAGGCGGCTGTTTAGAAAAGCCAACCGGGCTGTCGGTAAAGAGTTGATTGGCTCTGCGAAAGTCTCCATTATCGGCGTAGCCTGTTTGCAGTTGAAGGTATTGCCCTGCCAAAAATACAACCATTAGAAACAGGGCGATAATTTTGAAGATTTTGGGACTTTTTTTAAGGGGCGTGAGAAAATCGCCAAAATTCATGAAAAATTATCCTTCGTGCTGCAATTGCTGGTAATCTAACCCCAAACCCTCAACCAGGTTCTTGATGGTGTTCCAATGCACCCGTTCCCAGGCAGCCGGGCTGGAGTTGGCGTTGTGCGGGGCAAGCAGGACGTTGTCCATTTTGAACAACGGACTTTTGTGCGGGAGCGGTTCAAACTCGAACACATCCAGGGCCGCCCCGCCGAGTTTGCCAGATTGCAGGGCGGTAATCAGGGCGAGTTCATCCACAATTGGGCCGCGCGCGGTGTTGATGAGAATGGCGCCGAGTTTGGCGTGGGACAGTGCTTGGGCATTGATGATGTGATGAGATGTAGGGTTCAGGTCACAGTTGAGGCTGATAAAGTCGGAGTTCGATAGTAGAACTTCGAGATTGGTCATGCGCAGGCCCGTTTCGGCCAGGAAAACGTGGTCTATTTCGACAATATCGGTGCCGAGGATGGTCATACCAAAGGCGCGGGCGCGGCGGGCCAGGGCTTTGCCAATTGCCCCGACGCCAATGATGCCGAGAGTCATCTCGTGCAGGGCTTTGCCGGGGATTTTGTCCCAAATGCCGGTTTTCATGGCTTTGTCCATCCAGGGTTGGCGGCGCGCAAAGGCGAGCATGTATCCCATAACAGAATCGGCCACCGGCAGGGTGAAGGCGTTCGGGGTGCGGCCAAGCTTAATTCCCAAACGGGAGCAGGCTTGTGCGTCGATGGAATCGACGCCAGTGCCCCACTTGGAGACAACCTTCAGGCGCGGCGAGCATGCCTCCAGCACAGAAGCGGTATAGCGGTCATCCCCACAAATGGCGCCATCGAACTGCCCGGCGTATTTCAGGATGTCGGCGGCTTCGAGTCGCTCATGGACTTCGGGGAGTATTAGTTCGATGCCGTAGTGGTCAAAGACCGGGCGAAAGCGTTCCACAAAGGGAATCATGTAGGGAGCGGAGAATAGGACGGTTTTCATGGTTGGTGTCAGGTATCAGGGTAAGATTTAGGCCAGCCCCAGGCGGCGGCGCATCAGCAGGTCGGCAATTTCGAAATCGGCTTCTTCGTCGATATCGACGGCTTCGAGGCGCGGAATTTCCACCATCAGCGGGCGTTCGCCCAACCGGTTGCGGCGTGCCAGCAGGCTGGGGCGGGTGAACATGTAAAAGCAGGAGTTTTCTTCGTAGACGGGGGGTAAATCTTGCGTTTGGAGCAGAATGGCCGGGTTGTGATTGATAGGCCGGGTCAGTTGGTCGTAAAAACGGGTTTGCCAGCGGGTGACAGAAAACATCGAGTCGAAAGCCGGGTACAAACTCAGGAATTTGCGGATTGCGCCGGAAAGGGTTTCCGCTTTCAGGAGTGGGTTGGTGCTGTGGGTTTGCAGGTAAAAATCGGCTTCAACCTGGGCGGTATCATAAGCCAGGATTTCGTTCATCGGAATTTCGGGCGCGCGCAGGTTTTCAGGGCGCTGAATAATCTTCACTTGCGGAAAGTTGGCGCGCAAACCATCCATCACCGGCGTTGAATCGGTATCAACCATGATAGATGTGATTTCAGACACGGCCAGCAGCATCTCGATGATGTGCTGATAGAGCGGTTTACCCGCCAACGGGCGGTAGTTTTTTCCCGGCACGCGCTGGGAATGGTGGCGCATCGGAACAAGAGCGGCAATTGTGGACATGTGCCCCATTATACCGAATCGGTGGTATAGCCAATGCTGCTATTCGTCAGGATTTCTCGCGCCGCTTTTTGCGAGATACAATCTTTGCCCGCAGGCTTTCGACCACTTCGGGCGTTAACCCGGCTTCGGGTTCAACCGCTTCTCGCGCCGCCAACGCCTGCTGGATTTCGTCGAAGGAGGCCCGCCCCAGCGATTGCAGCAGCGCCGAGTAGGCCGCCCGCTCCTCGGCTACCACCTTCTCTGGCACCGATTGGACGTTGTAGGCCAGCGTCAACTGCCGCGTCAGCGCATAAACGATGTACTGGTTGAGCGAAACCTGCTCGTTCTCGGCCATTTGTTCGAGTTGCTGGTGCAGGCTATCAGGCAGGCGCAGGGTTAGTCGGCTCATGGGGTATTCCTTGTCAGGTACAAGACAAAATCGAGCGAGGTCAATATTTTTAATCCAAGTTGGCTTTCGGCGAGTTTGAAATCTTTCAGGTTGCTGGTCACAACTGCCGCGGCGGCGTTCATGGCGCAATCGATGATGTGGTCATCGCCAGGGTCTTTGGAGATGGGCCGCCAGCGGTAATGGATGGTGGTGAATTCGGCTTCGTTGAGCATTTCCTGGTAGAGCAGGCGCGTATTTTCCCAGCGGGCCGGGGAGAGTTTACGGGTCAGGACATCCAGGTATTCGTAGGCCAGCGCATTGCTGACGCAGGGGATGAACAACCCGCCCAGCCAGGCTTCGACGATTAAGCCGCGCGCGCCGCCTTGTTTAGTTAGTCCTTCAAAGACGACGTTGGTATCCACCACAATCCTCGGTTGGTATGACATCATTATAGCACCGTATGCGGTGTCTTTTCAAGGGTTTTTGTAAAATTGCTCAAATTGCTATACATGGTTCACTCCCTCCCCGCAAACCGCCACAGATACAACCGATACAACAACGGCATGTACACTTTATCTACTGCCTGCGCCGCCCGCCTGACCTGGCCCCCAAAGCCACGTTTGAAGCGATAGACGCCCCACAGGCCGTCGTGACGGGTCTCGAATTGGGCTTCGAGCGTTGCTTCATCAGCATCCGGCACGCCCCACAGGTCGTATTCGGCGCAGCCGCGTTCCCTGGCCCACTGCATCGCCCTCCACTGGAGCAGGTAGGTTGGCATCCGGTTGCGCTCCTCGTCGGTGGATGCGCCGTAGAGATAGTAAGCGCGCTGGCCGAGCGCAAACACCATCAGTGCCGCCAATGGCCGGGATTCATATTCCGCCACCAGGATGTCGGCTATGCCGACAGGGTGGAACAATTCGTAGGCTTTGCGATAATATTCCAGCGAATGCACCCCAAACCCATCCCGCCCGCCGGTGACGGTCATCATGCGGTGGAAACCATCCAGGTCTTCCCAACTGCGCACGGCGACGCCCTTTTTCTCGGCCAGGCGCGCGTTGTAACGGCATTTTTGCTTCATGCGCCCCAAAATCTCATCTTCTGAACCTTCCAGCGAGACGATGACAGTGCGAGGGGGTTGGATGTTGTGCGGCGAAACCCGGACTCCAAAATCTCCTGATTTTGGAGTATTCATCCAAAGTCGGGAGACTTTGGAGTCCCATTCGTCAGGCTCGATTTTCAGAAAAATGGCCCGTTTTTTGCGGCAAACTTCATCCACTTCGCGCCAAAACTGCTCACTGATGACCGATGACTGATGACTGAACACCGGCTTCGGCGCATACGCCACTGTAAAACCCAGCGGCAGTTTGCGGAAAAGTATCTGAATGCCCCAATCGCCGCTTACCAATCGCTCCACATCCCAGCCAAAGGCGCGTTTCAACTCACCCCATTCCGCCGTTTGCAAGATGTGGGGATTTTCAAACTTGCTCAAGAATGCTTTCCACTGCTCGAAAGAAACCTGGCTCATTGTTATTCGATATTCGATACTCGATATTCGGACATCGAATATCGAGTATCACTCTAAACGACATCCATCAAATCCATCTTCGTTCCAACAATCGCCGCGCCGGGGATAATTTCATCCA
>CAYLZI010000094.1:0-12318 GCA_964388215.1 uncultured Anaerolinea sp.
TCGGGCGAGCCGAGGCCGTAGATGCACGAGACCGAGGCGACGATGATGACATCTTTGCGCGAGACGAGCGCGGTGGTGGCGGCCAGGCGCAGGCGTTCGATTTCTTCGTTGATTTGGGTCTCTTTTTCGATGTACAGGTCGTGACGCGGAACGTAGGCTTCGGGCTGGTAGTAATCGTAGTACGAGACGAAGTATTCGACGGCGTTATTGGGGAAAAAGTCTTTGAATTCCGAATACAGTTGGGCGGCCAGGGTCTTGTTGTGCGCCATAATCAGGGCCGGCATCTGCAATTCCTGGATGAGCGAGGCGACGGTGAAGGTCTTGCCGGTGCCAGTCGCGCCAAGCAGGACCTGGTTTTTCTGTCCGTTACGGACGCCATTGACCAGCGAGGCTATCGCTTCAGGCTGGTCACCGGTGGGGATAAAGGGGGCTGTCAGTTGGAAGGGGGGCATGGGTTTCTCCGGGTTTTGGAGGGAACAGGCGTTCTATTATAACCCGGTTTTGGGGTTTGCCCGAGGAAAAGCAGAAACCGGCAAGTGATGTAGCCGGGCGGGGAGTATAATCGGCGGGTGACGACACCACAAGCTTTGCTCAAAACCATCTTTGGATACGACACCTTTCGCCCGTTGCAGCGCGAGGTGATAGACAACGTGCTGGTGCGGCGCGACAGCCTTGCAATCATGCCGACCGGCGGGGGAAAATCGTTGTGTTACCAGATTCCCGCGCTGATGCTCGACGGGTTGACGGTGGTCGTTTCGCCGCTCATCGCCTTGATGAAAGACCAGGTGGAGCAGTTGCGCGCCTATGGCGTCCCGGCGCTGTACCTGAACAGCACGCTTTCGCCTGAAGCCTACGCCGCTAACATGGAACATATCCGGCGCGGGGAGGTCAAACTGCTGTATGTGTCCCCCGAAACCCTGCTGACCCCGCGCATTTTTAACCTGCTGGACGCGCTCCAGGTGGATTTGTTCACGATTGACGAGGCGCACTGTATTTCGGAATGGGGACATGATTTCCGGCCCGAATACCGCCAACTGGTGGATGCGCGCCGCCGCTACCCGAAGGCAGTTTGCCTGGCCCTGACTGCCACCGCCACCCCGCGCGTGCGCGCCGACATCACCCGCAGCCTGGGCTTTTCGGGTTCGAACGAATTCGTTGCCAGTTTCAACCGCGAGAATCTCTACATCGAAGTTGCGCCCAAAACCGAGCCGCTGCGCCAAACGACGCGCCTGCTGGAACGGTTCAAAGACCAGTCGGGAATTATCTACTGTTTTTCGCGCAAACAGGTGGATGAGTTAGCGGCGGCGCTGGCGCAGCGAGGCTACTCGGCGCGCCCTTACCATGCGGGGCTGGAGGACGCAGAGCGCCGCCGCAATCAGGAGGACTTCATCCGCGATGATGTGCAAATCATGGTCGCCACGATTGCGTTTGGGATGGGAATCAACAAACCCAATGTGCGTTTTGTCATCCACTATGACCTGCCCAAAAGCGTGGAAGGCTATTACCAGGAAATTGGCCGCGCCGGGCGGGATGGGCTGCCCGCGCACTGCCTGCTGCTCTACAGTTACAGCGATGTAGCCAAACTGCGGTATTTTATTGACCAAAAAGCAGGGGATGAGCGCCGGGCCGCGACACAGCAACTAGACGCAATCGTGCGCTATGCCGAAGACGAGCAGACCTGCCGCCGCAAACCGCTCCTGACCTATTTCGGGGAATCGTACGCCACCCCAAAATGCAATAACTGCGACAACTGCACCGCCGCGCCGCCGGTCCTGGCCGATGTGACCATCCCGGCTCAGAAATTCCTGTCGTGCGTCAAGCGCACCGGGGAGCGATTCGGCACGGGGCATGTCGTTGACGTGCTGCGCGGCTCGAAAGGCGAGCGAATCCTGCGGCTGGGGCACGACAAACTCTCGACCTATGGGATTGGCGCAGACCTGACCGAAAAGCAGTGGATGCACCTGGGGCGGCAACTGCTCCAGATGGGCTATCTCAAACAGGATGGGGAGTTCCACACCCTGAGCCTGACCGAAAAGGCGATGGACGCCCTGCGCAAACGGAACCCCATCTACGGGCAGTTGCAGGAAGTGGAGGAACGTCCGCGCAACAAGGAAGTCCGCAAGACCGAGCTGGAATATAACCGCGCGCTGTTTGCCCTGCTGCGCCAAAAACGCAAGGAAATGGCGGACGAGGCTGGCGTGCCGCCTTACGTCATTTTCTCCGATAAAACGCTGGTGGAGATGGCGGCGTATTATCCGCAAACACGGGAGAGCCTGCTCAAGATGAGCGGCGTGGGGCAGGTGAAGTTGAACCAGTACGGCGAGGCGTTTTTGCAGGTCATCGGCGCGTATTGCAAGAAACACGGCCTGGCAGAAAAGGGCAAAGAGACCGAGAAAGCCGCCGCGCGCGAAAAGGACGACTCAGGGCGGCGCTATTCGATGGTGGGCAAAGCTTATAACGAGGGAGCGAGTATTAAGGAATTGCTGGACCGGTTTGGGGTCAAGACGGCAACCATCATCGACTACCTGGCGCGGTACGCCGCCGCCGGAAATTCGCTTCGGTTCGATGAGACTTTACAGGCATTGGCAGCCAGCCCGCCCGAAATGCAGCAGGCCGTTTTCACTGCGTTCGATGACGTTGGCGCAGCCTTCCTGAAACCAGCGTTCGATAAACTGGAAGGCCGGGTCAATTACGATGAGTTGAAAATCCTGCGGCTGTTGTATTTGAGTCGGCAGGGGCTTGATTAAATCTGGTTCAACCATTTCAACACCTTCGCCAATTTTGGAACTTGCGTTTTGTGGCGACCCAAATATGGGCAAAAATCGCACGCATCGGCCATATCTGGTGGACGGATTAGCAACACCACGCTTGCGTTCGGTGCGAATGTCCGCCCCACGAAATCTGCGCAGAGGTGATTACAGCGCTGGTTTATAATCGAGCCAACGCAGTTAAATACAACCAAAAACACCGCGCAAGATGGGAGAAAATATGGCATCTAAACGTATCTCTTCATTGGCACTGGTGGCTATTCTCTTTCTAGCATTTTTACTGTTTCAACCTGCCAGGGCATACGGAGGCTATAACCCTTCAACTCAAAGCTCCGCGCTGTTCTATAACGAAGCCCGCACAGTTTACCTGGGCAACCTGGCCCGCCGCGATAATGGCGCGCCTCCGCTGCGTTGGAACTTACAATTAACCCATGCTGCGCGTTGGTTTTCATGGGATTCCACAGAAAATCGCCCTTCCGGTTTTTGTGGACACCAGGACACCCTGGGCGGCTGGCCGGGTGACCGCGCCCTGGCATTTGGCTACCTGGGAAGCGCGGGCGCCGAAAATGCCTTCTGTGGCTTTGTCAGCCCCGAATATGCCATCAATGGCTGGATGAACAGCCCGGGGCATCGCGCCAACTTGCTTAACACCGGCCACCGCGAAATTGGCCTGGGCTACTATCAGCGGGCGAGTGATGGGCGCGGCTATGTCGCCCAAAAATTTGGCAACGACGCCGTGTATGCGCCTGTCATCATCGAACATGAAGCACTCTCCACATCCAGCCCCAATGTAAACCTGTATATTTATGACCGTTCTACCAGCGGCGGATTTGCCGGTTTCAGCCCCGCAACCCAGATGATGGTAAGTAACTCCCCTCATCTTTCTGGCGCGGTCTGGGAGCCGTATAACGCCAACAAAGCCTGGAGCCTGGAGGCTGGCCTCGGCTGGCGGCAAGTGTATGTCAAAACGCGCGACGCATTCAACCGCACCATGGCAGTCAGCGACAGCATTTATCTCGGTGAGAATATCCCCATTGAAGAAATTGCCGCAGCCCAATTAAGCACCACCCGGCCCAACGTCACATTGTTTAACCTGAATGGGGGAGGCTATCCACAGGTGCAATTCAGTCTGGGATGGCTGGCCGATGACACCTTTGCCACATTCAACAAATGGTGGGGCAATGGTGAGCGCATTAACGACCCGGCGGCCTGGGGCGGCACCGCTTACCGGCTTTATGATGGTGCAGGAGAGTCTTTTGCCTGGGTCTATGACACAACCTTCATCAAAAATACGCCGATGGTTGCCTATTTCAGGCTGAAGGTAAACAACAATACATCTGGTAGCCAAGTCGCGCGCATCTCGATTAAAGGCGGCGGCACCGAGTATGGCCCAATCAACCTGAAAGGCACCGACTTTGCCGCGCCCAACCAATATCAAGAGTTCGCCCTGCCATTTACCTTCAACCAAAACCCGGATGATGTCTTTCTCATCTTCCAAATTTGGCGCAGCGGGAGCGCCGACGTTTTTGTGGATGCCATCTCCATTTTCAGCGCGCCCCAACCGGTCACTTCGCCACTTACCTGGGCCGTGCCGGGAGGCAACTATCGCGGGCAGGGCGTTTGGGCGCGCTATACCAATGGAAGCCAGTTTTCACCACTCTTTGAAGCAGATACTTATCAGATATTGACCATTTCTGGGCATTCCGCCGTTGCCGGGACAACGCTGCTCTACACAGATGGCGTCCCCAAGTCTGTAACCGCCGACTCCAACGGAGATTACAGCCTGACCGTGCCTTATGGGTGGAGCGGAACAGTGACTCCGCACAAGACAGGTTTTTCATTCACTCCTTCCAGCCGGGGTTACACCAACCTCACATCCAACCTTTCAGACCAAGACTTTTGGCAAACCCTGCCTGCTGGCTGGTCTGGCGGCCTGGTCGTTACGGCAGATAGACCAGTCGTGGCCGTCGCCCGCCCGCATGTCGGCGCGGAGGTGATGACTTATAACGGTTTTGGAAGCGGCGCGACAACCATGTATGTCCCGATGCTCTTTAAGGGCGCATTTGGCGGCGGCTACAATGCCGCGCTCTACATCCAAAATAGCGACCCCAACGGTGCAGCCTCAGTGGATGTTCAATATTATGACGCCAGCGGCAGCCAAACCTGCGTTCAAGACGATATCCAGATTGGGCCGCTCGCCAGCACAGGGTACTGGCTGCCATCTATCTCCTGCCTGCCACCCGGCTGGGTGGGAGGCGCGGTAATTACAGCCAACGTGGATATTCTCGCTGTTGGGCGGCCTCATATCGGCAGCCAGGTCACCAGTTATGGCGGCTTTCCAGAAGGCAGCAGCAACATGTACGTCCCCATGCTGTTCAAGAACGCCTTTGGAGGAACCTACAACGCAGCGCTATACATACAAAACACCAGCGCAGAAACAGCCAGCCTCGCCATTTCTTATTATGACGCCGACGGGCAATTGACCTGCTCCATCACCGATGAAACCATCCCTCCCCTGGCAAACAAAGGCTATTGGATGCCCTCGGTAGACTGCCTGCCCTCCGGCTGGGTAGGTGGCGCCATTATCACAACAGATAAGGCAATTGTGGCAATTGGCCGCCCTCACATTGGGCAACAAGTCACAACCTACAACGGTTTTGGTACTGGCAGCGTCAACCTGCGCGTGCCGATGTTGTTCAAAGGCGCTTTTGGCGGCACTTACAATGCAGCCCTTTACATCCAGAATACGCATCCAACCCTCGATGCCGCCGTCACAATTGGGTTCTACGATTCCAATGGCAGCCTGACGTGTGAGATTGCCAATCAAAACCTGCCATCTCAGGCTTCAAAAGGATACTGGCTGCCCGCGCTCGCTTGCCTCCCACCTGGCTGGGTGGGCGGCGCAGTCATCGCCGCAGACAGGGATATTGTCGCAGTGGGCCGCCCACACATCGGCGCAGAAGTGGCGACTTATGGCGGGTTTACTGGCGGCAGCATCGCCTACTACCTGCCGATGATGTTCCGCAGCGCTTTTGGCGGCTCATACAACGCGGCCTTCTACATCCAAAACACGGATGACGTGAATGCCGCAAACGTAACCCTCCAGTTTTTTGATATCGCCGGCGCTTCGAGTTGTTCGCAAATGGTCAACATCCCAGCCGGAGCCACATCCGGCTACTGGCTGCCTACCCTGGCCTGCGCGCCATAGACAGGCACGCCAGGGCTTCCGTAACCATTCAACCCTCACCCTCCGCCCTCCCCCGGCGGGGGAGGGAACTCCTATAATAAAACTATGAATAGCAACTACCCCCTCGCGCTTGTAACGGGCGCCGCCCATCGCCTGGGGCGCGCCTTTGCCCTCACCCTCGCCCGGCGCGGATACGCCATCCTGCTGCATTATCATGCTTCCGCTTTTCGCGCCGAACAGACCGCCCTCGAACTCCGCGCCCTGGGCGCCCCGGCCTACCCCGTCCGCGCCGACCTGACCGATGCAGCCCAGGTCAATGCCCTTTTCGCCACCCTCGATACCCTGCTCACCGATCCAGCTTCCAAACTCTCCGGGCTGCGCGTGCTGGTCAACTCGGCAGCGCTCATGCGAGCCAGCGACATTCGCTCTACCGATGTGTCGGATTGGGATGGGATACTTGACCTGAACCTGCGCGCGCCCTTCTTATGCGCCCAAAAAGCCTATCAACGCATGGAAACAGGCGGACTCATCGTCAACATCACCGACATCGCCGCCCACCAGGTCTGGACGCGCTTCGCCGCCTACACCGTCAGCAAAGCCGGGCTAGAATCACTCACCAAAATCATGGCGCGCGCCTTCGCGCCAAGAGCGCGCGTCAACGCCATTGCGCCGGGGCTAGTACTGCCTTCCGAAGACATCCCACCCGAAGAATGGAGCCGCCTCGTAACGCGCCTGCCCATTAAGCGCGCTGCCTGCCTCGAAGAAATCACCCGCTCCCTTGAATTTTTGCTCGATAACGAATATATTACCGGGCAAACCATCACCGTTGATGGCGGCTACTCATTGCTGTAGCCGCGTAGCGCAAAATAGTATTTTGCGCCCCAGGAGAGACCCCATGCCCGACACTCCAGACTTCCTAACCGACCGCCTCCAAGCCGAAGGCGAAAAGACCGCAGACTTTTTTGCCGCCCTCGCCCCCGAGCAGTGGCAAGCCCTGGTTTACACCGAAGGCACGCAATGGACAGTCCGCAGCGTGCTAGCACACTTCGTCATGGCCGAAAAAGGCTTCCTAAAACTCTTTGCCAACATCCGCGAAGGCGGCCCCGGCGCTTCGGAAGATTTCGACATTGACCGCTACAACGCCAGCCAACAAGAAAAGACCAGGGAACTCACCCCCGCCGAACTGCTCCAACAATTCCAGGCCACCCGTGCCGAAATGGCCGCCCTGGTCGCATCCTTCACCCAACAGGACCTCCAAAAACAAGGCCGCCACCCCTTTCTCGGCCTCACCACCCTGGCCGAAATGGTCAAAATGGCCTACCGCCACAATCAGATTCACCTGCGCGACCTGCGCAAACTGCTCGAAGCCTGAAATATGCCATCGCTCAACACCATCCTGCGCCTCACCCGCCCCACCCACCTCCTGCTGGCCCTGCTAACCTATGGCCTTGGGCTGGGCATCGCCCGCTACCTCGGCGGATTATTGCAGCCACTTCTCCAAATCGCAGGCGGACTGATGCTCTTGTTGCTCCTGGCCGCATCCAGCCTGCTCATCGAATACTTCCGCCCCCTCAACGAACCGATTCTCCCCGGCGAGATGCTTCGCGGGCAGGAACGCGAAACCCTGCGACCTCTCCTGCTCAACATGAGCGCCGCCTTCATCGCCACCGCCGCGCTGCTGGCCTTCCTGCTCTATTGGCAAGGCCACCTGCCGGTCAGCGATGCCCTGCTGGTTGTCTTATACATCCTGCTCTGCCTTTCGCTGGCCGTTCCCCCCTTGCGGCTGGTAGAACGCGGCATTGGCGAAATCATCACCGCCTTCCTGCTGTCCGGCCTCACCCCCGCCATCTCCTTCCTGATGGTCTTTCCCAACCTGCACCCCTTCTTAACCGGCTTCACCTTCCCGCTCTTCTTGCTGGCGCTGGCCTGGCAACTGGCAATCTCCTTCGAGCAATATCCCGACCACCTCAAATACCAGCGCCGCGTCCTACTCATACGCCTGACCTGGCAGCGCGCGGTTCACGTTCACAATGGCCTGCTCATTACCGCTTACTTCTTTCTTTCAAGCCTGCCGTTCCTGGGCATCCAATTTAGTTTCGCCTGGCCCGCCCTGCTCACCCTGCCCATCGCCGCCTGGCAAATTCTCATGCTGCGCAACATCGCCGAAGGCGCCAAACCCGTTTGGAGCGCCCTCAACATCGCCGCCACCATCGTCTTCGGCCTCACGGCCTACCTCGTCACCATCACCTTCTGGCTGCGTTGACGCTCTCATTTTGATTTATCGAATATCGAATTTCCCCATGCCCGAATTTCTGACTCTCCTCCCGCCCGATTCTGCCCGCGAGAAACTGCTCTCGGAACTGACTCCCCTTCGCCGGTCAACCGTTATCCAAACATCCACTGCCCTCGGCAGGGTCACAGCCGAAGACATTCTCGCCCCGCATCCGCTCCCCGAATTCCCCCGCTCAACAGTGGATGGCTACGCCCTCAAAGCCCGCGACACCTTCGGCGCATCCGATTCCCTGCCCGGGTACCTGAAACTGGCCGGAGAAGTTCCAATGGGCGCAGCCCCAACATTCGAGATTCGCCCCGGCGAATGCGCCATCATCCACACCGGCGGGATGCTGCCCACCGGCGCAGATGCCGTCGTCATGCTCGAATATACCCAGGCAGTCGGCAGCGAAATCGAAATCCTGCGCGCCGCTGCGGATGGTGAGAACCTGATTCGGGTGGGGGAAGATGTGGCAGCCGGGCAAGTCGTCATTCGACGCGGAACCCTGCTGAGGCCCGCAGAAATCGGCGGCCTGATGGCGCTCGGAATCACCCAATTGCAGGTCGTCTACAAAATCAGCGTAGGCCTTATCTCCTCTGGCGACGAAGTCATCCCTGCAGAACAGACCCCCGCCCCCGGCCAGGTGCGCGACATCAACGCCCCCGCCCTGGCCGCGCTCATCCACCGCGCGGGGGGGGAGGCGGTCTACTACGGTACTATCCCAGACCGTTTCGCCGCCTTGCAAGCCGCCGCCCAAAAAGCCCTGGAAGAATGTGACCTGGTGATTATCACTGCCGGTTCCTCGGCCTCAACCCGCGATATGACCGCCGACGTAATTGCCTCGCTGGGCGCGCCCGGCGTGCTGGCGCATGGTATCAACACCCGCCCTGGCAAACCGACCATCCTGGGCGTTTGCAATGGCAAAGCCATAATTGGGCTGCCCGGCAACCCGGTCAGCGCATTGGTCAATGGCTATTTATTTGTCGTTCCGGTAATAGAAAAACTGCTTGGAATGCCCTTAGAACGGCCAAAAGCCAGCCTCAAAGCCCGCCTGACGCTCAACCTGGCCTCACAAGCCGGGCGCGAGGATTGGTGGCCGGTACGATTACTCGCCTCTCCCAGTGGGAGTGCCGGGGATGAGGGCTGGCTGGCCGAACCCGTCTTCGGCAAATCGAATCTCATCTTTACCCTGGCCGCTGCCGATGGCCTCATAAAAATTCACCCCGACGCCAACGGAATTGGCGCCGGGGAACTCGTCGAAGTCTTCTTAATGTGAACTTGCCATGTCCGTCTACCTTCACGATATTCCCCTCCCCGAAGCAAAAAAACGACTCGAAACCGCCCTGCGCGAAGCGGGTTTGTGGCAAACTCTGGGCGCTGAAACGATTCCACTCGACGAAAACGCGCTCGGGCGCGTGCTCGCGGAACCGGTCTGGGCGCTGAAGTCTTCGCCGCATTACCACGCCAGCGCGATGGATGGCTTCGCCCTCCGAGCCGAATCTGCCGCTGGAGCAATGCCATCGGCCCCGGTTTTACTCACGCTCGAATCAGATTCCCCGCAAGCGTCTTATGTGGATACGGGCGACCCCCTGCCCAATTGGGCCAATGCCGTCATTCCCATCGAAAACGTCGAGCCGCTCGACGATGCAGGGAGCGCGGCCCCCAACCCGCGCAAACCGGCGGCCATTCGCATTCGCGCATCCGTCACGCCCTGGAGCCATGTCCGCCCGCTGGGGGAAGATATTGTCGCCACGCAACTTGTTTTGCCTGCTGGTCATACGCTCCGCGCTTTCGATTTGGGCGCGATTGCCGCATCGGGGCATGTTTCGGTCATTGCAGCGCGCCGCCCAAAGGTGGCGATTTTGCCAACTGGCACAGAATTGGTACAGATTGGCGCGGAACTCAAGCCCGGCGACATCCTGGAATACAACTCACTGGTGATGGCCGCCCAAATCAAAGCGATGGGCGCGGAGCCGCTGCGCTTCCCCATCACAATTGATGATTTTGACGCAATCTGCGCCCGCGTAACCGAAGCCGCCCAAACCTGCGACCTGGTTCTGCTCAACGCCGGTTCATCCGCCGGGAGCGAGGATTTCTCGGCACGGGTGGTAGAAAAACTCGGTGAATTGCTGGTGCATGGCGTGGCCGTCCGGCCTGGGCATCCCGTAATTTTGGGAATGCTCGAAAATCAAAACTCGAACCTCGATATTCGAAATTCGACTCTCGGCTCTGAAACCTCGAATATCGAACCCCGAATATCGAATACCGAATATCTCCCTTCGAAAATCCCCATCATTGGCGTTCCCGGTTACCCGGTCTCTGCCGCGCTGACGGTGGAGATTTTTGTCGGTGAACTCATTGCCCGCTGGCTGGGGCGCCGCCCCGCCGAACCGCCCGTTATTTCTGCCAACATCACCCGCAAAACCACCTCCCCGGCAGGAGATGACGATTACATTCGGGTTGTAGTTGGCAAAGTGGGAGAAAAAACCCTGGCCGCGCCTATTGCGCGAGGCGCAGGGGTCATCACCTCGCTGGTTCGCGCCGATGGCCTGGTGGTGCTTCCGCGTGGGACGCAAGGCGTGGAGGCGGGTGAAACCGTCCGTGTGCGGCTGATGCGCTCGCCGGGTGAAATCGAACAGACAATTTTCTGCATCGGCTCGCACGATGTCATTCTCGATTTGCTGGCGCAACATCTTTCAGGCCACAACCGGCGGCTGGTTTCGGCCAATGTCGGCTCGCAGGGCGGGTTGGTGGCGCTGCGGCGCGGCGAGGCGCACATTGCCGGGTCGCACCTGCTGCGCCCGGAAACGGGCGAATACAACCTCCCCTACCTGGAACAGTACCTGCCCCGCGTGCCGGTTAAGTTGGTAGGATTTGTTCGGAGGGAGCAGGGTTTAATTGTACGGCGAGGCAACCCAAAGGGAGTCTGTTCTTTGCAAGACCTGGTTCGAGACGAGGTCATGTTCATTAATCGGCAGCGCGGCGCGGGCACGAGAGTCCTGCTCGATTATCATTTGAATTTGATGAAACTCGCGCCGAATCAGGTTCACGGTTACGATGATGAAGAGTATACTCACCTGGGTGTAGCGGCGGCGGTGGCTTCGGGGCGCGCCGATTGTGGGCTGGGCATTCCAGCCGCAGCGCAAGCACTCGACCTCGATTTTGTGCCGCTGTTCCATGAACGCTACGACCTGGTCATTCCGCAAGTTCACGCCAAAAGTGATTTGCTCAAACCGCTGTTTGAGCTGCTCAAATCGCAATTATTCCAAAATGCTGTCAAGATGCTTCCCGGATATGATACCAGCATCATGGGAACACTCATCGCGGAGGTAAATATAAATGCTTAATGCGCTTGTGATTGACGATAACCGCTCCACTGCCGATTCTCTGGTGCGGGTTTTGAAGGCGATTGGCCTTCAGGCGCGCCCGGCTTACGGGCCAGGGCCAGCCATGGCAATTTTGCGCGCCGAAACGCCAGGCGTGGTTTTTTTGGATATTAATATGCCCGGCGTCACCGGTTTCGATATTTTGGGTTTTGCCAGCCGCGAACCGCGCCTGGCAAACGTGCCGGTAGTAGTTTGCACGTCAGATGACCAGCCGCAAACCCGGGCCAAAGCCATGAAAGCCGGCGCGCGCGATTTCCTGGTCAAACCGGTGACGGTGGACGCGTTGGAGCAGTCCCTCAAGAGAATCGGCCTGGCTTAAGTTTTGCCCTGAACAACAAAAGCCCCGTGCTAGACGGGGCTTTTGTTGTTATGCGCGGCATTGACCCCCACAGAGGGATAGTCCCCAAAATAAGCCGAGTTGCTAATCAGCATCAGCGCGCCAACAATGTTCATCCCGTGCCGGTCTTTTTGAACCCGCCCGAAGTTAAGATGACCGCCCGAATGCCGCGCTGCCCAACCTGGCGCAGAATATTTGGCGCGGCAGTGGCCGGGACGATGACAACCGCCAAATCAACCGGGTCGGGCAAAACGCTAACCGAGGGGCGCATCGGATGCCCAAACAACGCCCCACCCTTTGGGTTGACCCATAGATAACGTCAGTTCGGGATAAGGGAACTCCGTGAGATAAACTTGAGTTTGCCAACC
>CAYLZI010000095.1:0-12095 GCA_964388215.1 uncultured Anaerolinea sp.
CGAACAGTGCCAGGAAGGCGAAGAAGCGGCTGTACATCGGTTCGACCGAGAGAACGGTATGCTTATGGCCGTGTTCATCGGTCACAGTCGCGCCGTGCGGCGGCAGGCCGGGACGGTCGTGGTCGCCTTTGGGCTGGCCGAAGTTGTGGTAGCCGACGCTGTACAGGAAAATCATGAAGATTGTCCAGGCCACGAAGAACAAGACGGTGGCGCTGAGTGGGTCGATTTGGACGCCGATTTTTAGGAAATCCGCGCCGGTTGGCAGCCAGTTGATGGACGATTTGAAAATTTTCTCGCCAAAATGGTCGACGCCAATCGCCTGGAAGAAAATGACCATGCTGCCCAGCCACGAAAGCGCCGCCGCGCCTACGCCAATCGTGTGACTGAGGGCTTTGCTCTTGTTAGTGAACAGCACAATCAGGAAGAATGCCAGCAGGGGTGGCAGGGGGATGAGCCAGATGAGAGTTTCAGGGGCCATAACGTGTCTCCTACCACTTCATCAAGTCGAGTTCGTCGGCGATGACGGTCTTGCGGGCGCGGTAGATGGAAATGACCAGGGAAAGACCCACCGCCACTTCCGCCGCAGCCACAGCGAAGACGATTATCGCAAACACCTGTCCGGCCATCATGGATGGATTCCCATACCGCCAGAAGGCGACCAGGTTGATATTGGCAGCGTTCAATATCAGTTCGATGCCGAGCAGGATGGCGATGGCGTTCTTGCGCGCCAGCACGCCATACAGCCCAACCGCAAACAGCGCCGCCGAGAGATAGAGATACCAGGAAAGGGGAATCATGCGCGGTCTCCTACTTCTTGTTCCAGGCGAGGTAGACAGAGCCAACCAGGGCCGCCAGAAGCAGAATCGAAGCCACTTCGAACGGCAAGACAAACAGGTTCGGCGAGGTCAGTGCTTCCCCCAGCATCTGGAGGGTGTCGCCCGTCAGGGGCGCGGGCGTTCGTTCGGGCGAAAATACAAACCCGCGAATGATGAAGGCGATTCCGACCAGCGCCAGCGCGCTCACTCCCAAGGCCACCGGCCAGTTGGGATTGGTCTGCTGGGTTTTGCTGAGCAGGTCGCGGCGAGTCAGCATGACGGCGAAGATAAACATAATCGCAATCGCGCCAATATAGACCACTACCTGCACCACGGCCAGGAAGCCGGCTTCGAGCAGGACATACAACATCGCCACCCCAAACAGGGTTGCGATGAGCCACAGCGCCGCATGAACCAGGTTGCGGACGGTGACAACCAGCACCGCCGAAACCAGGATGAGTGCCGCGCTCAGGAAAAACATCACTTGAGGTGCATCAGGCATAGCGTTACTCCCGATTTTAATGTTGCGCCACAGGCTCGGGCGTTTTTACTGATTCACGCTGCTTGCGGGCATTGTTGCGCAAGATTTCGAGCGTAACCCAGCCCACCAGAATATTCGCCAGGAACATCGCCAGGACATAAACCCACAGCACCTGTTCCTTGAACAGCGAGTGGACGACGGCCATCACCATCAACAGCACAAAGGCCAATGGCGTCAGGAATTTCCAGTTGAAGGCCAGCATGTGGTCGATGCGGATACGCGGGACGGTGTACTTAATCCACATGATAATCCAGTAGCCAATCAGGGCTTTGCCCAGCACCGAGATAGCGCCAAAGAATGGCGTATCGAGCCAGGGAAGCACTTTCTCCAACCCGAACCAGCCCCAGCCGCCGAAGAACAGGATGCCCATCAGGCCGCCGACGGTGTACGAGTGGAGCAGTTCACCCGCATAGAACCAGCCGAATTTCATCCCGGAGTATTCGATATGGAAGCCGGAGACGATTTCACTTTCGCCTTCGTTCAAGTCGAAGGGCGAGCGGCCCAGTTCGGCAATCGCGCTGATTAAGAAAATCAGGAAGGCCAGCGGCGCAATCAGGAAAAATGGCACGCTGTTGATTTGCGCTTCGCTGATGGCTTTCAGACTCATTGAACCAGTGATGACAACCGGGATGAGCAAAGTCACTACCAGTGGAATTTCGAACGAAATCATCGTCGCCACGCTGCGGAAAGCGCCCAGCAAGGCGTACTTGTTGTTCGACGACCAGCCCGCCATAATCACGGAAAGCGTGCCAAACGCGCCTGCCGCAATCAGGTACAATACCCCAACGTTCAAGTCGGTGCCGTAAACGCGGGCCGCGAGCGGGAAAATCGCCCACAGGATGATGACCGACATGGCCGAAATGACCGGGGCCATGTTGAAGACCACCTTGTCCGCGCCAGCCGGGGTAATGTCTTCTTTGATGACCAGTTTGATAATATCCGGGAAGGGCTGGAACAAGCCAAACGGACCAACCCGGTTGGGGCCAAGCCGTCCCTGGAAACGGGCCACCACCTTGCGCTCAACCCACACCAGCATAATGTCGAGCACCATGGCAAAGACAACCAACAGCACAATCCCAATCAGGTTTACCAGCAGGATTGCCCAAAATTCAGGCATCCCCCAGCCAGTGAACAAACCTCGCAGCCAGGCGTCTGCAATCCCGATTGGGTCTGTCCAAAAATTCCAAAAACTCATGGGACACTCCTTAGTAGACAGATAAAAGGCTGACAGGAAATATCCAATCAGCCTTTCGATTTCTGCTTATGCGCTTACACCCACTCCAGCATCCCTTTGCGCCAAAGATAGACCAGTCCGACAAGCAGGATGAGGATGAATATAATCCCCTCTACCACTACAAAGAACGGCAGTATGTTCAAAGACAACGCCCAGGGGAACAGGAATACGGTTTCAACGTCGAAAATCAGGAACGCCAGGGCGAAGACATAGTACTGCGCCTTGAACTGCACCCAACTCTCGCCGACGGTTTCCATGCCGCATTCATAGGTACTTTGTTTGATTGGATTGGGCTTTTTGGGAGCAATCACCGCGGCAATAATCAGCGGCGCGACCGGAACGACAATTCCGATAACCAAAAACAAGCCGATATATATCCAGGGATTCTGCATAGATACTCCTTCGCGCTTGGGGTTTTTGTCACAAACTTAAGTCATTGTATCATAGCGGTTTTATTCGATAAACTTACCCTTGTAACTCAGCGGGGTGATATTTGTCACATATTTGATTATCTTATCTACATCGTGAAAACAATCACGAACGGTAATGAGTGAATAACAAAGTTCAGCGAGAATGGGAGGAAACGAGGCGGGCGCGGCGTTTTTTGAACCGCAAAATCATCCACTTAATCGCATCTTCAATGAAAGGGAAGCCCAACACCGCGCCGACCACCGTCCCAAGCATGCCCAGCCAGCGCGCCGGGCCAGCTTTCAGCCCAAACAACGTCACCGCGTCGATTTCAATAAGCTGAGCTGAAAGCGCCTGCCGAGAATCGGGACTCCCGTCTTTTGGGATAAAGCGCAGGTAGAACCAGACCGTGCCTTTATAGCTGCCAACTTCCTGCGGGCGGATGCTCCAGAAAAAGACCACCTTCTGACCCGGCAGCATGGTCTCGCTGACGGTTTCAGCGGGCTGCACCTGCATCCCGGCCATATCCAGCCGGGCTTCGGCCATCAGGTTGTGGGTCGCGTAAACGTTTGGAATTTCGATGATGTCACCCTTAATAATGTTACCGCCGACCTGCGCGGTGGGCGTGAGATTGCCCTGCTCATCTACTGCCAGCGTCAAGGTAACCCGGTCGGCATCGCCAGCGCGGATAGCGGCGGGGTATTCGAGCGAGAGCACCCGTTTTTCGGGGATGGCCGGCTGCCGGGGGGCGTCCACCGCCTGGGTGGGGCTGGCTGGCTGGGTCGGAACCGGCGCGGGGGTAACAGCGCCGGCGCCGCAGGCCAGTTGGGCAGCCATCAGTGCCAGGAAAAACAGGAGAAATGGGAAAAAGCGGCGGGGCGGGATATTCATCTACCGCTCCACTTCCTCCACTTCCGCATACCAGCGAAGGCGCGTGCCGACGCGGTCGCGCGCCAGCCACAGGATGTTTTTTTTCATGAGTATTAACGCTTTGCGGATTTCTTCGATACGCAGCAGAACGATTTCACGTTCAGGGGTGGTCAGGTTGATGTCGTCAGAATTGACCAGTTCCTCAACCCGTTTCAGGTTGATGGAGGTGGTTTTGAACAGACCCCAATCGCGCAGGCACAGGCGGCAAATGCGCTCAACGTTGATTTTGTCGTCGCCGCGCCCGGTTTCATTATCGAGCAATAATGCCACCAAATCAAGCGCGTCTTTGCGGTTGAGTTCGATGATTTGGGCCTTGGAGAGAAACAGTTCGGCCAGCGGCACGGTGACGGGGTGAACTTGCAGGCGGTCTTTGAGCGGCAGTTTATGGCACATTTCGAAATCGCCCACAAAGACATCGATGCGGCGGCCTGTGCCTTCCTGAATAAAAATCTGGCGCTTGTCGCCGTTGAACAGGTTGAAACTGCGGTCGGGCAGGTAGCCCATGCGCCGGAAAAAGTCATCCAGTTTGCGGCGCGCGTGTTTGTGAACGACGAAGTCAATATCGGCATATTCGCGCTGGAAGGTCTGCTGGCGCAGGGGGCTGTGATAATGCACTGCTAACCCGCCAATGGCGCGCAGGTGAATCTGGTCATGGCGGGCTGCTTCGACCAGTCGGTTCATTTCGAGTGCGATTTCAGTTGGGGTTGGCTGCATAAAACTCCTATGACGGGGAGTCAAAAGTCTCCTGACTTTTGACTCTTTTCGATGGTTTTTTAGTCCAATATCTCCCGATATTGGACTCCCTGTTGATTCAGATGATGGTTTTTTAGCCCAATATCAGGAGTCATTGGACTCCCTGTTTATTCAGATGGGATTTCGGCGTGAACTTTATCGAGGTCGATGCCGGTGCGTTTGCGGTAGGCCTTGAAGCCGAAGTAAATGGCAGCAGCAATGCCGTAGAGAACGCCCATGAAGACCAGCGATGTGCCGTTTTTGTAGCCATCTGGGTTGATGCTGTAGCCAATGCCATACAGGGCGTTAGGGTCGAACAGCCACTGGTAAAGCAGGAAAAGCAAGAATCCGCCGAATATGACGCCCGCAACCGTGATGAGTGGAATGCCGAAAATTTTATATCCGGCAATCGGCGAGGCGTTGTACATTTCGGGTTTGCGATAGGGCAGCAGGATGGCGGCGATGGTGGTGCCGAGGTAGGTAACGGCGATGACCAGGGCGGCGGCCAGGGTGAGTGATTTGAAGCCCAGAATGTCATACGCGAACAGCGCAGAGACGATGATGGAGGGGATAACCATTAAGAGCAGGGCGATGACCGGGGTGCCAGTGCGCTCCTCAACCTCGGCGACTTTTTCGGGCAGCAGGCGGTCGAAGGCGGCGGCAAACACAACACGGGTGGAGGACAGAAAGACTGTGCCGCTCCAGCCGAACCACCACAGGCTCATCAACACGATGACCAGCAGTTGCAGGGCGCGGCTGTCGGTCAGGAAGGCGGCCAACAGGGCCGGGTAAGGCCAGACTGGCAGGGGCGGCACGACTTCGGTGAGTCCCCAGGCATAGTTCCACCATGCGCCGTTGGCTTGCATGTAGAAATCCCAGCCGATGGTATGGGCAATTGCCAGCAGGGTGAATATGCCCAGAATGGTGGTGACGACCAGGGCCGAGGCCATACCGGCAAAGTTGCGCTTGAAATCCGTTGCGCCGCGCACTTCGCCGTAGAGAGTCGCGCCCCAGTTGGGGTACAGGTTGAAGAAGACGATGTAGGGAAGGGTGAGCAATAATGCCCCAAAAGAGCCGCCGGTTAGGCCAAGCGCGGAACCTGCTTCTTGCCCGGCGGCGGCTGTGGCGTTGTATATTCCCGCTTCAGTGCCAAATAGGGCAGCGGAATTGCTCTCTAACCCAGCCTGGAAAGATTCGGGCGAACCACCCAGCAACATGGCTATGACAATCAACAGGCCGAGAATGCCGCCGAAGAAACAAATTTTCTGAATGCGGGCATAGCGCTTCATGCCGAGCAGGATGTAGAAGGTGACAATTGCCAGGGTAATCAGGGTAGTAATGAACAAGCCGTGACTGGTCTGGCTGAACCACAAAGCGGCCTCGCGCGCGCCGAGCAGGGCCAACATAGGGGTAATGAAGATATGACGCAACATATCAGCATACAGCGGAACCCACAGCCACAAGATGAACCACCAACCGGTGACGGCCAGGATGAAGCCAATCCCGCCACCGAGGATTCGGCTTTGCCAGACGTAATCGCCGCCAGAGCGCGGCATGACGGCAATCAACCCGGCATAAATAACCACCTCGAACAGGATAAAAAGCGCGCTCATCAACAATGCGCCAATCAACCCGCCTTCAAAATAGTACATCTGGCTGAAAATATACAAGCCCAATGTCACCAGATTGATGGAAAAAAACGCGTACACGAATGCGTCGAAGACAGACCACGAACGAACCAGGCCGGTGGCCTTACGAATGAAAAGGTCGGACATGATTCAACTCCTTTGGAGGTTCAGTAATCAGTCATCAGTAATCAGTGGTCAGTAAAAACTGGTAACTGAACACTGATTACTGATGACTGTCCTAGCCTTGCGTTAACACATAACTCTCTATCTTGTTCTTGCCCAATTTGACCAACGCGCCCTGTAAAACGCCCTGCTCATAAAGTGAGCCTGGGTTGATGCACAAGGTCTTACCGATGCGGCTATGGCCGCGCCCCTCGTGGATGTGACCGTGTAAACCCAACAGGGGCTGGTGTTTTTCAATGGCCGCGCGTAAGGCGCTCGAACCAACCGGTTTGAGCGCATTTCCAGCATATTTGGGGCGCAGGTTTTCGTCCAGTTCGGGGGCTTCGTCGAGATTCGATTTGTAGGGCGGAACGTGAATATTAAAAACTGCCTGCTTCGGATTCTTTAACCCCGCAATCATCGCTTCGTACCGCCGCGCCAGGTCAGGCTCATCTTCCTCGCGGTAAGTGTTCCAGGGCGTGCGATTGCTCCAGCCGGATGAAATCATCTCGATGTTGGAATCAAGCTGGATGACCTTGCCCTCCGCCAGGGTGATGACCAGCGATTGGCGAATCATCTCATCCACCTCGAACTGGTCATCGTTACCGGGAGAAACGTATACGCGGATGCCCGTCCCGGCCAGCTTGCGGGCGGCAATCTCCATCCATTGCTCAAACACCCGCAGCACCTCGCGGATGAAAATATCGTGGACTTTGTCGGGAGTTTGGGAAAGTTCTTCCAGTTCGTCGGGCGTGGTGCGGTACGGGTAATAGCCACGGCTGCGCACGCGCTTGACCATTTCCTGATATTCCGCGTCACCTTCAATGTCAAAATCCTGCTGCAGCAGCGTGACTTTATACTTTCCCCCGCCCAAATCGAGGAACGGCACGACCGCCTTGCCAGTCATGTCGCCGCCCAGGATGAGCACTCCTGCCCCGTAAAATTTCCCCGCATTTAAGAACTTATTCCAACAAATATCAGAACCATGAATATCGGTCGCAAAAAAGAGAGTGGTCAACCTGAATTTTCCTTTTCGATTCACAAAATTAAAGCAAAATGGTCTGCCACACGGGTTGGGCAGGCCATTTCAAGCGGCTGGTTTGCCCAGGCCAGGTCACGTTGCAGCAAGAGCGAACCGCCCGGCGTGGGCAACTGCATCTCGGTCGGCTGAATATACCGGCGGCGGACAACCCGCTCGCCCGGCCAAAAGGCCCAAACAAGCAGAAACAACGAACCAGCCAGGATAACCATCGCCAGCGTATAGCGCAACGGTTTAGACATGCGTCAATTATAACGGGTGTTAATCATTTGTTAATTAAATCTGTCATTTTCATTCTTCACATTGACGCGCATATACCCACATGTTATGATTAATTTTGCCTTTTTAGCACTCATTCAACTCGAGTGCTAAATTTTTGATAATGACGAATGCCTGACCTGAGCGAACGCCAAAAAACCATTCTTATGCTGGTAGTGCGCGACTACATAGATGCTGCCCAACCAGTCGGTTCACAGCGCCTGGTCGAACGTTATCACCTCGACTTGAGTTCAGCCACCATCCGCAATGAAATGGTGGCGCTGACCGAGATGGGCTACCTGCGCCAGCCACATACATCCGCCGGGCGCGTCCCCACCGAGGATGGCTACCGCTACTTCGTGGGTCACATGATGCACCCCGAACTGCCTGAAAACATCCAGAACACCATCAGCCACCAGTTTCACCAGGCGCGGCCTGAAATCGAACAATGGATGACCCTGGCCGTCTCAGTTCTGGCGCACCAATCACAGGCTGTTTCACTCATCACCGCGCCGCACGCCGAAAAATCGCGTTTCAAGCACGTCGAACTGATTTCTACCCAGGGACGGCAGGTGCTGATGGTGCTGGTGATGGTCGGCGGCGAGGTTAACCAACAAATCTTGACCTTGGCCGAGCCGGTCACGCAAGAGCGACTATCCGCAACCGCCACGCGGCTCAACCAGGTTTTCGAGGGCCGGGCCGTTGATGAGATTCTCGCCCAGCCTGCCCGCGCCGATGCCCTGGAAAACGACATTGCGACCCTGATTGCGCAAGATATACGCCGCAGCCGAGAGCGCGTGGCCGGTGAACTGTATTACGATGGCCTGACCAACGTGCTGGCCGAACCAGAATTCAACGCATCTGACGAAGCCCGCCGCGCTCTGCGTCTGTTCGAGGAGCGCAACCTGCTTCATGAACTGCTCTCTCGCACCGTCTTGAGCAGCGGCGTGGGTGGGGTACAGGTCATCATCGGCGGCGAGGGCGCCTGGGAAGAACTGCGCCAATGTTCGATGGTGCTGGCGCGCTATGGCGTCCCTGGCGTTGTGACCGGCACGCTGGGCGTTCTCGGCCCAATGCGCATGTCTTACAACCGTACCATTCCAACCGTGCGTTATATCGCCGGTTTACTGAGCGATTTAGTGAACGACACCTTTGCAGGAGAACCAACCGATGACCAAACGTAAACAGGAACACTCCGATCCTGAAAATCAAGAATCGGACATCGAAAACCAAATTGAAGTCCTGAAAATGCAACTGGCCGAGGCACAGGCCAAGGCCCAGGAATACCTTGATGCCCTGCAGCGTGAACGCGCCGATTTTGTCAATTATCGCCGCCGGGCAGAGCAAGAACGAGAACAGATGAGGCAATCGACCACCGGCGAGACCATCAAAAAACTGCTGCCCGTGCTAGATGACCTGGAGCTTGCGCTGGCCAACCGCCCGACGGATGAACCCTGGGCCAACGGCGTGGAACTTGTCTATCGTAAATTCCAATCCATTCTAGAAAAGGAAGGTATCGCGCGCATGGATGCGGAAGGAACGCCTTTCGACCCCAACCTGCACGAAGCCATTATGCAAGAACCCAGCGAAACGCATGAATCGGGGGCAGTCGCCGCCGTCTTGCGCCAAGGATACACACACGGGGAAAGGGTATTGCGCCCGGCGCTCGTCAAAGTTGCCCAATAACCCATCTCGCCGCGCGCATCAAACATACCAGGAGCAGAGATGTCAAAAATCATCGGCATTGACCTCGGTACAACCAACTCGGTTTGCGCAATCATGATTGGAAATGAACCGGTCGTCATCCCCTCTGCGGAGGGCGAACGTCTGGTTCCGTCAGCGGTCGCCATCAACAAAAACGGTGAGCGGCTGGTGGGGCGCGCAGCCCGCAATCAGGCGGTCATCAACCCGCAAGGCACGGTTTCCTCGGTCAAACGCTTTATGGGGCGTAAACTGGATGACCCGCTTATGCAGCGCACCCTTTCGCGCATTCCATACAAAGTCACAGCAGCAGAAAATGGCGACGCGCGGGTAGTGATGGCCGAAAAAGAGTACGCCCCGCCTGAAATCTCGGCCATGATATTGACAAAAATCAAGACTGACGCCGAGGCCTACCTGCGTCAACCGGTCAGCCAGGCTGTCATCACCGTTCCGGCCTACTTTAACGACGCGCAGCGCAGCGCCACCAAAGACGCCGGGAAAATCGCCGGGCTGGAGGTCGTCCGAATCGTCAATGAACCAACTGCTTCCTCGCTGGCATACGGGCTTGATAAAAAGAAAAATGAATTAATTGCGGTCTACGACCTGGGCGGCGGCACCTTCGATGTCTCCATACTGGAAGTTGGTGACGGCGTATTCGAAGTGCGCGCCACCAGCGGCGACACCTTTTTAGGCGGCGACGACTTCGACCAGCGCATCATGGATTTCCTCATTCAAGAATTTATCCGTGAGAACGCGCTCGACCTGCGGCGCGATAAACAGGCTGTCCAACGGCTGAAAGAAGCCGCCGAGCGCGCCAAAATCGAACTCACCGCCGCCCCGCGCGCCGAAATCAACCTGCCTTACATCACAGCGGATGCCAGCGGACCCAAACACCTGTCCGTTTCACTGACCCGCGCCAAATTCGAGCAATTGACCGCTGATTTGGTGGAACGCACCCTCGAACCGGTCCGCCAGGCCCTCAAGGATGCAGGTCTGACCCCCCAGCAGGTTCACGAAGTCGTCCTGGTAGGCGGCATGACCCGCATGCCCGCCATCCGCGAGGCCGTGCGCAATTTCTTCGGCAGGGAGCCTCATATCGGCGTCAATCCTGATGAAGTCGTGGCAGTCGGCGCAGCCATCCAGGCAGCGGTGCTGGGCGGCGAGATGAAAGACATCCTGCTGCTTGATGTCACACCCCTCACGCTATCGATTGAAACCCTGGGCGACGTGGCAACGCCCATCATCCCGCGCAACACCGCCATTCCCACCCGCCGCGTGCAGGTTTTCTCCACTGCCACCGATAACCAGACCTCGGTAGAGATTCACATCCTGCAAGGTGAACGCCCCATGGTGGCCGATAACAAGTCACTCGGCAAATTTATTCTGGATGGCATTCCACCCGCCCCGCGCGGTGTGCCGCAAATTGAAGTGACCTTCGACCTCGACGCCAACGGCATCCTGAAAGTCTCCGCCTTCGATAAATCAACCGGACGCTCGCACAACATCACCATCGCAGCCTCCTCTGGCCTGGGTGCGGAAGAAATTGAGCAAATGCGCAAAGACGCCAAAGCGCACGCCGACGAAGACTGCCGCAACCGTGAACTGCTCGAGTTGCGCAACCGCGCCGATTCTGCGCTCTACCGCGCCGAACGGGCTGTCATTCTCTCAACAAATAACATCCCAGATGGCGCAATTACCGATGTAGAAAAAGCCGCTTTCGACACACGCGCCATGCTCACGACCAATGACCCTAAATCTATCCGACCTGCCGTGGAAGCTCTGGAACTGAACCTGGAAATCCTTGCCAGGCTTGGCGGCCCGATGCCGACTCAATCAGGAATGCTTGGAAAAAAGCTAAAAGATGAATAACTTATGACAACCAACCGCGATTACTACGAAATCCTGGGCGTGCCGCGCGCGGCCACGCCAGACGAAATCAAATCGGCATTTCGCAAACTGGCGCGCCAGTACCACCCCGACGTGAGCAAAGAAACGAATGCAGAGGAAAAGTTCAAAGAAATCAACGAGGCTTATGGCGTGCTTTCGGATGCCGATAAACGCACCCGCTATGACCGTTTTGGCCGCGCCGGGTTGGGCGACATGGGCGGCGCGCCCGATTTCAGCGTCCACTTTGAAGATATTTTCGAGGAACTCTTCGGCTTCGGCGGCGGACGCAGCGCGCGCCGCAACGCTCCCCGGCGCGGGCGCGATTTGCAAATGTCGGCGCAGTTGACCTTTGAAGAAGCCATCTTCGGTGTGGACAAAGAAGTCAGCTTCGAGCGCGATGAAACCTGCTCCACCTGCCGAGGCAACGGCGCGGAGCCGGGCAGCAGCGTCTCCACCTGTGCCACCTGCGGCGGGCGCGGCGAAGTGCGCCAGGTGCGGCAAACCTTCATCGTCCAGATGGTCGAAACCGTAACCTGCCCAAAATGCCAGGGGCGCGGCCAGGTCATCGAAAAGATTTGTCACACCTGCGCCGGGAAGGGACTGGAGCGCAAAAAGGTCAACAAAAAAGTGACCATCCCGCCTGGCGTGGATAACGGGATGCAGATTCGCCTGCCCGGCGAGGGCCAGCCCGGCGCGAACGGCGGACCCAACGGCAACCTGTTCCTGGCTGTGGATGTATTGCCGCATGAGTTTTTCAAAC
>CAYLZI010000096.1:0-12033 GCA_964388215.1 uncultured Anaerolinea sp.
CGGATTCCTGGACGACAATGGTTTCACCAATCATAGCGGCTTTAATTGTACCACTTTCGACTAAGGCGCGAATCCGCGCCTCGTCCAGCCCGTATTTGCGGGCGGCTTCGGGGAGGGGGAGGAAGGTGGGGAGGGCAGCCATAGATAAAAACGCAAAACGCCGGGGATTTGCCCAAGCGTTTTACAGTACAGGGCAATCCCTGCGGTGATTGTCGGGGCGCGCGGATTTGAACCGCGGACCTCACGGACCCGAACCGTGCGCTCTACCGGTCTGAGCCACGCCCCGAACTATGCGCGGCAGATTTTATCACAGTTATATAGGGCGGGCAAGCACTTATTTCACGTCAATCACAACCGAGAAGGTACAAAACGGTTCATTTCTATCCACATGCCACAGCCCCCAGTTGGCCGAGTAACGGCCTGGCGTTTTAGGCGCAATCATGCGCAAATTCAGGCGAAACCGGTCACCGGGAAAAATCGCATAAGTGACGTATCGTGGCCCATAGCCAGGGTTGTGCATCTGGTCGCCACTGAGGAAGTCAAAATAAAATTCGCTTTCAATCCATATTTTTCCGCCGTCGTTATAGATGCGCCACGCAACTTCAAACTCTGTTCCCGGCCTGAAATCTTCCCCAATGGCGGGCTTGACAAGCTCGACCCGGCACTTTAACCGCTCGGGCGTGGGCGTTTTAATTTTGGCAATATCAATCGTGCTGGTAAGGGTGGGAGAAGCGCCGCTGGCAAGAGTCTCCATCAGATTGGGTAAAGTCATCGTAGGAATAGGTGGCAGCAAGGTGATGGTCGGAAAGGCGAACACCAACTCGGTCACAGCGGCGCGGCGGGTAGGCGGGGGCACCGGAGTGATGCTCGGCTCGGGCGTAGAAGTTGAGGTGCTGGTCAGGGTAGGGGTATCGAAAGGGGTAGAAGCAGGCAGGTTTGCGCGGCCAGGTACAGGGATTGTCACCACGCAAGCCATAGAAACCAACAGCAGCGCAACTCCTAGAAATACAAGTTTGAATTTTCTCATGACATCTCCCTGTTGATGCATAGAAAGATTAAAGGATGGGTCACTTCATCATATCAAACCTCGCATGGCTTTGGCAAGACGTTTGGTATAATTGGGGGGCTTTCGATACGCACATACCGTACGCAATACGGGAGACCGTATTGCGTATTTTTACGAGTTATTCGAGGTTTTCATGGAAATTGGCACGATTCAACATGTAGATATTGATTCACAAATGCGCGAAGCCTATCTCGATTACGCCATGAGCGTCATCGTGGCGCGCGCCCTGCCCGATGCCCGCGACGGGCTGAAACCCGTCCACCGCCGCATTTTATACGCCATGCACGATATGGGCATCCGGGCCAACAGTTCCTACAAAAAATCGGCGCGTATCGTCGGCGAAGTGCTGGGCAAGTATCACCCGCACGGCGATTCGGCGGTCTACGAATCGATGGCGCGCATGGCGCAAGATTTCTCGATGCGCTACCTGCTGGTAAACGGTCAGGGCAACTTCGGCTCCATTGATGGTGATGCGCCCGCCGCCATGCGTTACACCGAAGCCCGGCTTAACCGCATGTCCGAAGAAATGCTGGCCGACATTGAGAAAAACACCGTCAACTTCGGCCCCAACTTCGATGACTCGCTGCAAGAACCGCTCGTTTTACCCTCGCGTCTGCCCAACCTGCTGCTCAATGGCTCATCGGGCATCGCCGTCGGCATGGCAACCAACATCCCGCCCCACAACCTGCGGGAATTGGCCGCTGCCATCTCGTTTTTGATTGAGAATTACGAAAATATCGAGGATATCCAGGTCGAAAAACTGATGGAATTCATCAGCGGCCCCGATTTCCCCACTGGCGGCATCATCATCGGACGCGAGGGCATTCTCCACGCTTACACCACTGGCAAGGGGCGATTGGTATTGCGCGGAATGGCCGCCATCGAAGAGATGAAGAACGGGCGGCACAAAATTGTCATCACCGAAATCCCCTACCAGGTGAACAAAACCAGCATGCTAGAGCGGATTGCTGAACTGGCGCGCGAGGACAAAATTGACCAGATTTCGGACCTGCGCGATGAGAGCGACCAGCGCGGCATGAGCATCGTCATCGAACTGAAACGCGGCGCGCAGCCCAAAAAGGTGCTCAACCAACTCTACAAATATACCGCGCTCCAATCAACCTTTGGCGTGCAAATCCTGGCCCTCGTGGATGGCGAACCGCGTACCCTAACGCTGAAACGCGCCCTGCACATTTTCATCAACCACCGGCTGGAAGTCATCACCCGCCGCTCGCAATTTGAACTGGATAAAGCCCGCGCCCGCGCCCACATCCTGAATGGCCTGCTGATTGCGCTCGCCAATCTCGACGAGGTCATCCAGACCATCCGCCGAGCCGATGACGCAGATGACGCCAAAGAGAATCTGGTCAGCCGATTCAAGTTAACCGAAATTCAGGCCCAGGCCATTCTCGATATGCAACTGCGCCGCCTGGCCGCGCTCGAACGCTGGAAAATCGAGGAAGAAGCCAAACAGGTACGAGAACAAATTGTCTACCTCGAAGACCTGCTCGCCCACCCCAAGAAAATCCTGGCAATCATCCAGGCCGATATGCAGGAAATCGCTGAAAAATACGGCGACGAGCGCCGCACGCGCATCGCCGGAGAAGCGAAAGAGGAACTGCGCGAAGAAGACCTGGTGCAAGATGAAGCCGTGTTAATTACCCTGACCGGGCGCGGCTACATTAAACGCACCAGCGCCGCCGCCTATAAATCGCAAGGAATCGGCGGAAAGGGCGTAACGGGGCATACCACAAAAGAAGAAGATGAAATCCAGTTCATTTTCCCAGCGCGCACGCTCCATGCAGTGCTGTTTTTCTCGTCGAAAGGCAAAGTTTACAGCGAGAAGGTCTACCAAATCCCCGACGCCGACCGCACCGGGAAGGGCATCTCCATCTACAATGTTCTCTCGCTCGAAGCGAATGAAAAAATCACCGCTGCGCTCTCGGTGGCCGATTTTGGTTCGCACGGCTACTGCGTTCTCGTCACTACTGCTGGGAAAATCAAACGAGTCGATTTGGAAGAATTCGCCGCTGTGCGCCCCTCTGGGCTGATTGCGATGACGCTCGAAAATGGCGATGAACTGGGCTGGGCGCGCCTGACAAACGGGAAAGATGAAATCTTACTCGTCACCAGCGGCGGGCAGGCGCTTCGTTTTGCTGAAGAGGAAGTTCGTTCAATGGGGCGCGCCGCTGCCGGGGTGCAGGGCATTCGCCTGGGCAAGGGCGATAAAGTAACCAGCATGGAAATCGTCGAGCCGGGCGGTTCGCTGCTGGTTGTCACCGACGAAGGCTATGGGAAGCGCACGCCGCTCAAAGACTATCCGGCGCGCAGCCGCGCCACAGGCGGCGTAACCACCATAGACCAAAAATCGCTGGATAAAATTGGGAAAATCGCCTCGGCGCGGGTTGTGCAGCCCGCCGATGATATTACCGTCATTTCGACCAATGGCATCGTCTTACGCCTGAAGGTGAAGGAGATTAAGGAAGCCAGCCGTGCTACACGCGGGGTGCGCCTGATGAAGCCGCAGGCCGGCGACAGCGTGGCCGCGATTGCGCGCATCGCCAATGCCGATTTGAAAGCGGTAGGAGCAAATGGCAATGGAGCCGAGAAACCTGCCGAGAAGGAACAGCCAAAACTGCTATAGTCGTTCGCGCGCGGTTTCAAAAGTTATTGTTCGTCTGGCGAAGGTGACCAGCGATAACTGAGTTTGTAAACCTGGGCCACCATCGAGGTTTCGGTGCTGCGCACGCCAGGAATGGTCTGGAGACGCTGCGTGACCAGTTCGGTGAGATGTTTCAGATTGCGGCAATAGACTTCGGCCAGTAAATCATAAGGACCAAGAGTGACGACCAGGTAGGCCGTTTCGGGTAAATCGGCAACCTGCCTGGCAACCGTCTCCAATTTACCCGGCTCAACGGCGATATTAATCAGGGCTGGGGCCTGGAAATCTAAGGCGTAGGGGTCAACGATGGAGACCGTCCGCGCAACACCCTGTTCAACCAGGTTCTTGTATCGAAAACGGACGGCTGTTTCAGACAGGCCGATTTTTTTTGCCAGTTGGGTAAAGGGAGCGCGGCCATCTTCTTGAAGCAGTTGGAGCAGGCGGCGGTCAAGTTCATCCATAGAAACCTCGTTATTCGATATTCGATACTCGACGAACATCGAGTATCGAATATCTATTATAACGATATTCGTAGTGATGGATGTCATATTTTCAGGATTACACCGTTTTGATTGACCCAAACAACGAATCGCGCTAAAATTTAACCAGCCCGTTTGTTGTTCAATCAATCACTATTTCCCGGAGGAGTTATGTCTAAAGAATTATTTGACGCCATGCGCCAGTGCATCATTGATGGCGACCCAGACCTGGCTGCCGAACTAGCCCAGCAGGCCATTGACCAGGGAATTGACCCGGTTATGGCTCTCAACGAAGGTTTTGTGCCTGGCGTGAATTACGTCGGTGAGCAGTTTGGCCTGGGCGAGATGTTCCTGCCCGAATTGGTGGTGGCCGGCGAAGCAATGAAGGCTGCCGTTGCCATGCTGGAGCCAGAATTTGCCAAGCGCGGCACCGAGCGCCAAATTTTGGGGAAGGTCGTCATCGGCACGATTGAGGGCGATATTCACGAAATTGGCAAGACGCTCGTCGCCACAATGCTTTCAGCCAGCGGCTTCCAGGTCTACGATTTGGGCGTGGATGTGCCGATTATGACTTTTGTCGAGAAAGCCCGCGAAGTCAACGCCGACATTATTGGAATAAGCGCCTTGTTGACGACAACCATGGTACGCCAGAAAGATGTCATTGAAGCTCTGCAAGATAACAACATGACGACAAAAGTGATGGTCGGCGGCGCGCCTGTCACCCAGAGTTGGTCCAAAGAGATTGGCGCGCACGGGTACAGTGAAGACGCGGTCGGCGCGGTCGCAGTCGCTAAGAACCTGATGGGCGCGGCATAGGAGGCTGATATGGGAGTGATTATCAAGGAGAACTGTCCCAAACTCAGCCTGAACTTGTTCAGCCCGGATGATATCCGAAAACTACACGAAGCCACGCTCGATGTCATCGAAACGGCGGGGATTCGCTTCCCCTCGCAGCGAGCGCAGGAGATCTGGGCCTCGCACGGGGCGCAAGTGGATGCCAAAACAGGCATCGTTAAAGCACCCGCTCATTTGATTGAATCTGCGCTCAAGAAAGCTCCGTCCGGCTACAGCCTGGCCGCCCGCGATGAAAAGCAAGACCTGCCCCTGGATGGCAAACACGTTTGGGTAGCAACAGACGGCTGTGGCGTGGAAATCATTGACCTGTATACCAACGAGCGGCGGCGCTCCAAGTTACAGGATGTGGAGGAAATTGCCCGCGTGGCCGATGCGCTTCCCGAGGTCGGCTTCCACTGGGTGGCGCTTTCTGCCCAAGATAAGCCCGCCCACACGCGCGGCTTGCACGAAATTGCCGCCGTATGGCGCAATTCTACCAAGCACGTCCAAACCGAAAGCATTTACAACGTGGCCGAAGCCAAGGCCGCCGTTGAAATGGCGACCGCTGTAGCCGGAAGCAAAGAAGCCCTGCGCAAGCGGCCTGTGCTTTCGCTGATGCAATGCACCGCTCCCCCGCTTGGGCATGATGGCGGCAGCCTGGATGCAGCCCTGATTGGCGCTGAAGCCGGTTTACCGGTCGGTTTTATGACGATGGCAGCCTGCCTGACAACCGGCCCTGCCACCCTGGCCGGGAACCTGGTGGTCGGCAACGCTGAAGTGGTGGCCGGAACGGCGCTCATTCAACTGGCTTACCCCGGGGCGCCGGTCTTTTACGCCGCCGCGCAAACCGCCTCAGACCTTCGCAATGGCGCATACACCGGCGGCGGCCCCGAGGACTTCTTATTTGGCGCGGCCAACAGCATTTTGGCCGATTTCTACAACATCCCCATTTCGATGGGGTCATTTGCCACTGGCGCTAAAGAGCCAAACTGGCAGGCCGGAATAGAAAATAGCCTGTCTACCTTCATGGCCTCGATTGCGGTGTCAGATATGCTTCTGGGCGTCGGATTCCTGCACGGCAGCCGCATCTGGTCTTATGAACAAATGTTGATGGACTGCGAAATTTACGAAATTGTGCGCCGCACGCTGGCCGGAATCGAAGTCAACGACGAGACACTGGCCCTTGAAGCGATTAAGGCAGTCGGCCCAGGCGGCAATTTCTTAACCCAAAAGCACACCCGCGCCCACATGCGCGAGATTTTCGTCCCAAATTATCTTGACCGGCGGCCATACAACATCTGGGAAGAGAAACAAGACGGCCCTCGTGATTGGGCGCGCGAAAAAGCCCGTAAACTGGTGGAAACCCATCAGCCCGACTCGCTCAACCCGGCAATTGCGCGCGAATTCGAGAGAATTATCTCAGCCGAAGAAAAATAAAAAAACTGTACACGGATGACGCAGATTTGCCCAGATAGAGCACTTTAATCCTAAAAATTCCGCGTTATTCCGTGTAATCCGTGTCCCTAAAAAGGTCTAGTATGAAACCCGATTTCAAACTACTCAAACCTGAACTCGTCAACCGCATTCTCGACGAGGCCTTTCAGCTCTTGCGCGAAACCGGCGTAAAAGTGCAGTTACCCGAAGCCCGCCAATTGCTGGCCGCCGCAGGCGCAGATGTGGACGAGACAGCGGAAGTGGTCAAACTATCGGAGAAAATCGTCCGAGAGTCTGTTGCCACCGTGCCGAATGAGTTTTTCCTCTATACCCGTGATGGCAAGCCGTCTGTTCGTTATGGCGGTGATTCCGTCCACTTCGACCCTGGTTCTTCAGGCGTGCATTACCTCGACCCCGATACGCTGGAGCACATCCCATCAGAGACTCCCCACCTCGTCCGCGTGCTAAAAGTGGCCGAGAGTTTGCCTGCCTACGACGCGGTTTCGACCTCAGTCGTCTGCAACGAAGTTGCTAAAAGCATCGGCGACCTGTATCGGTTGTACCTTGTTTTGCTTTACACCAACAAACCGATTGTCACCGGCGCATTTTCGGTCAAAACCAACCAGGCGATGATTGACATGCTGGCGATTTACGCCGGAGACCGCGAAACCCTGGCAGCAAAGCCGCTGGCTGTTTTCGATGTCTGCCCAACCCCGCCACTCATTTGGAGCAAGTTTGGCGCGCAGAACCTGATTGACCTGGCCCGGGCCGGAGTGCCCGCTGAAATGGTTTCCATGCCGCTGGCTGGGGCCGGTTCACCGGTCACGATTCTCGGCTCGGTCGTCCAACATGCTGCCGAATGTCTCTCTGGCATCGTCATACACCAACTTGCGAAACCCGGCGCCCCAATTGTATGGGGCGGAGCGCCAGCCATTTTTGACATGCGCCAGGGCACAACCCCCATGGGCGCGGTCGAAACGGCTATGATTGACGCCTGCTATGCCCAGGTGGGAAAATCGCTCGGCATCCCAACCCATACCTACCTCGGCGCCACCGACGGCAAAATCGCTGATTATCAGGGCGGCCTGGAAAGCGGCGTCTCGGCCATGATTGGCGCGCTGGCTGGAATTAACATGATTTCCGGCGCGGGTATGCTCGATTTTCTGGCCTGCATCAGCCCCGAGAAGCTGGTTATGGATGCCGAGGCGATTGGCATGGCCAAACGCATGACACGCGGCGTGGATGCGCTGACAAACTCGCTGGCAATTGAGATGTTTACCGGGATTGACTTCAAAGCCGACTTCCTCAAGAAGAAAGAGACCCGCGCCTTGTTCTCGAAGGAACAATACCTGCCGTCGAAAGTCATTGACCGAGGCTCCATCCGCGCCTGGCAAGACAACGGCAGCCCAAATACCTGGCAGCGCGCTAAAGCCGAGACCCAAAAGATTCTCGCCGCCTACCAGCGGCCATCTATGCCCGAACAGGAGCAGGAACTGAATGCGATGATTTCACGACTGGCCCGAGAAGCCGGTATGGATAAGTTGCCTGAATTGGAACTGTAAAAAAGAAAAAACTCTCCCTCTGGGAGATATGTTGGGTAAGGGCAAACGCGCCAATTCAAGAAAGCACCGACCAAAGACGCTGCGCGAATTATCCGCAGATGCCGAGGCACTATCCGTTGCAGCCATCGTCAAGGCGATGGCTGCAACGTTTTCCGGAACTTTTTCGGCGAGAAGCACACATTTGACCGGCTTGGGGGCGTGTGATATAAGTCCCCGTATGCATCCCTGCCCCGAATGCGGCGCGCCTGACGCCTTGTGCCAATCCCGTTTCGATGAATTCCTGGCGCTCGAATTCTCTGACCCAGGTGGCTATGGCTTCGTTCACAATCTGACCGTTGCCGCTTACATGGTTCAGCATTCCAGCCGCTTGACCAGGGAAGGTTGGCTGTTCGAACGCAGCTTGCTGCGCGAGTTTTTGATTGAAGGCAAATCTCCGGCGCTTGCGCGCCAGGAAAGCCGCGAAGCGCTGGACAGCGGCAAACGCCAGTTCAAAATCAAATCCACAACCGGCCAGCCGGTGATTGCAAAAACAGACTGGAAAAAGACCATCTGCGATGTACGCGATGAAAATGCTGAAGTCTATTGTGCGGACGTGGAGATGTGGGCGCGGGCGGCGTTGGAAGAGGCAGAAAAAATTGAATTTTCGCGGCAGGGGCGAGCCTTCACGGCCATCAGACATTTGGCTATGCCAGCCCGCCTCGCTATCCAGCCTGATTGTTTCGCCTGGGCGGTTCGCTCCTACTTGCCGTAGTGGTACCTGGCCTGCAAAAAATCAATCCGCTCATCGCGCGCAAGATAGACAATCCGGTGTTCCTGCGTCAACCGCCGCGACCAACAGCCCGGCGCAATGTATTTGAGCGGTTCGGGCTTGCCTATTCCATCGAATGGTTCGCGCAGAATGGCTTCGACGAGTTCAAATACTCGAATTGCCAATTTGCGGTCGGTTTCAACCCAATAACACAAATCTTCGATAAACTCAGGCTGGAAAACCGCCTCACGCTTTTTCATCCAGCCCCACTTCGCGGTGTAAATCATCTATGACTCTACTGCAAAAAGGAAATTAAACACAACCCCGCCCTGTTCGCGGGGCAAGCGGACGCAAAGCACGCGAAGGATTCTTGAGAAGATAATTTGAAATCTTAAAGTTTCTCGCAAAAAACATGATGAAATTCGCGCAATTCGATGCGAAAGAAATCAGGAGCAAATCAATGACCCGTACCTACACCAACCGCCGCTACCTCGACGCCCTCGAAAAGAAAGTGCTCGTCTTCGACGGCGCGATGGGCACCAGCCTGCAAAAGCAAAACCTGACCGCCGAACACTTTGGCGGCGAAAAATATAACGGATGCAACGACTTCCTCGTCATCTCGTACCCCGAAGCCGTGGAAAAAGTCCACCGCTCGTTTATGGAAGTCGGCGTGGATGTGCTCGAAACCGACACCTTCCGCTCCAACCGCCTGACCCTGGGCGAATACGGATTGGGCGAGCGCACGCTTGAAATCAACATAGCGGCGGCAAAACTTGCGCGGCGGATTGCGGATGAATATTCGATACTCGATACTCGATATTCGAATGCCGAATCTCGAATATCGAGTATCGAATCGCGAATATCACACCCCCGCTTCGTCGCCGGTTCGATTGGGCCGAGCGGTAAACTCCCCTCCGCCGATGACCCCGAACTCTCGAACATGCAGTTCGACGAACTCGCCGACATCTTCCGCGAGCAGGCCGTCGGGCTGATTCAGGGCGGCGTGGATGTAATTCTCATCGAAACATCGCAGGACATTCTCGAAGTCAAAGCCGCCATCAACGGCGTGACCAAAGCCTTCGCCGAAACCGGCACCTGGTTGCCGATTCAAGCCCAAATCACCCTCGACACCAGCGGACGCATGTTGCTCGGCACCGACCCCGAAGCCGCCATTGCCATCCTCGAAGACCTGCCAATTGACGTCATCGGTCTGAACTGCTCCACCGGCCCCGAGCACATGCGTGAGCCCATCCGCATTCTCGGTGAAGGGACGCGCCTGCCCGTTTCGTGCATCCCCAACGCCGGGTTGCCGCTCAATGTCGATGGTCAGGCCGTTTACCCGCTCGAGCCGGAACCATTTTCAGCGGCGTTAATGGAATTCGTGACCAAAAACAACATCTCAGTAGTCGGTGGCTGTTGCGGCACCACGCCCGAGCACCTGAAACTGCTCGTCGAAAAGTTAAACAACTGCCAGCATCCTCCGCGTCCCCAATCCGCCACCCCCAAGCTGGCTTCCGGCATCAAAGCCCTCGCCATGCAACAAGACCCCGCCCCCTTCCTGATTGGCGAACGCTGTAACGCCCAGGGCAGCCGCGCCTTCAAGCGCCTTTTGCTGGCCGAAGACTGGGATTCCGTCCTGACCGTCGCCCGCGACCAGGTGGACAACGGCGCGCACGGACTCGACATCTCGGTCGCCGTGACCGAGCGTGGCGATGAGCCGTTCCTGATGAAGAAGGTCGTCCGCAAACTGGTCACGGCGGGCATTGACCTGCCGCTGGTGATAGACACAACCGAAGTGGACGTGCTGGAAGTGGCGCTCAAGACCGCGCCGGGGCGCTGCCTCATCAATTCGACCCACTTTGAAGCCGGGCGCGACAAAGCCGACAAGATTTTCAAACTCGCCAAAGAGCACAACGCGGCGGTCATCATCCTGACTATTGACGAAAGCGGCATGGCAAAAACCCGCGAGCGCAAATTGGAAGTGGCAAAGCGCATTTACGATGTCGCCGTGAACGAACACGCCCTGGCCCCGTCTGCGCTGGTGTTCGATGACCTGACCTTCACCCTCGCCACCGGCGACCCGGAATTTTCAGCATCCGCCATCGAAACCATCGAAGGCATCCGCCTGATTAAAGAAGCCCTGCCCGGTGTGCTGACCTCGCTGGGTGTCTCGAACCTGTCCTTTGGTCTTTCCGCCAACGCCCGTCCGACCCTGAACTCGGTCATGCTCTACTACTGCGTCAAAGCCGGGCTGGATATGGCCATCGTCAACCCCGCGCACATCAAACCCTACGCCGAAATCCCCGCTGAAGAGCGCGAACTGGCCGAAGACCTGATTTTCAACCGCCGCCCCGATGCGCTCCAGCGTTACATCGAATATTTTGAAGGCTTTCAGGGCAGCGGCGAAAAAGAAAAAATTGACCCAACTGTTGGTATGACCGTCGCCGAGCGGCTGCACTGGCGCATCCTGGCGCGCTACAAAGACGGCATCGAAGCCGATGTGGATGAAGCGATACGCTCCCTCATCCCCCAGCCCCTTCTCCCGAGGAGAGAAGGGGAGCAGTCCCCTTCCCCCCTCGGGGGAAGGGCTGGGGAAAGTGCCCCGAAGGGGTATGAGGGCGAACCCCGCAAATACAACCCCCGCCTCCCCGATGAACTCAAAACCCGCATCCGCGAAATGCGCCACAACGCCACCGATGCGGAAGCTTTCCTCTGGAAAATCATCCGCAACCGCGCCTTCCACGATGCCAAATTCCGCCGCCAGCACCCGGTAGGCGGCTACATCCTCGATTTTTACTGTCACGAAGCCAAACTTGCCATCGAACTAGACGGCAGTCAGCACAACGAGGATGAGCAAGTCAAATATGATGAAGAGCGCACCACAATTTTGCGCGAACAGCATGGTATCGAAGTTATCCGCTTCTGGAATAGCGACTTACTCAACAAAACCGAAGATGTTCTAAACACCCTTTGGGATGTTCTTGATGAACGCCTCGCTCCCTCATCCCCGGCCCTTCCCCCACAGGGGGAAGGGAGCAATTCCCCTCTCCCCACGGGAGAGGGGTTAGGGGTGAGGGCGCGTTCCCAACACGAAGCCGCCGTCCTCGTCCTCAACACCGTCCTGCTCCCCGCCATGAAAGAAGTCGGCGATAAATTCGGCGCGGGCGAACTCATCCTGCCCTTCGTGCTGCAATCCGCCGAAGTGATGAAAAAAGCCGTTGCCCACCTCGAAACCTACCTCGAAAAGG
>CAYLZI010000097.1:0-11957 GCA_964388215.1 uncultured Anaerolinea sp.
GCCTGAGCAACGTCTCGAACGCCGTCCCGAACGAAAACCGCCCGCTCATCAACCGCGTTTACCTCGCCATGCTGATGGGCGTCGGGCTGGAAATGATGATTGCCAACCCCTTCGACACCAAGCAAAACGATGTCATTAAATGGATTGAAGCCAAAGACACATCCAACCCGCTGGCGCGCGCCTACAACAAGATTGCCGAGCGCACCGAGGCCGGCGACGAACCCCAGCCCGAAGACTTCGATATGGGCGACCCCGAACAACTCGCCATCTGGAAGACGACCCAGATTTTGCTCAACAAAGTCATCTACGCGGACGCGTACCTGGCAAATTAAGACCACAGACGGTAGACGATAGACCATGGTCAACCGTCTATGGCCTATCGTCAGATAAAAGGAGTTCCTTATGCCCATCTTTACCCCCGGGCGCCGCTGGCAGCCCGCTTACTCACCCTTCAAGCAGGAAACCTTCGGCAACCGGCTGCTGGAAAACATCGAATACGCCATCAAAGGGCCGCTGTTCGGCTGCCGCATGTGCGGCAACTGCATGTTGCAGGAAACAGCCTTCATCTGCCCGATGGAATGCCCCAAAGGGCTGCGCAATGGCCCATGCGGCGGCTCCACGCCCGAACGCTGCTATGTAGACAAGACCCGCCCCTGCATCTGGTACAAAATCTACGAGCGCGCGTTCAAACTGGGGCGTGAAGAAAAACTGCTCGAAGTGCTGCCCCCGCTCGACTGGGAAAAAGTCGGCACCGAAACCTGGGGAGATGTGGCCGCCTGCGTCAAAAAGAACGGCACCGGCAAAGTGCTGAAAAGTCTCGTCCTTGACCAGGGAGAAAAACGCTACAAGACCTGGGATTTAATCTTCCGCGCCGTGCGCCAGCCCGAGTGGTGGCAGGGTGATGACCAGTATCACGCCCCGGCCTATACCGAACCCATGTCTAACCTGGAAAAGGCCTTCAAAGACGGGCAGTTTGTCGTCGCCTGCGAAATTGCTCCTCCACTGAGCGTTTCCACCAAAAAACTGGTGGAGAATATCAACCTGGTTAAACCCTACGTTACCGCCATCAACTTCACCGATAACGCCTCGGCCACCCCGCGCATGACCAGCTGGGCCTGCTCCAAACTTGCCGTCGAAAGCGGCGCCGAGCCGGTCATGCAAATTGCCGCCCGCGACCGCACCCGCGCCAGCCTGCAAGGAGAAATTTTGGGCGCAACGGCCTTGGGCGTGCGCAATGTGCTTGCCATCACCGGCGACAGCCCGGTGCTGGCCCCCACCCCACGCGGGCGGATGGACATTAACGACATGGACGCTATCCAAATGATTTGGATTCTGCGCCGGATGCGCGATGAAGGCCATTATCTCGACGGGCGCGAAATCAAATTCCCGCCCAAGTTCTTCCTGGGCGCGGCAGCCGCCCCCTTTGCCTCCGACCCCAAATTCCAGGCCATCCGCGAACACAAAAAAGTCAACGCCGGGGCGCAATTCTTCCAAACCAACCTGGTCTACGACATCGAGCGCATGGAAATCTGGCTGAATGAGCTGGCGAAACGCAACATCCTCGACAAAGTCTACATTATGATTGGCATCACGCCGCTCAAGAGCGCCAAGATGACCCGCTACATGACCCAGGTGCCGGGCGTCTTCGTCCCCGAAAGCATCATCAAACGCATGGAAGATGCCGCCAAAGCCGGGAATGAACAGGCCGAGGGCTTCCAAATTGCGCTAGAACTGATTGAAAAAATCAAAGGCTACGAAAAACAAGGCATTCATGGCCTGCACATCATGCCGGTCGGCTGGGAAGACAGCGTCCCGCGCCTGGTGACCGAAGCAGGGCTGCTGCCGCCCGGATTTGTTGCGCCCCAGCCTGTGCCGGAAAAAGCCGCCAAGTAAATACGAATCATCGAGGAGCCCGCATGCTTGTCAAAGAAATCGAAAACCACCGTGATGTCGTCACCTTGCGTGACGGGGTGCGTGTCCTGCTCCGCCCGATGGTGAGAGAAGATTTCGACCTGCTGGTCGAGTACTATTCACACTTTGGCGAAGAAGAGATGCTCTATGTGCGCCACAACGTCAAAGACCCGACGATTGTCAGGGAGTGGTGTGACACGCTGGATTATGGCAAAGTCCTGCCAGTGCTGGCAGTTGTGCGAGATAGGATCGTCGGCAGCGCCTCCCTTCATTTTTATAAAGGCCCCAAACGCCATGTTGCAGAATTCCGTCTGTTCCTGGCGAAAGATTTTCGCAAGCGCGGCCTGGGCATGAAAATGATGAGGGCCATCATCGATATGGCGCGCAAGCAAGATGTGCGCATCATCGTAGGCGAAGTCATCGCCGAACAGACCAAAGTGGTGCGGGCCTTCGAACAACTGGGCTTCAAGACACAATGCCTGCTAGAAGACTACTTCATGTTCCCTGACGGCGAAACCTGCGATGTAGCCTTCCTGACATTGAATCTAAAACCGCACAGCGAAGAGTTCTAACAGATATGACCCTGCGCCGCATCGTCAAGCAGGCCACCGGGCAGGATGTTCACCTGTGCCAGGGTTGCCAGGACTGTAACCTGCCTCACACCGAAGAGCAGGATATTCCCCTTGGCAACCTCGTCCAGATGATTCTCTTCGACGATGAGGAAGTGCTGACCTGCCGCACGCTCTGGTCGGACCGGGTATTGAACGACGCCGGAAACGCCTGCAAACGCGATTTACAACTGCGCGCCATCCTGGTTGCATTACGGGAGGAAGCCAGGCAGCGCGGGCTGATGTAAAAACAGGCGTGGACGAAAAACTCACCAGGATACCGCTGGTGAGTTTTTCGTTACAAAACTACAAAACCTTCTATAAACAAAACATTCGTTCTAACGCCTTGCCCAAAATGCAGAACGGGGTTAAGATTCAATCATGCCAACCTTCGACCTCTCCAACTGCCGCTTTACCTTTCTCGACCTTGAAACAACCGGCCTTTCGCCCTGGTTCGGCGACCGCATCTGCGAAGTAGGGATCGTGCTAACCGAGGGAAAACGCATCAAAGAAACCTTCCAATCACTCGTCAACCCTGAACGCCCGCTCTCACCCGGCGCGGCCAGCGCCAACGGGCTAAACAACGAAATGCTCACCAACGCGCCCCACTTTTCAGGAATTGCAAAAAAAATTGGGGAATTGCTAAAGGATTCGGTCGTAGTCTGCCACAACGCCCAGTTCGACCTGCAATTTCTGGATAGCGAATTTCGCCGCCTGGGCTGGCAGCTAGAAATCCCGAACTTAATAGACACCCTGCACATCGCCCGCGAACATTTCGACTTTCGCTCCAACACCCTCGCCAACATTGCCGCCGAATTTGGCATCCAAAACCCCGAAGCCCACCGCGCCCTGGCCGATGCGCTCACCGATAAAAGCGTCTTTTTCGCCCTAATGGATGCTTTCAAGCCTGGCAAACCGCTCGATGATTTCATCGGCATCTACAGTTCCCCAGCCTGGCCCAGCGACGGAATCCGCCTGCCAGTCGAATGGAACGAAGCCATCCTCAGCGGCAAACGCATCCGAATCACTTACGCAGATAAAAACGGAGAGCGCACCGCCCGCGTCATCACCCCCAGGCAAATCATTGGCCTGTCCGATTACATTTACCTGCAAGCCTATTGCCACCTGCGTAACGACGAGCGCAGCTTCCGGCTCGACCGGGTACTAGAGATGCAAGTTGAATGATGAGTTCCAACATGCCAACCGAACAAGAAGTTTACAATTCCCATGCCAAACAATATGAACGCCTGATTCAGCGCGAAGACTGGCAAAATAACATTGGAAATGCCATCGAACAGATTCTCAGCCCCAACGGACTCGACATCCTCGACCTGGGCGCCGGAACCGGACGCCTGACTCGCCTGCTGACACCGCATTCCGCCTCAATAACCGCCTGCGATGCCTCAGCGCCTATGCTGGCGCTGGCTCAATCCTTCCTGCTTCACTCCGGGCATCCCCACTGGCAGACGGCAGTTGCCGACCATCGGCAGATTCCATTACCCAACACCAGCCTCGACCTGGTCGTTTCAGGCTGGAGTTTTTGCTACCTGGCCGTTTGGGGCGGCACGGATTGGCAATCAGCGCTCGAAGACGGCCTGACCGAAGTCAACCGCATCCTGCGCCCAGGCGGAACCTTCATCCTGTTTGAAACCCTCGGCACCGGGCAAGAATCTCCCCATGCGCCAGAACACCTGGCCGGGTACTACGAATGGCTGAAAGAAAAAGGCTTCCAATCCACCTGGGTTCGCACCGATTACAAATTCCAATCGCTAGAAGAAGCCGCCGAATTGACCACCTTTTTCTTCGGCGCGGAGATGGGTGAAATAGTCTGCGCCAACAACTGGCAGATTTTGCCCGAATGCACCGGGGTATGGTGGATGACAACACCCATGTAACCAAGCGGTCTTCACTGAATATCTTTGCAACTTTGCAGAGAATTTTGGCGCAAAAGGTAAGGCAAGATAGTACCTTGCCCTACGCTGAAACCCCAGAAGTAGTGGCGCATCACAGAAAATCTCGAAAAGCCCCGCTGAGTTAGGGAATGGAGGTGATTTCAAAATGGTATAATGCTTTGATAAAATTTTGAACTTATCGCTTTTATTGAGGAGCGCGACTTGGCTTTCAACCCGCTTAACTGGCTTTTAGGGCTTTTTTCTCTCGACATTGGTATAGACCTGGGAACGGCAAATACCCTGGTCTATGTCAAAAATAAAGGCATCGTCATTAATGAACCATCCTGGGTAGCCATTGACAAGCGCACCCGCGAACCGCTGGCAGTCGGGCAAAAGGCCAAAGATATGATGGGACGCACCGCGGGGAATATTGTTGCTGTGCGTCCTGTACGCGATGGGGTTATCTCTGAATTCAACGTAACCCAAGAGATGCTGACATATTTCATCGGTCAGGTGCATGAGCAAAGCGTGGTACCGCTGCCGCGCCCGCGCGTGGTCATTGGCATCCCGGCAGGCGTGACCGAAGTCGAAAAGCGCGCCGCATTCGATGCCGCCATGTCTGCCGGGGCGAGAGAAGTGTTTCTCATCGAGGAGCCAGTGGCAGCCGCGCTGGGCGCCGGGCTGCCAGTCGGCGAAGTTAAAGGCTCGATGGTGGTTGATATCGGCGGCGGAACAACCGAAGTCGCCGTAATGTCTATGGGTGGGGTCGTCGTCTCCCGCTCCCTGCGCGTGGCCGGCGATGAAATGGACCAGGATGTCGTTCAATACATCCGCAACAAATATAATTTGCTGATTGGCGAAGGCGTCGCCGAGCAAGTCAAAATGAAGATTGGCTCGGCCTACCCCCTGCCGCAAGAAAAGACCGCCGAAGTGCGCGGGCGCAACCTGGTCAACGGCCTGCCCGAATCTATAGAAGTCTCATCTATCGAAGTACGCGATGCGCTCTCTGGCTCAGTGCAAGTCATTGTAGATACCATCCGCGACGCGCTCGATGAGGTCCCGCCCGAAGTCATCGCCGACTTGATGGATACCGGCATCTGCCTGGCGGGTGGCGGCGCGCTGTTGCAAGGCCTGGCCGACCGCCTGGCAGACGAGTTGAACCTGCGCGTTTGGCAGGCCGAAGACCCGCTAACTTGCGTGGTACGCGGAACCGGGGTAATTTTAAGCGATTTCGACGCCATGCGTAGTTATCTGGTCAGCCTGGAACGCGGTTCCACACGGCACCGGTAAATTTAGAGAATTGTGAGTGTCAGGCAGGCTGCCTTTACGCGCCCGTCTTAATCTGGTACGCTTAACAGCATGAGAAATTCCCTTTCTGGCTCAGCGCAGACGACAATCATCTTCCTTGTCGTGGCAGGCGTGCTTGCGCTGGCGCTAAGCGGTTCACTCGGTTTTGTTTCCACTGGCTTCAACGCATCCCTGGTTTCAACCCAAACCTGGATTTCCACCCGCTTCGTGGCCATTCAGGATTTTTTGACCGTTCCGCGCGATGTGGCGACCCTGCGCCAGCGCAACGCTGAATTGGAAGCCGAGGTTGCACGCCTCCAGGCCCAGGTGGTGCAATTGCAGAGCCAGGTGGCAGATACGCAAGCGCTGGCCGCACTGGTCAATTTCTCTCGCTCCAACCCCGAGAGTGCCTATACAGCGGCCACAGTCATCGGGCGCGACCCCAGCCCTTTCCTTCGCTACATCATCATTGACAAAGGCTCTAACCAGGGGCTGCGGCGCGGGATGCCGGTAGTAACCGACCAGGGGCTCGTTGGGCGTATAGATGCCGTCATTGGCAGCGCAGCGCGCGTTCAACTGATTACCGACCCTACCTCGGCGGTCAACATCCGCCTGGAAAAAGCCGACCGCGAAGCAGTGCTGACCGGGACGCTGGCCGGTGACCTGACCCTCGACCTGGTGCCACAAGACATCTCGCTCGAACTTGGCGACGTGGTGCTGACCTCGGGCCTGGGCGGCAGTTATCCACGCGACCTTATCGTTGGGCAGGTGATTACCTCGCGCAAACGCGACTCAGACCTGTTCCAGCAGGCCTTCATCCAGCCGGTAGTTGATTTCGCGCAGTTGAAAATCGTGCTGGTCATCACCGATTTCCGTCCGGTGAATATCACCCCCCTCATCCCCTGACATGAAAAACCTGGTCGCTTTCCCGGTACTGGGACTGGCCTTCATCCTGCAAACGTCCATCCTGAGCCGCATGACCCTGCTCTCTGGCGCGGTTGACCTGGTTTTGCTGGTACTTGTCGCCTGGTCATTGCAAGAGCAGGTCAAATCAGCCTGGCACTGGGCCGGGTTGGCTGGGTTGCTGGCCTGGTTTACCTCGGGGCTTCCGCCCTACGTCCCATTGGTGGCGTATTTGCTGACGGTCGTCATGGCGCGTCTCCTTCTGCAGCAAATCTGGCAGGCTCCCATCCTGGCCCTGTTCAGCGTAACCTTTTTTGCCACCCTGCTGATGCACCTGGTCACTTTCGTTGGCTTATTTCTGGATGGGACACTCCTGCCGATTGGAGATATTCTGACGCTGGTTACGCTGCCCAGCGTTTTCTTGAATTTGCTATTTATCTTGCCGGTTCACGCTGTCATCCGTGACCTGGCTTTATGGGTATATCCTGTGGAGGAATTGTTATGACATCCCCTTCTGCTCCTCGCGTCTTATTTGAACCCTGGCGCGCAATCGTCGTTTATATCGTCTTGGCTGGCGCCTTTTTATTTATGGCTGGGCGCCTGTTTGTATTACAGGTATTAGAGTACCAAACCTGGTTTGAACAATCGGAAGAAAATAGGACGCGGGTTGTCAGCGTGCCGCCATCGCGCGGGATCATCTATGACCGAAATGGTTATATCCTGGCAAGCAATGTTGCATCGTACAACATCGTCATTACGCCCGCCAGCCTGCCCGATAGCGACGGCGATATTCAATCCATTTACCGCCAACTCTCAGCCCTGACGGGTGTGCCGGTCAACAGTGGCACGCTAGAAGACGCAAAGCTCGTCTCAGCCTGTGTTCCAGGCCCAGGTATTACCCAATTGGTGGAATTGCAGAATACCAATGCCCCCTACAGCGCGGTCAAAGTCCAGTGTAATGTTAGCGAAGGCATTGCCCGGGTTGTGCGTGAAAAAGCGGTTGATTGGCCCGGCGTCGGCGTGGAAATCGAACCGATTCGCAGCTACCCAACCGGGTCATTAACGGCGAATGTGGTCGGTTTCATCGGCCCCATCCCTGCTTCGCAAGAGCAATTTTTCCGTGAGCAAGGATTCCAGCCCAACCGAGACAAAGTCGGATATGCTGGTGTAGAAGTGTACTTCGATGAGTTGCTAATTGGCACGCCGGGACGCCGCGTAGTAGAAGTGGATGTGGCAGGAAAAGAACTGCGCAACATCGAGCCGCCCATCGCCCCTGTTTCAGGCTATAACCTGCGCCTGACGATTGACACGCGCTTGCAAAAAGCGATTGAAGCGGCCCTGGTGGGTGAAATCAATAGCTGGAATCAGTTTTATGCCCCCGGCACCGATGAGCAAAGGATTTCGAGCGGAGCCATCATTGCTATGAACCCCAAAACAGGTGAAATCCTGGCGATGGTGACGCACCCCACCTTTGAGAACAACCGTTTTGCGCGCATTATTCCGGCTTACTATTACAACCAAGTGGCGCAAGACCCGCGCAAACCGCTATTAAATTACTCTGTTTCGACAGAATACCCACCTGGCTCAGCGTTCAAACTCTCAACTGCGCTTGGGGCATTGAATGAGGGCGTTGTGACGGTGAACCAGATTATCGAAGCGCCAGGCGAACTGGTACTGCGTGAGTCTTTCTCTCCCAATGACCCAGGCTTTGAGCGCGCTTTTGTAGATTGGAACCGGGCCGGGTTTGGAACCATCTCCTTCTTGCGCTGCATCGCCTATTCCAGCAACGTCTGTTTCTATAAATTGGGAGGCGGCTACCGCACCGAAGTCCCAGAGGGGTTGGGCATCTTGCGTTTGAAGGAATATGCTCGAGCACTGGGCTACGACCAGCGAAGCGGCATCGAATTGCCTGGCGAGGCCGAGGGCCTGATTCCTGACCCACAGTGGAAACGCATTTTTCAAGGGGAAAACTGGTCGACTGGCGATACATACATCGCCAGCGTAGGACAGGGCTATGTTTTATCCACCCCGCTCCAGGTGCTGCTTTCCGCGGCGACCATCGCCAACAATGGGCGTCACATGCAGGCAACCATCATTAAAGAAATTACCGATAATAGCGGCAAAGTGATTCCGGTGTGGCGCAACACGGCAGGAGATTTGTACTTTGAGCCTGGCCCCGACCGCTGGCAGATTTCCCCAAACCAGGGACATGTCAAATGGGATATGACCGTTGACCCGATTATCAAAGAGTATTTCTGTGAAAATAGTTACTGTACCGAAACCGGGAATATGAAAACTGTCCAGCCCTTTGTGTTACAGAGGGTTCAGGAGGGAATGCGCCTGGCTGTGACAGAGGATACCGGTACGTTGAACAAAATCTTTGTCAAACCCTTGCTCTTGTTTACCGAACCATTTCCTATTGCAGTGGCCGGGAAGACAGGCACCGCAGAATATTGCGATGATATTGCCCGCGCAGCCAATCGCTGTCGCTTTGGAGAGTGGCCGACCCATTCGTGGACGGTGGCTTACGCTCCCTATGACGACCCGGAAATTGCGGTGGTGGCCTTTGCCTATAACGGCGGCGAAGGTGCCAGCGTGGCCGGCCCGATGGTGCGTTTGGCACTGGATGCTTATTTCTGCCTGAAAACGCTTGATTCTAACCCAGGCAGTTTTGCAGGCTGTGATTAAACACGCAGGTCACGCACGCGCCTGCTGCGCGAAGCCGCCAGGTTAGGCTGTCTTCAAGGCTGTAAAAAACACAGCAACTGCCAGAAAAGCCATTCCCGCGCCAAAAATAAAGGGCGCAGATGGGCCGAATCCATCCCAGGAACCGATTCCCTGCCACAGAATCCCTGCAGTGAGCGAGGCCGGGAGGGCGGTTAATGCAATTGCCGCGTTATATAGCCCATAAGCCGTGCCAAGACGCTCGGCAGGGACTAAATCAGCCACGAAGGCTTTGGCTGTCCCCTCAGTAGCAGCGTAATATATCCCGTAAAGACCAAACAAAACCCAAACTTGCGCCCCAACTTGGGAGAACGCAAAACCAAGATAGACCATCGCATAAGCCAGCCAGCCACCCAAGATGAGTTTGCGGCGGCCAATTTTGTCGGAGAGCGCGCCCAGCGGCCCGGCAAAGATGGTGTAAACGGCGTTAAAAGTCAACAACATGCCCATTACCTGCAACACGCTCAACCCACGTTCCTGCCCCAGCAGAATGATGAAGGCGTCGGATGAGTTTCCCAGAGTGAATAAAATCGCTGCCAGCAGGAACAGTTTGAAGCGGCTATCCAGCCCGTTCAGGCTTAGGGTTGGCGCAGATACTTTGGCTTGCCCGACCACTTCGCGGGCGAACAAGGCCAGCACCAGCACCGCCAGCAGCGCCGGGATGATGGAGACCAGCACAATCGTCTGGAAGGTGGCGCGGGTCAGTTGGGCTGTGCCAGCTTGAGTTAAGTAAATCACCAGCGTGGCAATTGCCAGGCCAGTAAATGCACCCGCTGTATCCCCAGTGCGATGCAGGCCGAAGGCCAATCCGCGCTGTTTTTCGTTAATACTGGCTGCCAGCAAGGCATCGCGCGGGGCCGTGCGAATGCCTTTGCCGATACGGTCAGCAAAGCGCACCCCTAGCACCCAGCCCCAAGTGGACGCAAAGTACAGGAATGGTTTGGCGAGAGTGGAGAAAGCGTACCCGGCGACTGTCAGCCATTTGCGGCTGCCGAGTTTGTCGGAGAGCGCGCCAGAGTAGAGTTTGAGCAGGCTGGCAGTTGTTTCGGCAATGCCGTCAATCAGGCCGATGACGCTCATCCGCGCGCCCAACACGTTCGCCAGGAAGAGCGGCATCAGGTTGGCTAGCATCTCGGATGAGATGTCAGTCAGAAATGAAGTGGCGGTCAGTACCCAAACATTGCGGGGCAAGGAAATTTTTAGCATGGTAATTAACTTGATGTATGTAAACTGAAATTTTGGCGCGGTTTGCGCCGAAATTTTATAAACAGGTAAACCCCAACCCCCAGAACCAACGCGCCCAGCGCGAAATCGCTGAAGTCGGAAATAAATTCATTGATTAATTCCCACTGACTGCCAAAAACATATCCCAGGCCGCCGTAGAGCAATATCCATGTGAGTTCGCCCAGCGCATCATAAAAGAGAAATCTGCGAAAGCAATAACCGCTGCTGCCTGCGACCAAAACAACCGGCGCTGCAATGGCTGTCAGCAACCAGCGTGAGAAGTAAACGGCAATTCCGCCTCGGCGGGCAAACAGAGCGCGCGATTTCTCCCATCCTGCGGTGTGACCCAAACGAGTCTGGACAGAAGCGCGGGCAAAATATCCAACCAGGTAGAGCAATACATCGCCAGCCATTACGCTAAAAAAGCCCAGTAAAGGCGTCATCCAGGCATCTAATAAATCTTGACGAATAAATGCGCCAGAGGCAACGACCAACAGGGTTGCGGGCAGCGGCAACCCTAACCCAGCCAGGAATAAGAATACGGCAACGGCGGGAGCGCCATAATCGGCCATCCAGCCAATCGCCAGGGATGTGAAATCTATGTTCATGGAACTGAGTTGAGTACCTTTTGAATTGCGGCAGTGAGCGCCTTTTGCCCGCCTGGGTAATGGACTTCATCACTCAAATAGCCAAGCGGTTTGTGAGCGTTCCCATCTATGGGGATGCCAACCGAGTCAAAAATATCCTCCGCCGGGATGCCGGTGCTGTTGGCGATGTATTGCACCGTCATCCATCCTTCAACTTTGCCTTCTAACAGGCCGGTAGCAACCGGGTTGGCTTGATATGCAATAATTGTTGCTCGAATATTCTCTAGCAATACCGGCTGGCCGTTCTCCATCCCAAGTCCCATCTCACGGTTAAGACGTTGAATGGAAATCATACTGGTTTCTCTTTTGGGTTGGATGCGAACCGCATCGAACAGGTATCCTTGTGGCACGGCATAGGCAACCGAGATATATCGAATGCTCATCCATGGACGCAGCAAATCGGGCGAGGGGTTCCCGGCCTGGAAATTATTCTGCCTGGCATAACTAATTTCCTTGCGAAATTCAAACAAATCTAACGCTCTGGGTACCATGATAACAATTCCCACTACAACCAGACCCAACGCAAACAATTGCAGCCAGGAAATACGCGGGATTTTCTCTAAAAAGCGTTTCATGTTGGGTTCATGCTCTCCAGTTTAGTCACACAGGTTGTTTTTTGTATCTACCTTATTCTCTCCCCTCTCCCACCGCGAGAGGGGCTGGGGGTGAGGGAACAGAAGGCGATTTTTCGAATGTGACATTGTCAAACTACCTTGACAATGTCAGATTAGACAAATGTTCTGTTTTTTCGATGGCGCAAG
>CAYLZI010000098.1:0-1964 GCA_964388215.1 uncultured Anaerolinea sp.
CTCCGCCCCACCCACCTCGTCGTCAACCTTGCCCAACTCCGCCGCAACGCGCAGGCGATTCGCGCCAGGGTGCATCCTGCCAAAGTGCTGGTCATGCTCAAGGCCAATGCCTACGGTCACGGTATCGATGGCGTCGCCCCGTACATCGAACCGCATGTCGATTACATTGGCGTCGCGGTTTTGGATGAAGGCATCCACCTGCGGGAAATCGGCCTCACCAAACCGATTCTCGTAGCGGGCGGAACCCTGCCCGAACACGTCCCCTGTTACCTCGAACACGACCTGACCCTGACGGTTTCGCACCCGGCTGTGCTGGAGGCCGCCGAATCCGCCGCGCGGGCCGCCGGGAGGCCGCTCAAGGTGCATCTCAAAATCGATACCGGCATGGAACGTTCCGGCGCGCGCTGGTACGAGGCCGAAGCCTTCCTCGAACAGTCGCTGCGCTGTCCGCATCTCGACATCGAGGGCATCTATACCCATTTCGCCAACTCCGAAACGCTCGAAACGCCCGGCATGGAGAAACAATGGGGCTTTTCGTATGCCAGCGACCAGTTGGCGCGCTTCCACGAAGTCTTGTCTTTTTACGAAAAACGCGGACTGCCGCGCCCGCGCCTGGTTCACGCCGCCAACTCCGCCGCCATCCTGAACCTGCCCGAAAGTTATTTAGACATGGTACGGCCCGGCATCTTATTCTACGGCATCTACCCCGATAAGGGCGTTTTGCGCTCGGTGGAAGTCGCGCCCGCCGCTGCCTGGAAATCGCAGGTCGTTTACAGCAAAATCTCCCAGCCGGGGCATCCGGTCAGTTATGGTTCGCTGTGGGTTTCCGACCACCCCGTCCGCACCGTCACCGTTCCCTGCGGTTACGCCGACGGCTACTTCCGCCGCATGACCAACCAGCCCAGGGTGCTTGTCAACGGCAGGAAATACCAGCAGGTTGGCAGAATCTGCATGGACCAGTTCATGGTCAATCTCGAAGCGGATGACGCCGACCTGGGCGACGAGGTGATTTTGCTCGGCAGGGCCGCCAGCGGCGAGCAAATCTCCGCCGAAGACCTGGCCGCATGGGCTGGCACTAACTCCTACGAAGTGATGACCAATATTTCAGCGCGCGTGCCGCGTATTTTTATAAAGGATGATGAATGAACCTGCAACCCCTGCTCGACTTCGCCACTGAAACCGCCTACCGCGCCGGGAGAATCACCCTCGGCTACTTCAACGCCGGCGTGCGCCCCGACTACAAAGCCGACGACACCCCCGTCACCGCCGCCGACCGCGCCGCCGAAGAATTCATCCGCGCCGAAATCGAAAAACGCTATCCCGGCCACGCTATCCTGGGCGAGGAATTTGGGGAAACCAACCATTTCTCCGTTTCGCCGCAGACCTCCGTTCCCGAATCCGTTTCCGCTTCGACATCCGCTTCTCCGCTTCATCCGTTGTCGACATCCGCTCCCTTTCGCTGGATACTCGACCCCATCGACGGCACCAAATCCTTCCTGCGCGGAGTCCCGCTCTACGGCGTATTGATTGGCCTCGAAATCGAGGGCGTCATCAAAGTTGGCGCGGCCTACTTCCCCGGCACCGACGAAATGCTGCGCGCCGCCGATGGGCTGGGCGCATGGTGGAACGGCCGCCGGGCGCGCGTCTCAGAGATTGGCAGTTTCGAGCGGGCCTTCATCTGCTATACCAATATCCGCAACATGGAAAAATACGGGCGCGGGCCGGCCTGGGAACGAATCAACGCCGCCGCCTACGCCTCGCGCGGCTGGAGCGACGCCTACGGCTACCTGTGCGCCGCCACCGGACGCGCCGAAGCCATGCTCGACCCGGTCATGAACATCTGGGACTGCGGCCCCTTCCCAGTCATTTTCAAGGAAGCCGGCGGCTACTTCGGCAGTTGGGATGGCCGCGCAGGGCATACCCACAACGAGGCATTGGCCTGCAACGCGGCCCTCAAAGACAAA
>CAYLZI010000098.1:2064-11932 GCA_964388215.1 uncultured Anaerolinea sp.
GCGTACCTGGCCCCGACCGTTTCGCGGTTCTCGGCCAGCCAGTCGGCGAGATGGGTCTGGCAGCGCGGCGGTTCTTTGGAAACCAGCAGCCCCGCCATCAGCCCCTCCACTTCCTCCGGCGTCAGCACCACATCGCCCACGAACAGGCTGATGAACTGGGCCGCCTTGAGCGCCAGCCCCGGCGGCAGGCGCAGGATAGGCCTCGGGTGGCCGATTTTCTCGCCAATCAGCCTCACCAATTCGTCGAACGTGAACACATCCGGCCCCACCGCGTCCCAGGTGAAATTCTCCTCCCGCGCCCCGGCCTCCACTGCCAGCGCGGCCAGGTCATCCACATACACCGGTTGGATGCCGTACTGCCCGTCCCCCATCTGCCCGAAAAACGGAAAACGCCGCAGCAGCCAGGCAATGTTATTAATCAGCACATCTTCCATCCCGAACAGCACCGTCGGGCGCAGGATGGCATAGCCCAGCCCGCTCTCCATCACCGCCTGCTCGTTGGCCGCCTTGCCCCAGTAATACGGCAGGCGCGAATCCGCCGACGGGTTGGCAATGCTGATATGCACCATCCGCCGCGCGCCCGCCGCCACCGCCGCATTGACCAGCCGGCGGGTATTTTCCACCGCGCGCGGCTGGGTGTTCCCGCCCTTGTCGAAGCGCACCCAGTAGGTGTTATAAAGTACCTCCACCCCGGCCAGGCTGCGCGCCATGCCAACCTCGTCGAAATCGAGCGGGAACGCCTTCACCCGTCCGCCAAACGGGTCGGGGCGGTTGGGGTGTCCGGTCAGGGTGATGACCTCGTGACCCTGCGCCAGCAGGCGGCGGGTGATGTACTTCCCAGAGTAAGAAAAAGCACCGGTAACAGCAATTTTCATTTCAGGCTCCTTTTTGGCAACATTAATCTGACCGGCGGCGCTTGGCCCCGGCGTGGCATTTGTGACGCAAAATGGCATTTTGCGCTACTTCAAAATTTTCAGGATATTCTGGACCGTTCCCAGCCCCAGGCCATCCAGTTTTGTGACCGCTGAAGCGAGGGAATCGATAGCGTTAAAGAAGTCGTTCAACGCCCGCACGCGCTCCGTCAAAAAAGCGTGTTCCGCGTCAGACCCCGCTGAATCTGCCTCCAGTTTCGAGAGCGTTTCCCTCACGGAAGCAACCGCCCGGTCGAACTCGCTGTTCTGGCGCTCCTTCAGGATGGCGCGGATAGCGCGGTAGAAATCCGTCTCGGCTTCGTAATAGTCTTTCCGGTCGCCAAGGCGGGTGATGGGACGAATCAGCCCCATCCGCGAGAGGGCGCGCGTGTTGGTGCTGATGGCGCCCTTGGTCAGCCCGGTCTGCTCGACCAGTTCATCGAGCGAGAGCGGGCCAGGCGAGAGATACAGCACGGCGAAAATCGCGCCCATGCCTTTGGGGAAGCCCCAAAACGCGCTGATGCCGCTCAGTCCTTCCACAAGTTCGTTTTTGATGGATTCAAGGGTTTGGGTCATAGGTTTGTATACTTCGTTTAGTATTTACTAAACAAAGTATACAATAATTAGATTGGCATGTCAAGATGCAAAAATCCCCGCAGTTGCACTGCGGGGAAACTGAAGAAGCAAAACAGCGCATTCCCCTATCCTTATAAGCCTCTATCAGTAACTTGAGTTTAGCGTTCACTTTGATTCACCCTGAAAGACAAAAATCATGGCTGATTTGGCGCGAAAAACCCAAAACCTGTACACGGATTTCACGGATTCGACGGACTGCCCCCGTAGGGGGCGCACGGATTTTTCTTAAAAAATCCGTGAGATTCCGTGTAATCCGCGTAACACCTGCACTTGCAGCGCAGGCGCAAGTGTCCGTGTCCAAAAAAGTTTTGATTGCAAACGAACTCTGAACTCAAGTCAGTAATCGACCAACATCTTTTTGGGGACGCGGACGAGAGCGGACAAGAGCGGATTTTAAGTTATTCTCCGCGCCCTACGGGGCAGTCGGCTCTTGTCTGCGTCCAAATCTTGGTTATCTCAGCGCCTCGTACAATTGTTCCCCACTCAAACCCTGCGCGCGCAGGGCGTCGGATTGGGTTTGCTGGAACCATAGGTTTTCGACCGCCTGGCCCGCCTGGAAGGTGATGCCGATATAGCCGGGGTTGGGGCCGGGCGTTTCCCTGACCGGGAACCCGTCGATGACTTCCAGGGTTTGCTCCAGCAGGCTGCCGAGCGTTTTGCTATCCGTGAGAGTCTCGACCTCCAGCGTGATGCGGTAATCGGTTTGCATGGCGGCGAAGTAGGCCAGCGCGCCATCGCTGTAGAGGCAGTTTTCGCCATAGGCTTCGGCGCGGGCGGCGGCGGCCGGCAGCCCGGCCTCGTTCAACCGGGCGAGCAACTGCTCCGATAGTTCTGGCAGGCTTTGGGTTGCCCACACGAACCCGCACGGGCCGGTGGTGGGCGTGTTGGGTTGGATTTCGGTAAGGGGAAAGGCAGTCGGTTCGGGCGGCGGGAAGGCCCCGGGAAAGTTGCGCAGGGCGGTCAGCGCGATGATGACGATGAAAACAAGCAACAGGCGGGCAAACGGTCTGGGCATGGCTCAGGGCTGGCGGAATTCGAGCAGGATGGAGCCGGGGTAGGATTTCCCGTCGTCGCCGGCGCAGGCGGGCGCGGTCAGGCCGGTGATGCGCGTTCGGCCATCCGACAGGCTGAGGGCGTATTCGATGCCGCCCGCCAGGGTGAAATCGGCGTAACCGGGGCTGATTTCGTTCTTGAAGCCGGTAAAGAAGTGCTCCTCGCCGCCGAACCAGGTGATGACCAGTTCCTGACCGGGGGCGGGCTGGCCGAGGGCGTTTTGCAGGTTCACTTGGAGCAGTCCCGGCTGTTTGGGGTCGCAGGCGGTGGATTGGCTGACCAGCGTAAACGGCGCGCCGGGGGTGGGGGTGGCGGTTCGCGTGGGGCGCAGGGTGGCGGTGGGAAGCGGCGGCAGGGTTGGAAAAGGCGTGTCGGTGGGCGTGGATGTGGGGCGCGGCAGGGATGGGTCTTCGGTGGGTTCAGGCGTTGGGGTTGCGGCGGGCAGTTCAAGGGTAGGACTGCCCTCATTTAACGGCGGGACAGGCGAAGGGGAGTCCGCTCCACGTTCAGGCGAGGGAGTCGCTTGGAGCTGGGATTGAATCGCTTCGGAGAGATTCGCCAGGATTCTCACCCTCTCAATCGAAGAATTTTGCGCCAACATGCGCTGGGCCTGCTCGCCCAGCGATTGCACCGGGTTGGACTCATTCAGGGTGGCGAGCCGCGCCTGGGCGCGTCCCAGGTCGCCGCTGATGGTGTAGGCGGCGGCAATCATGTAGCGGTATTCGTCTTTGAAATCATAGCGCAGGGAGGCGGGGGAGGTATCGACCGGCTGGGCTTGCGGCATTCCCCAGGCAACGCCAATACCAATGCCGATGCCAAGCAACAGGCCGGTGAAGATGAACCAGGGGCCGCGATGGTCGTTCATGGCTGCCACACCTGGAGGGCGAGGGCCAGGTCTTGCAAGAGTTGGATATCTGCCGGGGCGTACCCGTTCAGGCGGGCAAATTCGAGCGCGGCGGAGACGATGACGGCGGGCGGCTCGCTGCCGAGCAGGGCCAGGCGGCGCGCGGCGGCCTCTACATCCTGCTCGCTCTCGAACACTTCGGCCGCCATCAGGCTGTAATCGGCTTTGTAATCGGCGCGCAGCGTGGATGGGACGGTATCGACGTATTCGATTGGGCTGATGACCCAGCCATAATACAATCCGAGTCCCGCGCCTGCGAGGATGGACAGGATGAAGATGAACCAGCGTTTGGCAGTCATGGGGATAATTGTACCGCAGGCTAAAGCCTGCGCAGTCACCGCCTGAAGGCGGCGGTACAACAGGAATCAATATCCGGGCAGGATACCGGCGGCACCCAGGAACGTCTCCTTATTGCTGCTTCCTCTCGGACCTGACAAGGTTCGGGGAGTCCTGCCGCGCCGGGCCTGCCCGGACAAGGCGTAAGCATACTCGATGTAGGGCCGGGTGTCAACGATTATGCGCCAGTTCGTTATGGCGTTATGGCTGAATAGATACGATTAGGTAAGGTTCGCGTTAATGCGTGAACTCCCTGCGCCTGAATTAAACTATTAGAGTTGTTCCGTAATAGAGTAAGCTTGGCGAAAAAATCTTGAAGGAAATGCTGATTATGGGACCAGAAATTCGAGATGATCGCCAAATGCGAGCATTGACCGGCGTGTCAACAGAAAAGTTAGCAGTGCTGGAAGCGGCGTTTGCAAAAGCATACGCAGAAGAAAAAGAGAGAATCTACCAGAAACAGGTTCAAGAAGGTAAACGGCAGCGAAAACTTGGCGGAGGCCAAAAAGGCAAGCTACGAACGGTTCGAGAAAAGCTGGTTTTTGTGCTTTACTATCTCAAGGTCTATCCAACTTTTGATGTATTGGGTACACAATTTGGGATGGCGCGCTCGAAAGCTTGCGAAAACCTGCACTTTTTATATCCAATTCTGGGCCAAACGCTGATCAGTTTAGGCGTTTTTCCTCATCGCAAGTTTGAAACGGTGGAAGATTTCCGCGCAGCCTGCCAGGATATTGAAACTTTGCTCATTGATGCCACCGAGCGTCCACATCGGCGTCCGGTTGGTAACGAGAAACAAGAAGAACTCTACAGCGGAAAAAAAGAAGCACACCATCAAGAATACCGTGATCGCCACGACGAGTAAATGGATTTTGTATGTTGGCGATACCTTTTCAGGGCATTGCCATGATTACAGTATGCTCAAAACTGAGTTTTCACCAGAACAGCCCTGGTTTGAAAAGGTTCGTGCGCTCCTGGACTTAGCCTATCAGGGGATTTGCAATGACTTTATCGGTGAGAAGATTGAAATACCACATAAAAAACCACGCAAGAGCAAGAAAAATCCAGTTACAAGGCTTACCGATGAGAAAAAAGCAGAAAACCAAGAACTAAGTCGGGTTCGTATACTGGTTGAAAATGCAATTGCTGGTATGAAACGCTTCAACATCCTGGTTCATGATTTTCGCAATCATCGACCACTAATGGATGACGATGTGATTGCGATTTGTGCTGGATTGTGGAACTTCTTGCTTTCCTAATCCTATTCGGGAACAACTCTATTGAGTTTCATTGCCCAATGGTTGTAAAATCAATGCAGCGCGGAATTTATTCCGCATACCGGAGACAATATGCGAATTATCAACCCTGAATGGACGAATCTCTCCAAAGGCTATCGGGCGGCCCGCGACCTGGAAAAACAGGCGCTCAAAAACTGGGAAACCACCTGGCAAAAATCGGTCGAATTTGCGCGCCAGCAAGGCGTCAAACGCGCCGCGGCGACTATTCAGTCTCAAATCCGCGTTGAGAAACGCACTCTGCGCATCGTGCTGGTGCTGTTGGCAGGCGTCATGCTGCTGATGGCCGTCGTCAGCATGCTTGTTGAAAGTTATCCGCAGTTCCGCTGGCTTCTTTTGCCGGTTGGGCTGATTAACTTGCTCCAGTCGCTCATCCTTGTGCTGCCGATTGCCGAAAAACTGCTTTCTATCTCTGCCTTGGGCAAGGTTCAACCCCTGCCAGAAGAATCGCAAGCCTCGCTGGGACTGACCGAACAGTGGTGGCAGGCCGTCTCCAGTCAGGATGCGCTCGAAAGCAGCGACGCGGCAGAAGTGGGGCAGGTTGCTTTTCTGAAATACCTGGCCCAGCACCTGCCCGATGACTATTTCGCCGCGCACAGCCCTTTCCTGCAAAGCTGTCTTAATGTGGATGTGCTGGTCATTGGGCCAACCGGCATCTGGCTGTTCGAGACCAAACACTGGCGCGGGCGGGTCATCTGCCGGGGCGGCGTCTGGCAGCGTGAACCCGCGCCCAATGCCCCGCTCGAAAGCATGACCACCCCGCTCGACCAATCCTGGCTGGCCGGGCGTGATACTATCGAAAAAACGCTCTCGCTGAAGTTGGCGCGTAATGCCAACTTTGGCGCGCTAATTCGTGGCGGGCTGGTATTTACTCAGCCCGATGTCCAGGTACAGATTGATTCAAGCAGTAAGGTACAGGTTGGTACGCCGCCGCAGTGGCTCCAGCGGATACGTGGAACACCGCAGATGGCGCAGTTTTCCACCGAAATACAGCTGCTCGTGCTGGATGCGCTGCTCGAATACGCGCTCTCGCTCTATGTCGCCCGCCCGCTGGTCAAATCGGCGGTCGAATTGGCACGCGCCCTGTATGGCGAACTGCTGGAGGAACTGCGCCAGTATGTTTTACGGCAAGTACGTTCACGCCTGGCCGAGAATGGATAGGCAGCCATGGAAAACCTGAAAATTACCCCGCGTGAAGTTATCAGTTTCATTGTCGTCACATTGGTCTATGCCCTGTTCCCCCTGTTGATTGTTGGCCGCTGGGACTGGTGGCCAGGCTGGGCATATGCCGCGTTGATGATTCTCTCCACAGTTGCCAGCCGGGCGATTGCGTTCCGTAAAAATCCCGGTATCCTGGCGGAGCGCGCCCGTTCGTTGGAGAATAAGGATGCCAAAGAATGGGATAAGAAACTGGTCCTGTTTGCAGCCATGCTCGGGCCTATCAGCCTGCTGATTGTCTCTGGGCTGGATGCCCGCTTCGGCTGGACTCCCGTTTTTGTAGACTGGATTCCGCTGACAGCGCTGGCCGCGCTGATTCTCGCGCTGTTGTTCGGAAACTGGGCTTTCCTCGAAAACCAGTTTTTCTCTGGCACCGTCCGTATCCAAACCGAACGCGGACACTATGTTATCGACACCGGCCCTTATCGCTTTGTGCGCCATCCCGGTTACGTCAGCGCCATTTGGACGTATCTCACCATCCCGCTCTTGTTTGGCTCACTGTGGGGATTGATTCCGGGCCTGCTTACCCTGACCCTATTCGTCCTGCGTACCTTGTTGGAAGATAAGACCCTGCAGGAGGAATTGCCGGGGTATAAGGACTATACCCAAAAGACCAGGTACCGGCTATTTCCGGGGATTTGGTAGGCGGCCCAATCCGACACGGTATGCCGCCTCCCCCATTTTCCGCGAACTTCAGCAGAAAATGAGGGAGGAATGGGAAGGCTGAGATCACATCACTGCCAGCAAAATCGTGCGGATGCTCAGGCCGATGATGACAACTCCGACCATCACCATCAAGACCTTGAGCGGCAGCCGCTTGGTGACGTAAGCCGCGAGCGGCGCAGCCAGCACTCCGCCAATCAGCAAGCCGAGGATAACCTGCCAATAATCGGCAAAATGCAGGGTCAGCACGAAAGTGATAGACTGCGCCAGGGTGACAAAAAACTCCGAGAAGTTGACCGTGCCAATCGAGACGCGCGCATTGTTGCCGCGCGCGACCAGGGTGGTGGTTACGACTGGACCCCATCCGCCGCCGCCAATCGCGTCGAAAAATCCGCCCACCAGCCCCAGCAGGCTGACATGCTTAACCTCGCCCTGGTTCTTCTTGACGCCGTTGAAGGCTTTGAACAGGATGATGACGCCCATCACCAGCAGATAGGCAGAAATCCAGGGCTTGAGCAGGTTGCCGTCCAGCGAAGTCAGGATGTAGGCCCCGGCCACCCCTCCCAAAACGCCAGGGATGAGTAATTTTTTTGCGAGGGATGTGTCGATATTTTTAAGTTTCCAGTGTGAGGTGCCGGAAACGCCGGTCGTGAAGACCTCGGCCATGTGGACGCTGGCGCTGGCCGAGGCAGGCGGCAGTCCCAGGCTGAGCAGGAAGGTATTGGAACTGACGCCGTATGCCATTCCAAGCGCGCCGTCAATCATTTGGGCGATAAACCCCACCAGCACAAAGACGAAAATATTCAGCCCGCCATAGGCACCCAAACCGGCTGGGCCAAACGCCGCGCCGTATGCGCTGATAATAAGCGCAGCCCCCACAAACAATGCGAACAGGATAGAACGGGATGGGAACTTCATAAATTTTCTCCAAAAATATATAAAGTCTATGGAATATATAGACTATTGGGTCGCAGAAAAGACCGCTCGCTCGGCGGTTTTCTGGGTTATTCTTTGCCGAGCAGGGCGCGCTGCGCCTCCACCCGTTTAATCACATCTTCCAGCGAAGTCTTGTCCAGAATGGCTGACATCGCCGCGCGGACATCGAACATCACCAGGCGCAGGCCGCAGGCTGCCTCGTCTGGGCATCCGCACGGCTCGTAGGCAATCTGGCTGACGCATTTGACTGGCGCGATAGGCCCATCCAACACGCGGATGATATGTCCAAGCGTAATTTCACGGGCCGGTTTGGCGAGATAATATCCGCCGCCTACGCCCATTTTGCTGTGCAACAACCCGGCATTTTTGAGCGCCAGTAAAATCTGTTCGAGGAACTTGGCCGGGATTTTCTCCCGCTCCGAGATTTCCTTAATCTGCACAATTGCCGCGCGCCCTTCTGGGTTGGGTTCTGCCAGCAAAATCATGGCCCGCAGGCCATATTCACCGCGTTTGGAAAGTCGCATGGACGATAATCCCTACTGACTTACTAGACTTTGATCTATTTAAAGTATAGCGCGTTTCCTGGAAGAAGTCAATATTCAGATACTGAATTTCAGCCGCTGAATATTGACTTCTTCCCTTTTTGGCTTGACTATGCCCGCCTCTGTGGAGTAGAATACAAACATACGCGGGAGTCGCCAAGCGGTAAGGCATCAATCGTTAGGTTGATAAACGCTCATCGCTTTTGCGGGCATAGCATAGTGGTAGTGCGGTAGCCTTCCAAGCTACTTAGACGGGTTCGATTCCCGTTGCCCGCTCTTGGTTAAGTAATCAGTTTTCAGTAATCAGTGAACGAGACTGGTGACTGATAACTGATTACTGCTTTACTGAAAACGGGCCCGTGGCGCAGTGGTTAGCGCAGGGGACTCATAATCTCTTGGTCGCAGGTTCGAATCCTGCCGGGCCCACTCCCCTTATTCTGGAATTTGGCCGCAGTCCCCCTTTCAGGGGATGATATTCGAATCCTGCCGGGCCTACAAATGGTCATTTTATTACGGGGGTTGTGCCAGTGTTTTTTGCATTATTGGCTCTTTACTGGGTTTAGAGTTCGCTTGCAATCAAAACCTTTTGGACACGGACACTTACGCCTGCGCCCTTGGCACTGCCCGCCTGGGCAGGTGTGCAAGCGTCCGTGTACAGGTTTTGGGTTTTCACGTCAAATCAGCCATGTATCTTGTCTTTCAGGGCGAATCAAAATGAACTCTAAACTCAAGTTACCAGGCGTTAGCATCATATTCAAGATTTCACCACGATCATTACAACCTGATGGAGCTTGAAGCCGAAAAATCACCCCATCGAGGTCTTGCCACGTTCCGCCCAGTCTTCGAAAACGCGTGTTGCACTATTCGACGGTTATTACAGACATCCAAAGAAGTCGAATCGATAAATGAGATGCCAGTATAGGTTCCAAAACATGCGATCCGAAGATAAACACTAGCACAGATGGCATGAATTCAGTAAAGCGCGTGTAACTGACCAAGTTGGGGAACTCGGCTCGCAAATGCTGTAAAACATAGTCTTGATGCTAATCCTTGAAATTACCAAATCGTGACTGATGGAAATGAATCACGATTGTCATAATTTCAATCAGGGTCAGGCTTCGCTGGCGTTGATGTTGGCGTTCTCCATTTGCTAAAAGGCGTCCATTCCAAGTTGGTTCAAACTTTTCGCAAAAATCGTCAACATCTCAACATCACAGAACGGTTCGAGTAAACTATCCATTGGGAACTCCTGTGGAGTTGAATTTGATTAGCAAACTCAAGTTTATCTCACGGGGTTATCTTACCCCGAACTGAGGTTATTTAACGTCAGTTCGGGTTAGGGCAGTAAGACAATTGGCGAATGAAAGCCAAGAG
>CAYLZI010000099.1:0-11858 GCA_964388215.1 uncultured Anaerolinea sp.
ACGATGCCTTGCAGGCCCAGAACCTGGTCGCCTGCCCCAATTGCGGCGAAATGCGTCTGCCCCACACCGTCTGCCCAAAGTGCGGACAATACAAGGGCCGCGAAGTCGTCGAAATCAAAAAGAAGGATTAATCTCCTGAACATTGACGCGCCGTGACTATCACGGCGCGTTTGTGTTTTAAGGGACGAGGTGAACCATGAGCATTGATTTTTCCAAAACCGCTTTTGTCTTTCCGGGGCAGGGGTCGCAGGCCGTTGGGATGGGGCGCGGCCTGGCCGAAACCTTTCCCGCCGCGCGCGCCGTGTTCGAGGATGCCGATTCTGTTTTGGGGTTTGCGTTTTCGAAATTGATGTGGGATGGAACCAAGGAAGAGCTGGACGATACCGTTAACACCCAGCCCGCCCTGTTCATTCACTCCCTGGCCGCTTGGATGACCTTTTCCCCGCCGCCTGTTCCCCTTTTCGTGGCCGGGCACTCGCTTGGGCAGCTTTCTGCGCTCACGGCGGCCGGCGCGCTCTCGTTTGCCGACGGATTGCGTCTCGTTCGCAAGCGTGGCGAACTGATGAAACTGGCCGGGGAACGTAACCCCGGCGGCATGGCCGCCATTTTGGGGTTGGATATCTCGACCCTCGACAGGGTCTGCGCCGAAGCCAGCACCACCGAGGAAATTGTTCAGGTTGCCAACGACAACTGCCCTGGGCAGGTGGTCATTTCGGGACATAAAACCGCTCTGGAACGGGCAATCGCCGGAGCCAAGTCTGCTGGGGCCAAACGCGCCCTGCCGCTGGCGGTCAGCATTGCGGCGCATTCTCCGTTGATGGAGAGTATTCAGGCTGAATGGGATGCTGCAGTGAATGAAGCGCGGTTCGTAGATGCGAAGATACCGGTGGTGGGGAATGTGGCCGCCGCGCCGCTTTCGACTGCTGAGTCTTTGCGCGCCGATGTGCGGGGGCAGATGCAGAACCGGGTACGGTGGACAGAGTCGGTGCGTTGGATGCACGCCCGGGGTGCGGAAATTTTCGTCGAAGCGGGAACCGGTTCCGTGCTGGGCGGGCTGGCGAAACGCATCCTCGAAAGCGCAACCACGCTTCCGTTGGGAAATCCACAGGATTTCGATGCATTGAAATAACCACTGGCGCGGGATAGCATCCCGCGCTATTCTTTTTCTCCGGCTTTTTGATGCCGCTCGGCCTGTTCGTGCAGCCCCAGCACGGTAAAGTATTCTGCCGCGCGCCACAGATAGGGGCGCGCCTCGGTATAGTTTCCTTGCTCGTATAACAGCCAGCCGTAGTTGCCGGTTTGGGCCGCCACCGAGTAGCGGTCGCCGATATTCATGTAGATTTGGCAGGCGCGTTGTAATGTTTGCCTGGCGGCCTGCTCTTGCCCATTCAGCAGGGCGATTGCTCCCTGGGCGGCCAGGGTATTGGCTTCGCCCAGGCGGGCTTCGGTCTTGCGGTAGATGGCCTCGGCGCGCCGAAAAGACTGCCCGGCGGTTTCGTATTCCCCTTTTTGGAAAAATATTTCGCCCAGCCCGTAGTAAGCATTGGCCTCGCCGAGTTTGTTGCGCAGGGAGCGATAGATGCTGAGGGCTTCGAGGTACTGTTTTTCGCTCTCGTCAAATTCTTCGCGGCGGCGGGCCAGGTCGCCCAGGCTTTCGATGCAGGCTGCTTCTCCCAGCCGGTAGCCGATGGCGCGGTAGGCCTCCATCGCTTCGGCGTATCGTTCACGCGCCTCGCCCAGGCTGCCTTGCAGGCGGGCGGCGTGTCCTAGCCCTTGCAGGCAATTGGCCTTACCGAGTTGGTTGGTAACTTGCTGGTAGATTTCGAGCGCCTCGCTATAGAGGATTTGCGCCTGGCGGTATTGTCCCTGGTGAAGCAAGATGTCACCAATATTTTGGATGCAATTGGCCTCGCCCAGGCGGTCTTTCTGCTCCCGGTAAAGCGGCAGCGCGGCGCGATAGCGGCGTTTGGCGCTGGTTAAGTTGCCCGTTAGCCGGGCGACATCGCCCAGGCTGCGGATGCAGGCGGCGGTGCCTGATGTTTGCTTCTGTTTCTGGTAAGCCCTCAACGCCTGTTGGTAGCGCTCCTCTGCCTGTTTGGTTTCAGAGAGTTGGATATACACATCACCCAGGCGCTGCTGGCAGGTGGCTACTTTGGGTACATCTCCAGCCTCAGTGTAGTGTTTGAGAGCGTGCTTGAAATGCTCGGCGGAATTGCTGTAATCGTCAATCCAGTAATACACTTCGGCCAGTTTCAACAGGCATTCGGCTTCATGCGCGTCATCGTTTAGTTGGTGGAACAGGCGCGCGCCTTGCGTAAGGTATGAAACTGCCAGCTGCCGGTCTGGAAACCCGGGCAGCGAGGCATAAATGCGGCCAATGACCAATAACAAAGCAGCCAGTTCGGGCTGTTTGGAAGGGTTGTGTTCGAGCTTCCTTCGCAAGATTTCCAGTTCTTCCAGATTCTTTTTTGCTGGGCGCGTGGTTCTTTCTGATTCCTGGTGAAGAATGCTGCCTGCCTCGCGCGGGACGGGGCTGGTGGCCGGTTCGGTGTGCGCGGCGCTCAAGCCGGTTGACTGGAAGTGGAAAGCGGCGCTGTACCAGTCGAAAAAGTCGGGGGCCGAGAGGTCTAATCTGTCCATTGCCATGTCGGTCATGAATAGGATGACCGGGATGGGTAAAGCCGAGCGCAAGATGTCTCTCTCTGCATTAAGGGCCGCCGCAAATGGAGGACGCCCGCCGGGAACGACTGCTGTTTCGATGAGATGTTCCATGCCTGTAACAAGCAGCACGGCCTGGAGCGGCTTGCGCAGCAGGGCGCGCCCTTCGGGGCTGGCTTGCAAGGCCTGGCGCAAGTTTTCGGGGTGTCGGTTGGAGATGTCGAGGTGGATGGCGCGCACGCCCCCGGCTCTCAGGGTTTCTTCCAGGCGCGCAATCACCTGGTTGCGCTGGCGCGGGTCGTTAACGCGGGCCAGACCCAGCGAAAATTGTCCCTGGTGGAACAGGGCAAAGCGCCGCAGGCGTTCAAATTCATCGGGGGAGTCGGTGATTCGTTCGGTCATTTGCGTATAGCCATGTAATTAAAACGTTGCTTCGGGCAGGGGCGACCCTTCAAGGCCAGAAAAAACTACTATTTTGCGCATTTTCCCTGCCAGAAAAGGTGATTTTTATGCCTGGGCGGGTCGCCCTTACGTTTCGGCGAAGAAACGATGCGTTGTCAGAGATGCAACGATATGATATTTGCGGAATAAATTCCTCGTTACGGGAAAATCAGGCGCGCAGTACGCTGCCGCGCTCCCGGCGGGCCGATTCGAGCGAGGTTTTGAATTCGGAGGTCTCCCATAACAGGGGGTGGACTCCAATCCAGCGTTCGGCTTCGTATTCTAACGCGGCGCGGCGATAGAGCAGGAAGCGGCCATCTTCATCGGGGTTGATGGTGGTTTCGAGATGAGTTTTTGCCAGCAGGTCATAGTGCCGCAGGGTGAGTTTGCGCGCCATTTCACCACGCACCAGGCTGGCGGCGCGGTTGACGGCGCGCTCGTCAATGGCGTTTGTCGATTCTAGCAGGGCTTCCTTCAGCAGGCGCAACAGGTCGCGCGGACAGCCGCCTGAAAGGTGCGCCAGCCGCACGGCGATGGAGGGGTCTGCGAACAGGGTTTTATCCACGCGCAGGTAGATGGCATTCAGCAGCGCGCCGATGCTCCGTTCCTGGATGGAGTGATGGTTGCCGCGTGGATAGACCGGCAGCATGGGCAGGGTTTCTGGCTCGTAACGGTCTTCGACGGTTTCGCCGGGCGGGTTGTAGAGCAGGGAAATGGGCAGGACGAAGATGCTGTGGGCGTCTACGCCATTGAGCAGGTCGGCGTTGGTTAGCACGGCCCGGCTAATCATCTCTGGCGGGTAGCGGTCCAGGTTATCCAGGATGAATATCACGCCACGCGGATAGGATTTGGCCGAGATTTTGCGCGATTCGGCCAGCAGCAGGTTCAGGTTCTGGCGCAACTGGTCGGGATATTTCTCGACTGCCTGTTTAATGTCTTCGCGCTGTTTGCCGGTCGTTTTGCGCAACAGGCTGAGGCCAGAGAGCAGCTTGCCCAAAGGTGTGTTCACCCCCAGCCCGGCCTCCCCTGAAAAGGCGATGACTCGTTCCACTTCGCGCTGTTCGACATGGGTCACTTCTTGAAACCAGTCGGTGACGACTTTGACGGCTTTATCGGGCAGGGGTTTGAGTTTGGCATCGGCGTCGAAGGCTTCATCCAGCAGGCGCAGCATGAGCAGGAACAGGTCGCCAAAGCCGATTTCGTTAGGGTCGGCCTGTTCGTTGACGACGGCGTAGAGCGGCAGGTAGCCCTCCAGTTTGGCGCGGTCCATGACGCGCGCCAGTTCGGTAGATTTGCCGCAGCCACGATGCCCGGCGACGGCGATGTGGCTGTATTTGCGCTCGGCCTCGGCTCCGCGCAGGCGGCGGGTGATGCGGTCATGCAGGTTGGTGCCGCGTGCCGGGTCGAAATCGCACCAGCGCGGGTCGCCGGGGTCGAGCGGTTCATCGGGGTTGCAACGCCCAATCGCTTCGATGATGAGATTGTTCATAGTCACCTCTCGTAAAATGGACTTACCAGAGATGTTGCAAGATTCGTGCCGGTCTTTGTGACATTTGATGTGATTTTTTCATTCTCGCCTCGTAGTATAATCATTTCATGATAGTGATGTCTGACAATTCATTTGTCAGCGCCCTTTGGCGGTGGTCGTACTATACCTGGTCAGCGTGTGGATGCTGACCAGGTGTTTTTTTGGAGTGTAGAAGATTGCTTCTGCACTTTCCGTTCTGCGGAATCTCTCTTCCACGCTCCAAAATCACAAAGGAGAATCGATGAGACTGAGCAAACTTGCTTCCGAAATTGCCGAGTCGCCTACCTTGGGGTTGAACGAGGAGGCTCGGCTGCTGCGCGAGCGGGGAGAACCCGTTATCCACCTGGGAATCGGTGAACCAAAGAACAAGACCCCCATCAACGCCATCCTGGCCTCGGCTGCCAAATTGACCAGCGGGGAGGTGAAATATGTTCCCACCGATGGCACGCCTGGGTTGAAGAAGGCCATTATCCGCTATACCGAAGAAAATTATGACCGGCTGGTTTCGCCGGAAAATGTCATCGTCACCAACGGGGCCAAGCAGTCGCTGTTCAATATTTTTTACAGCATCTTGAACCCGCAGGATGAAGTGATTGTGCTGGCCCCGTACTGGGTCTCGTACCCCGAAATTATCAAGATGTGCTATGGCGTGCCGGTGATTGTAACCCCCGAAGACGGGACGTTTACCCCCAATTTTGCCGAAATTGAGCGGGCGGTGACAAGCTACACGCGCGCGATGATTGTCAACAGCCCGAACAATCCATCTGGCGTGGTTTACCCGCCCGAACTGATTGAAAAACTGGTTGATTTTTGCGAGCGCAAGGGCATTTACCTGATTTGCGATGACATCTATCATAAACTGGTCTTTGACCGCAAGGAGGCCGCCCCCGCCTACCGATTCACCCACCGCGACATCGAAGACAGCCACGTTATCGTGGTCAACGGGGTGGCGAAAGTATATGGGATGACCGGATTCCGCATCGGCTGGGTGGTAGCGCCAAAGCCGCTCGTTCGGGTGATGACCAATGTGACGGTACAGACGACTTCTTGCGTCTCGCCCGTGAGCCAGGCCGCCGCTGAGGGAGCGCTGAATGGTTTGCAAAACATCGCCGAGGCGATTCGGCTTCAAATCCAGAACAACCGCGAAGTTTTATTGCAAGAGATGAAGACTTTTAACGGCGCGCGGCTAATTAAGCCGGATGGGACATTTTACGCCCTGCCCGATTTGCGCGCGTTTGGCAGCAGTTCGGTTGAAATTTCGAAGTTCCTGCTCAAAAAGGCGCTGGTAGTGACGGTGCCGGGCAAGGAATTTGGCATGGAAGGCCATCTCCGCCTGTCGATTTCTGGCACGGTTAAGGAGGTGACCGAGGGCATTGCGCGCATTAAATGGGCGCTCGACCCGACCAGCCCAAACGAAATTTATATCGGCGATAAGAAGATGATTCGAGACTGGCTCTAGCAAAAGGCGGGCATACGGAACACGATACACGCGCGAATTTGCCCGTATTGCGTGTTTCGTAATTGACCCCGATAGGAGATGATTTTGTGAATAACCTACTCAACATCAAAACCCCCGCCGAGGGCGTGGCCCAGGCCCGCAAGGCGGAGTACAACCTGTCCAATCATGGCGTGTCGAACCTGCGCCTGGCGTACTGGAACCTTTCGACTGAGGCGCTCTACGAGGAGGCCATTTTCCGCGGCGAGGGCGCGACGGCAGTTGGCGGGCCGTTTACGGCCAACACCGGCAAGCACACCGCGCGCTCGGCCAACGACAAATTCGTGGCGCGTGAGACCGATTCGGAGGGCAATGTCTGGTGGGGGGTGTATAACCGTCCCATCGAAGCGGGCAAATTCGACGAACTCTATGCCCGCATGTTGGGCTTCTTGCAAGGGCGAGATGTGTTCGTGCAGGATGTCTATGGCGGCGCGGACGAAGACTATCGTTTGCCAGTGCGCGTCGTGACTGAACTGGCCTGGCACAGCATGTTCGCGCGCAATATGTTCATCTTGCCGGGTTCGCTGGAAGAATACAAACGTTTTGTGCCGGAGTTCACGCTGTTTGCCCTGCCCTCCTTCAAAGCCGCCCCGGCGGTGGATAACACGACCAGCGAAACTTTCATCTGCCTGTCGTTCGAGAAAAAACTGGCGATTATCGGCAATTCGGCCTACGCGGGCGAAATCAAGAAATCTGTGTTCACGATTTTGAATTACCTGCTGCCGTTGCAGGGCGTGTTGCCCATGCACTGCTCGGCCAATGTCAGCCCGGATGACCCGGACGATGTGGCGCTGTTCTTTGGACTGAGCGGGACCGGCAAGACGACCCTCTCCGCCAACCCGACCCGCCGCTTAATCGGCGACGACGAACACGGTTGGAGCGATGAGGGTGTCTTCAACTTTGAGGGCGGCTGCTACGCCAAAGTGATTGGACTCTCCGAGAGCGCCGAACCTGAAATCTACGCCACCACCAAACGCTACGGGACGATTCTCGAAAACGTGCCTTACGACCCGGTGACACGCTATATTGACCTGGACGATGATACCCTGACCGAAAACACCCGCGCTTCTTACCCGCTGGAGTTCATCGCCAATGCCGTCCCAGAGAAAAAGGCCGGACATCCCAAAAATATCATCATGCTGACCTGCGATGCCAGCGGGGTGATGCCGCCCATCGCGCGGCTGACCCCCAATCAGGCGCTCTACCAGTTTATTAGCGGGTACACTGCCAAAATAGCGGGAACTGAAGTCGGCCTGGGTAAAGAGCCGGAAATCACTTTTTCGGCCTGTTTCGGCGGCCCGTTTATGGTGCATCATCCTTATAAATATGCGGAACTCTTGAAGCGCAAAATCGAGCGATACGGCGTGACCTGCTGGCTGGTCAACACCGGCTGGGTCGGCGGGCCGTATGGAATTGGCAAGCGTATCAGCATCCGTCACACGCGGAATTTGTTGAATGCCGCCCTGACCGGCAAACTGACTCAGGTCGAATACTACCGCGACCCGGTCTTTGGCTTCGAAGTCCCCAAAACCTGCCCGGATGTGCCCGATTCGGTGCTGGAACCCTGGTCGAGTTGGCCCAGCCGCGCCGAGTATGACAAGCGCTATAAAGATTTGGCATCGCGTTTCATCCAGAATTTTGCAAAGTTCACCGACGGCACGCCGAGGGAGGTGGCGGGGGCGGGGCCGAAGGTTTGAGTCGCAATGCTTGGAAAATGTAATTGCGCATCGTTGGTATAATCGCAAAGTTTCAAGACAAACCAGCGAATAGAAGGATTTTTGGCATGGGACGACTCATTAACCCAGATTCGGCAGGCAAAGAACGCACCCAGATTACGAAAGGGATTGTTCTGGCAATCCGTGAGCTGGCCAAGCAAACCGAGCCGGGGGCTGAATTCCGCGACCTGGCTGCGTTTATCTCGTTGGGGCTGGCGCAGATTTCAGATGGCATTGACGTTTCGGTGGCAGCCTGGGAAAAGCGAGGCTACTGGGTAAAGGCCGATAAGTTCCGCATGGAGTGGCTGTGGAGCGGGCAATATTCCGAGAAGATGAAAACTGCTTTGCTGGCCGAAGATTGGGCGGGCGTAGCGATGGTGATGACCCAGGCAGCGCAGAAACTTGCCAAAGTGCAGGTACCTGCTGGCCATCGGCTGGGGCGTCCTTGGGTGGGTGCGTGGAAGAGTTTAAGTGGTAAATAGAAAAACGCAGTGAAAGATGCCCAAATTTCTGATGCAGGACGAGCCAATCGGCTCGTCCTGCTTTTCTAATGGACAGCGTGAATAAAGTCCGTGACTCTACTGCAAAAAGGCAATTAAACACAAAGTACACGACAATACCTTCGCCAATTTGTCGTTTGCTGGAGTTTGGCATAAAAACCGGTACACGGATTACACGGATTACACGGATAAACCCTAAAAAACAGATTAAAAGCTCTTAAAATCCGTGTTTTTCTGTGAAATCCGTCAAATCCGTGTGCAAAAAAGACTGAGTCATACGAACTTTCAGATAGCAACGTTCTCTTCATGATTTTGGCAAAGGTATTGACACGAAGGTTTTAATATCTGTTAAGGTTTTCCTTTGTGTCCCTTCGTGACCTTCGTGTTTAACGATTTTGCTTTTCCGGCTTGCCCGGTTTAGGACTTTAGAAGTATATACGGCATGAAATTTTTGCTTTAAGATGCTAAAAGTGAATGGTTGGCGTTTGATAGAGCGCGCTGTTTCAACGCAGGCCCCGCGAAAGCGCTCATCTACTACGCAGCCTCTCCCTGTCCCAGGCATTTGCCTTATCTCCGCTTGTTTTGCGCGTTGTTTGCGAATAATCGGATTACACAGAATCTCACAAATTTTCTTAAAAATCCGTGCGCCCGTAGGGCAGTCCGTCGAATCCGTGTAATACGCGTACGGGTTTGGGGTTTTTCGCGCCAAATCAGCCATGCTTTTTGTCTTTCAGGGCGAATCAAAATGAACTCTAAACTCAAGATATTAAGAGTTCCCAAACTTTAGAGGAGTTACTCATGAAGATGTTCCGAAACTATTCAAGCAGCGTTCTTTTTATCGGCATGATTTTTATGCTGATGGCGCAGACAGCGGGGGTTGAGGCGCGTTCACAGAATTTCGACGAAACGACCAGCACGGCAACGCATTATGTTTCCGTTGGCGGGAGCGATTCCAACGCAGGTACGCAAGCGAAACCGTGGCGAACCATCCAAAAAGCGGCCAATGCTGCCCCCAGCGGAGCCATTATTCAGGTAGAGGCGGGAAATTATGGAGAAAATGTCAATATTTCGCGCGGCGGTCTGACTTTTCGCGCCAATGGCACTGTGATAACGAGAAGTGTTTTTATTTCGGGCAATAACGTCAACCTGGCCGGTTTTGAAATCACTGGCGCGACTGGTCATGGTTTGAATGTATCTGGCAAATCTGTTGTGGTGGAGAACAATACGGTTCACTGGAATTCGCTTGCGAACAGCGCAAATGGAGCGTGTAAATCTCATTCTGGTGGAGGCTGGCAGAGTGGCATTAAGTTAAGCGTTGGCGCGGAGAATGTTACGGTTCGCAACAATCGAAGTTTTAACAACTGCGGCGAGGGAATCGCTGTCACGCGCGGCATTAATTCAGTGGTTGAAAATAATGCCGTCTATGACAATTTCTCTGCCAATATCTATCTTGATAATTCAAAGGACATCACCGTCCGAAACAATACCGTAACTTGTTCAGACCTGAATATGCGGGATGGCAGCCGGGCAAAGGGGATTTACCTGGGGGCTGAATATTATGACGGATGGGGAAACCAGCGTCAGAATAATTATGTTTTACAGAATTCGATTTCGGGCTGCGAATATGGGATTGCGCTTGTAGATGGTTACGATGCGGGGACGACCGCCAACATCACGATTGATGCGAACTCCATTTTGTCTGGCACATACAGGTCTATTTCAATCCTTTCGACCAAAAATCAGAATGTTGTTGTCAAAAACAACCTGATTTTTAATGCGATGTATGTTTCGCATCCAAGCGGAGTGACTTTAACAAACAATCAAATCATATTGCCGTCTTACGTTATCTCTGGCAGCGTTGGCGAGGCCGGCGTGGTGTTGAGTTATGTGGATGGCGGCAACAAATCGGTGACGACGGGCGCGAATGGCAGTTATTCAATTACCGTGCCATATAACTGGAGTGGTACCATAACCCCCTCCAGAACGGGCTATGGTTTCAGCCCGGCGCAACGAACCTATAGCAACCTGAACACGAACCGGACTCAAGAGAATTACACAGTCACATGGGCGGGCGGCATCTCCATTCAGTCAGACCGGGACGTTGTGACCGTTGCCCGCCCGCACCTGGGCAGCCAGATTGCCTCGTACATTGGCGCGGCCTCAGGCAGTACCACCCAATATGTGCCGATGCTGTTCAAGGGGGCGTTTGGCGGCGGGTACAATGCCGCGCTCTATGTGCAGAATATCAGCAATGCCAGCGCCAACCTGACGATGGAGTTTACCAATAGCAACGGAACGGTTGTTTATACCAAAAATGATACCCTGGGGGCGAATGCCAGCAAGGGCTATTGGCTGCCTTCTGAAGCCGGGCTGCCCAATGGCTTTTCGGGCGGGGTGAAGGTCACTTCTAACCGCTTTATTATTGCCCTGGGCCGCCCGCACATTGGCAGCGAAGTGATGACCTATAGCGGCATGGCGGCTGGCAGCACAACCGCCTGGCTGCCGATGTTCTTCAAAAACGGCTTTGGAAACTATAACACCGCGCTCTATGTGCAAAATGTTTCGGCCAACAGCGCGAACCTGACCATTCAATATCTTAACCTGGATGGCACGGTGGCCTGCACCGATAACGATACCCTGGGTGCGAATGCCAGCAAGGGCTACTGGTCGCTCTCGGTGGCCTGTGACAGCGGCACGCTGCCGATGGGCTTCGTGGGTGGCGTGAAGGTCATTTCGACCCAGCCCATCTTGGCAGTTGGGCGCGCTCACCTTGGGGCGCAAATCACCACTTACAATGGGTTCAGTGGCGGAGTAGGAATCGCTTATGTCCCGATGCTGTTCCGCAAGGCTTATGGAGGCTCATACAATGCTGCGCTCTACCTGCAAAATGTGAGCGGGGTGAGTGCGAATTTGACTATCGAATACGTCAATAACAACGGGGTGGTGGCCGCCACCCAGTACGCAACCCTGGCGGCTAGGGCCATCAGCAGCATTTGGTTGCCCTCTGTGACCGGTTTACCGGATGGATTCGTGGGCGGGGCGCGCATTACAGCCAACCAGGCCATCGTCGCGGTTGGGCGTCCGCATTTGGGGGCTGAAATTGCGGCTTACAACGGCGCATCTGGAGGCAGCCTGAGCGCCCATCTGCCGATGCTGTTCAAGAACGCCTACGGAGTGCCGTATCAGGCTGCATTCTATATTCAGAACGTGACAAATCATGCCGCGACAGTGGAAATCAGTTTTTACAATGACGCTGGCGTGCCCTCGTGCACTGAGACCGTCAACCTGGCCGCCAACGCCACCCGGGGATTCTGGATGCCTACGGTGATTTGCGCGCCGTAAGATGCAATCGTAGTGCGTATTCCCTCACCCCTGCCCCTCTACCCTGGCGGGCACGCGTCCCGGTGGGAGAGGGGCTTTTTACCCCTCCCCCACCGGGGGAGGGGCAGGGGTGAGGGCGAAACGCGCATTCTTGAGAACTCCAGAATTACGGGCGAGCGCCGTCATTTTTTATGCAAGAA
>CAYLZI010000100.1:0-11782 GCA_964388215.1 uncultured Anaerolinea sp.
AAACCGACCTGCCCCAAGTCGATTTGCCGCCCGAAGTGCTGCTGGCGCTGCTGGGAATCAAAGAGTTGAGCGGTGAATACCACCCGAAAGCGCGCCCCGCATGAGCCAGCCTCCATCCAACGAACCCGTCTGGACGTTTCGCGGCTACCAGCTCAAAGCCAGTGAATTTACTACTGCCATGGTGCATTTCTTCCGCGCCGAGGTGCAGCGCGCCAACGTCTGGCGGCAGCGGTTGGATACGACCACCAACTGGGCAGTCGTCACCACCGGCGCGGCAATTTCCTTTGCGTTCACCCAAAGCGGCGGGCACCCGGTCATCCTGCTCAACCTGCTGCTCGTCACCATCTTTCTCATCATGGAAACGCGCCGCTACCGCTACTATGAATTGTGGGCCTCGCGCGTGCGCCTGATGGAAACCGACTTCTTCGCCGCCATGCTCGTCCCGCCCTTTCACCCCGCCGCCGATTGGGCCGAATCGCTGGCCGAAAACCTGCTGACCCCGCACTTCCCCATCTCGCATTGGGAAGCCTTTGGCCGCCGCCTGCGCCGCAACTACCTGTGGATTTACGTCATCGTCGGCCTGGCCTGGCTGGGCAACCTGTGGCTCCTGCCCACTCCGGCCAACAATTACCAGGAAGCCCTGGCCCGCGCCGCACTCGGACACATCCCCGGCGAATGGACAATCATCCTGGTAGGCGTGTTTTTCCTGGCGATGATATTGATTGCGGTACTCACCGCCCGCCTGCAAGATGCGCCCGGCGAGGTGCTGCCGCGCTTCAACCTGCCTGGCGTTCATCTCGGCGGACCAAAAGCCTGGTTCCGGCGGGCTTCCCGGCGGCAGCAACTGCTCACATTTATCATCACCAGTCGGCCCGAAGCGGTATCCACCCAAATCATCAACGAAATGCGGCGCGGCGCAACCATCGTCAGCGGCAGAGGCGCATACTCCGGCCAAGAGCGCAGCGTCTTGATGGTGGCCCTGACCGCCACCGAAGTCACCCAACTCAAAAGCCTGGTCGCGCAAGCCGACCCACAAGCCTTCGTCATTGTTTCGCCCGCGCAATCCGTCTTCGGGGGCGAATTTACCCCACTCCGAGAGGAAAAAAAATGAAAACCACCCTTATCAAAAACGGGACGCTGATTACCGCATCAGATACCTTCCAGGCGGATATTCTCATCGAAGATGAAAAAATCCGTTTAATCGGGGACGACCTGACCGCCCCTGATGCCCTGTTCGTCGACGCAGCCGGCAAATTCATCACCCCCGGCGGAATCGACCCGCACGTCCACCTCGACCTGCCGATGTACGGCACGGTCTCATCTGACGACCATTACACCGGCCACAAAGCCGCCGCATTCGGTGGAACCACTACCGCCATGGATTTTATTGTCCAAGAGCCACAAGGATTCAGGCATTCGGTCGATTTATGGATGGAGAAAGCCGCCAAAGCCGCCATCGATTATTCCTTCCACATGAACTTGACCCATTTCGGCGACTCTGCCGCCGCTGAAATCCCATCCCTGGTTGAGATGGGCATTACCACCCTGAAAGTCTTTACCGCATACAATAACCGGCTGCGCCTGGACGATGGCGGCATCTTTCGCGCCCTGAGAGTCGCCAAAGAAAACGGAATGTTGGTCATGGCCCACTGCGAAAACGGCGACATCATCGAAACGCTCATCCCCGAAGCGCTGGCAGCGGGTCATACGACTCCCGAATGGCACGCCCGCACCCGCCCGGCCTGGGGCGCAGTGGAATCGACCCTGCGCATGGCGGCCATGTCCAAAGAGACCGGCACGCCGGTCTACATTGTCCACATGAACGCCGGCGGCGAGGCCGACATGCTGACCTACGCCCGCCAGCACGGCGCGCCGGTGATGGGCGAGACCTGCCCCCCATACCTGTTTTTCAGCATTGAACACCTGCAACGTCCCGACGGCGCGAAGTGGGTTTGCTCGCCGCCCATGCGCGCCGCCGCCGACAACGCCCGCCTGTGGGACGCGCTCACCAACAACGAAATTCAAACCATCGGCACCGACCATTGTCCGTTCTTTTTCGACGGCACAAAGCCTATTGTCTACGAAGGGCAGGAAGTTGCCATCCCTGGCAAAGAACTGGGTAGAGAAAACTTCACCAAAATCCCCAATGGCCTGCCCGGTGTACAAGACCGACTGCCAATTTTATGGACTTATGGCGTGCGCGCCAAGAAAATCACGGCCAATCAATTCGTGGCGCTCACCAGCACCAACGCCGCAAAAATCTTCGGCCTGTACCCGCGCAAAGGCGCGCTGCTGCCCGGCTCGGATGCCGATATTGTGATTTGGGACCCAGAGAAAAAGGTTCAATATGGCGTCGCCCACTCACACCAACGCACCGATTACAACCTGTACGAAGGATGGGAGTTGGTCGGCTACCCTGAGAAAGTCTTCCTGCGCGGCAAACTGATTGTGGATGGCGAAACCTGGTTGGGCAAACGCGGAGATGGGCAATTTTTGAAACGGAGCCAGGGAATGGTGATTTAAGAAAAAGAAAGCGGCGATGGGCAAACGAAAACCGAAAAAGGTGTTATTTTTCCAAAAGCGCCTTCAAACGCAGATGTTCCGCATACACGCCCCGATACCGTTCCGGCAGCAAGGCCGCAATCTGGCACATAATTTCGTCCAGAGCGGTTTTCAAAGCCTCGTCACGGCTTTCCCTCGGTAGCGGCGGAATGACAAAGGGCGCGCCGCCCGTCAGCGTGACTTTTGACTTTCGGAAGCGCCTGATATTCGCTATTATGACCTTATCCTCGGTTCCGGTAATTGCCACCGGCACAACCGGGAAACCAGAGCGCGCCGCCAGATAGGCCACGCCCGGTTTGCCCTCGATTAACGCCCCAGTGCGGGAGCGCGTCCCTTCGGGAGCAATTACCAGGGCGTTGCCCGTCTCCATCAGTCCAATCATTTTGCGCAGGGCTTTCAAATCAGGGTTAAAGCGGTCAACAAAAAGAAAGTTCAAGTTTTTGCCCAGGAAACGAATGAAAGCGTTTTCTCCCCACTTTTCGCCAACCGGGATGAACATATCGAATCGGTCAAAAACATAGTGGAACATGGCAATATCAATGATGCCAATGTGGTTGGTAGCAATGACAAAAGCCCCGCTTTCCGGCACGTTTTCCCTGCCGGTCACTTCTACATCGGCAATCAGGTTGAACACAAAACGAATCAGCCACTTTAGGAAATTTCGCATCAGACGCTCTCCGCTTGCTTGGGATGGGGATGCAGGGTGGAGGCTTCCGATTTCAAAATCTGCCCCAGGCGTGGATGATTGGCATATACGCCGCGATATTTCTCCGGCAGCATGACGGAAATCCGGCATAAGATGTCATCGGTTGCCGCATCGAGGGCCTGCTCGCGCTCCAGCGATTCATCCAACCGGACCCGGATAGGTTTCCCGGCCCGCACGACGATTTGCGAGCGGCGCAAGCGTTTGAGATTTTCCAGGATAACCCGGTCTTCCGTGCCGGTTATCGCCACCGGCACGACCGGCGCGCCGGTTTTAGACGCAAAAAACGCCACGCCGCTATGGGCCTTTTGTAAAGCCTCCGCTTTCGAGCGCGTCCCTTCGGGCGCGATGACGAAAATCCCGCCTTTTTTCATGCGCCGCAAAATCTCACGAATAGCCGCAAGGTCAGCATCAAAGCGGTTGATGAAAAACCCACCCAACGAACGCACCAACGGGCCAAAAAACCAATGGCGTTTATATTTTTCGGCTACGGGCATGATGATGTCTTCGCGGTCGACGACATAATATAAGATGGCCGAATCCAGCCGCCCCAAGTGATTAGAAGCCAGAATAAAGCCGCCCTCCGGCAGGTTTTCGAGTCCATGAATTTCCACCCGAGCAATGATGCGTAATACAATCCGAACCAAGACGCGAAATATGTTCTGCATAGGCAAATTTTATGCTGATTCTGTAAAAACCGCCAATTAAAACCAAAGCCCGGAAGCCGGCTTCCGGGCTGTAAAACCCACACTGTTACCATTTACTTTCAGGCGAACCGTATTTTTCCACAATACGCTGGAAAATTTGCCCGTCAACGAGCGCAATATTGACAATCTCAAATCCAACATTATGCACAAACGGGTCGAGCGAATCGGGGCTGCTCCACTTGCTGCGCGCAGTAAAGACAATAAACGGTTTATCGGCCACATCGCTGGTCAGGTCCATGCGCAGACGAAAATCCCTTCCAATTGGCAAAGCCTGCGAGCAATCCAACTTAAACCCACGCGGGCTAATATCGGCCAAATGTCCAACCAATTGCCCGGTTAAATCGTCCACTACGCGCATATAGTAAGTAAAGTTGCGCCTTTGCAGGTTCCTGCGTTCCGCCATGCAACACATCCTTTCTTGAACTATCAATAGGGCGGTACCAATAGTATAGGGTAAGAACGCATTTATATCAAGCACCCCTTTTTCCCTATCCCATCGTCAAAATGTGCGTCAAAATCGTCGCGCCGCTGCCGCCGATATTCTGGGCCATGCCAACCCTTACGCCATCCACCTGGGTCGGGCCGCATTCGCCGCGCAATTGCTGAATGACTTCGACGATTTGATACATACCCGTCGCGCCGACCGGGTGACCCCGGGCCTTTAACCCGCCTCGGGTGCAAACCGGAATCCGGCCTGAAATCTGTATCTCGTTATCGAGTCCGAGTCTTGGCCCTTGTCCGCGCTCGGCAAACCCGCAAGCCTCCAGCGAAAGCGCCGACATAATAGAAAAAGCGTCGTGCAATTCAAAGACATCAATGTCATCCACACCAAACCCCGCCATCTGGTAAGCACGCTTCGCCGATTCGCAGGCCGCCGAGAGGAAGAGCGGGTCGCGACGGCTGTGAACAGCGATTGAATCAGTCGCCGAGGCTGAGCCAGCCACCAGCACCCTGGGGCGTCCCGGTATCGGCATCACTTTCTCCGCTGGGACAAGAACCGCCGCCGCCGCGCCGTCGCCAATCGGTGAAGCATCTAACAAGTTGATTGGCGTCGCCACCATCGAGGATTTCTCGAACTGTTCCAGTGTAATTTTGTCATGCAAACGCGCATTCGGGTTGTGAACGGCGTTGGCGTGCGCGTTGATGGAAAACGGCGCAAAATCGGCGTGTTTCCAGCCGTATTCATGCATGTAGCGGCGCATCACCAGCGCATTCAGGCCAACAAACGAAACGCCCTGCTCCACTTCGTAATCGGCATCGGCGGCGGTTGCCAGGGCAGCGGTGACATCGTGACCGGCCATATCTGTCATCTTCTCCACGCCCAGCGCCACTGCCACTTCCACCTCGCCCGAAGCGACCGCCATCAGCGCGGCGCGAAAGGCCGCCGCCCCCGAGCCGCAGGCCGCCTCAACCTTCATCGCTTCCTTGTGCCACATCCCGGCCCAATCCGAAAAAAATGTGCCGAGTTGGTTCTGTCCGCTCACCAGAGGGGAAAGCATGTTGCCGACGTACAACGCATCGGCTTTATCCAGCCCGGCATCGGCCATGGCCGCAAAAATCGCCTCGCCGCCAATTTCGCGCAGCGATTTATCCCAATGTTCGTCGACAGAGGTCTGCCCAATTCCAAGCACTGCAACAGGTCGCATAGTAACCTTTCTCCTTTTGGAGTCCGGCGGCTTGCCGCCGTATATTCTCTATAATTCTACCTGCTTGACCTGTCAGGAACTATCCAAAGCGGGGTATTATTTCCTGCGCAAGACGCGGAACAAGACAAAGCCGCTTATCAAAATCAGCGCGCCCAAACAGGAAAGCCCGGCCACAACCCCAGTAATACCCAGCCCGGCAAAGAGCCTGTTGCGAAGCTGAGCGCCTTCTCCTTCACCCGGCTGGACTTCAAAACTCAGGTAAACCGCCCGCTCAATCTGGCTGCCCTGGGCCGTTTTGCCAACGACGAATACCTCCACCGCGTAAAGTCCCGTTTGGTCGGGAGTGTAGGAAGCCAAAAGCTCTTGCGCCCCAGCGGTGAGATTAACCTGCTCCGTGCTGCCATCCGGCTTGCGGAGCAGTGCCCGGGCCGAAGTCACTTCAACAGACTGCCCATCTACATCCAATCGAGCTGAGATATTGACCGCTTCACCCTGCGCAGGAATGGTGGGATTGGCCTGGGCAGAGAGCGTTGCCCCGCCAATATAACGGGCCAACAGGGCAAAATCGGCTCCTTCGGCGGGCGTTTGGTCAGTGGTCATCACTTTAACGACCCAGGCGCCAGGTTTTGGCTCGGCAAACCCATAGCCCAGGTAAATCATCATCTCTGGGTCATCCACTTCGAGCAGGCCATTTTTCTGGGGGTCTAGGGCAATTACGTTCCCGCTTGCGCCACGCACCTCGATTTGGAGCGAACGCGTACGATCGAACATGCTGAAATTCGCCAGCCGGACATTGGGGTCAATCTGAATGATCATTTCCTGCGACTGGCCCGGGTCGAGATGACCGGTGAAGGCGCGGCTGAATTGCTCTGGGGCTGATTGCGCGGCAGGCGCGGCTGGGTCTGGGCGCGGCGCGAACGCATCTGGCCCGGCTTGCAAAAGGGGTTTCACCGCCTCGTCGAACACGGCGCGGCTGGCTGTCAGGTCGCTATGAATAAGTGGGATGCGCTGGATGCTATCGAGCGGTATAGAAGTGGCACTATCGAAGCCCACCACTGTATCAGAAGGGACCTTGGTACAGGGCGATGCGACCGGTTCCAGCAGGCGCGTCCCGGCCACCATGTGAAAGGGCGTGCCGCGGCGGCGCGCAATTTGCTGGTTAAAGACCCCATCCATATAGGCTGGCTGAATTTCGATGGACGCCGGCAGCAAATAGCCCAAAGCAGCCACAGGAAACACGCACGCTGAACCAGAATGAGGCGTGCCGAGGAAAATCACCTGCCCCACATTATCCGTTTCCATCACCCGGTCGAGGTAATAACGGGTAATCATGCCGCCCATGCTGTGTACCAGCAAATCAACCTGCTCGGCGCCGGTCTGCTGCTGGACAGCGGCGATATACTCTCCCAGAATGTCCGCATTCTGCGCGATGGAGTTGGTTCGGCCCTCGGGAGTGGAGGGGTCGCCCGTGTTAAACACGCCCGGAACCTGCCCGTCGCCAACCGCAAAACCTGACAAACCGATTGAGACCAGGTAGCCATCGCTGCCAAGATAAGCCTGCCAGGTTATCCAGCTGGAGATAAAGCCGTGCGCCATTACAACCGGGCGTGGGGCAACCTCCAGCACGGTTTCGCCCGGCAGCGGCTGACCGCGCACTTTGGCAGTCAGGCGATGCTCAGGCAGCCAGTACCAGCCCAGGGCCGGAAAAATCTCGCTCAAGCAAGAGTCCGCGCCCGCGTTAACGGCGCAAACGGCTACAGGGGAGACTTGCCCAGAGATGAAAAATTCAACCGGGGTAGATTCTGTCGCTTTAACAGGCAATACCACCCGCAATTGAATCCCATCACCGTCTGTAATTTTGGTTTTGACTTGCCCATCTCGCCCCAAAACGCTCACGCCAGCAGCGGATTGCCCGCTGACAGGCGCGGCCTGGAGCAAAAAGAATGCGAACAAAACGAACGCAGAGAATAGCTTGTTCACTGCATGGCCTCCGAAGAGAGAATCAGAATAGTATACATTTTTGGTCTAAATTCTGTGCTATTTTAGCGCAAGCGTTAGAAATCATCCATATCCACCGGCCCGCAAAACTGGTAAACTTTTGACAATCACCAAATGAGGCTTCCATGCAAATTGACGGAAAAAACATCATCCTGACGGGCGCAGCCTCAGGCGTTGGGCGCGCCCTGCTCGAATTGCTGGCGCAATTCCCGGCGCAAATCATCGCGGTTGATAAAAATGCGGCTCGGCTAGAAAACCTGCCCAGCGGGAGGGCAGAAATCATTCCTTACGCCTGCGACCTGAGCCAGCCAACGGCGGTGGATACATTGTTTGATGTGGCGAGCCGGCAACTGGGGAAAATCGACCTGTTCATCGCCAACGCCGGGTTCGCGTACTACGAAAAAATCGAAACGGCAGATTGGACGCGCATCGAACAGATTTACCGGGTGAACGTCTTTTCACCGCTTTACTCCCTCGAAAAAATGCGAACTTTAAACAGCGGGCGTCCCCACAAAGTGGTCATCACCGCCTCGGCCATGAGTTTCCTGGGGCTGCCTGGCTACGCCCTGTACAGTTCCACCAAAGCCGCGCTGCATCGCTTTGCCGAAGCCTACCGTTACGAGATGGACGACCCGGCCAGCCTGATGCTGGTCTACCCAATCGGGACGCGCACGGACTTTTTCGGCGCGGCCACGCAAACCCACGCCGCGCCCCAAACCTGGCCGAGCCAAACCGCCGAACAGGTGGCGCGCGCCATCTTGCGCGGCATCCAACGCGACAGCCGCTCGGTGTTCCCGTTTGGGGCCTTTCGCCTCTTGCTGGGCCTGCCCTTCCTGGGAAAGTTGGAGCAGGCAATTGAGGCCTGGCGGCTGGAAAGGTGGTTGCGGAATGCCGTATAATACCTTCTTGCCCCAAAAAAACATCCTTGCTGTTTTGATGTTCCTGCTTACCGGCCTGACTGCTTGCCGCCTGGGCGTAGATCCCCCCCCCGCCTCCAGCCACCCTGCCCACCCATCCGCCAGCCGCAACTCGCACGCCGAAATCCACCGTTACCCCAATTCCACCCCCACGCGGCGCGCCACCCTGACCCCCGAACCAAGCAACACACCCATTAATATCACTGTGACGCCTGCATTCAACCCGGCGGGCGAGCGAATCACCATCCAGACTGAAGATGGGCTGGAATTGGTCGGATACTATTACATTTCGCCCAAACCCAATTCGCCGGTGGTTATCCTGATGCACCAATTCGGCAGCAAACAAGCCCAGGCCTGGCCGCAAAGCGACCTGATTCCCTGGCTGCAAAATTACCCGGTGAAAGGCGAAAACCCACCAGAACCAACTTTAAGCGCCGCCGGAAAACTGCCGCTCCTGCCGCCCGACCTGCATTTCAACGTGCTGACCTTCGATTTTCGTGGACACGGCGAAAGTCCGGGACAAGTGAATTCTTCCATTACCACAGATGCGCAGCGCGGCTACCTGCTAGACGCCCAAGCCGCTTACTCCCGCGCCGCATCCCTGCCCAACGCCAACCCCAACAGAATCATCGGGATTGGCGCAAGCATCGGCGCCGACGCAGTGGTCGATGCCTGCCATACGGGCTGTAGTGGGGCTTTTGCCATCTCGCCGGGCAGTTACCTCGGCCTGGACTGGAACGATAATGCGTACAGGGTATCCAACGCAGGCAAACCTGTTCGCTGCATGTACGCCTTCAATGACGGCAACACGGCCAGCACCTGCGCCAGCCTGCCCATTACAGCGTATTACCGCATTGCGGGCTATGAAGGCAAAAAACACGGTGAAGATTTCCTGGTTCCCCGCAAGATGGAGGTGGATTTTGGCCAAATCTTGCTCGATTTCTTGTTGGCCGCATCGAAGCGCTGAAATATTAATTTTGAAACGCTATGGTTATGCGCCAAATTTCATCGAACGGTAAAATGAGCATGATATTTATGAGGTATCCTTATGCACACGATGAATTTGCCCCGCAAAAAACTGCCGTCCCCCAAAGACATCATCCCGCGCGCCTTTCCGGGCATCAGCCAGCTGGAAATTGACGAACTCATCAACCGCAGCCAGGTGAGGAATTACGTCAAAGGCATTGTGCTCACCCACGAAGGGAAAATCGAGTCGAAGTTTTACATCCTGCTCGACGGGCGGGTAAATGTCACCAAGACCATCAACAACATCGAACAGCGGCATCTCAAGGAACTGGAAGCCGGGGATTTCTTTGGCGAGATGGCCCTCATCCACAACGCCCCACGCGCCGCCACCGTAACCGCCCTCGAGCCAATCACCGTGCTGGAAATTGACCGCGAAGACTTCGACCGCGTCTTGCGTCACTCTTCCAGCGTCGCAATGGCAATGGTGCGCGAAATCTCCAACCGCTTGCGCGAAAACGATGAGATGGCAATCGAAGACCTGCGGATGCGCGCCAGCGAACTGGCCGAAGCCTACCAAAAACTGGCTGAGCAGGAATTGGCGCGCCGCGAATTTCTGACCAACATTGCCCACGAATTGCGCACCCCGCTCATGGCCGCTGGCGGATTCCTGCAATTGATTCAAAAAGGGCTGATTGCCCCCGAAAAAATGTCCGGCGCTATCAATACCGTCGCCCGTAACATTGGGCAAATCACCACCCTGGTCAACGACATCCTGTTCTTGCAGGAAATGGACCTTATCCTGCCCAAATTCCAGCCGGTGGATATGGGCATCATCGCCAGGGAGGTGGTCGATTCCTACCAGGAAAAGGCTGCCGCCAACCTGGTCACACTGCACCTGGAAATTGTGCCAAAAATCCCCTCGACCTCCGGCGACCCCAAAACGCTGGAACGCGCCCTGGCGGCCCTGGTCGATAACGCCATTAAATTCAGCCCGAATGGCGGACAGGTGACGGTTTCAGTGCATGAAGGCGCTGGGACAGTGGTCGTGGATGTCATAGATACCGGCATCGGCATTGAAAAAGAACGGATTCCGCGCATTTTTGACCGCTTCTATCACCTCGAACAAAGCGGCGACAACCTGTTCGACGGCATCGGCCTGGGACTCGCCATCACCCAGCAGGTTATCAAACAACACAATGGCCGCCTGACCGTCGAAAGCGAACCGGGCAAAGGCAGCACCTTCAGCGTTCACTTGAAAACGATGAAGGTCGTGTTTTGATACTTGATACTTGATACTTGATACTCGATATTCGATATTCGACGAATAGCGAGTATCGAATATCGAGTACCGAATATCGAATTACGCATCACGAATGACCACTTTCAACTCCCCCTGCTCATAAAACGAACGCGCGCAAAAGGGCGGGTCGCCGGGCTGCATTGACAGGACTTTGCCAATCAGCGCCGGGCCGTCATCCACCAGCGGAATCGCATCCAGCCGATTAACCAGAACCCACTCCGGCTTGCCCTCATGCGTTGAGAGCAGTTCACCCGCAAGATATTCCCCGGTAAAGACATGCAGTTCGATGCCGACATCCTCCCTCGTATCGACCAGCAATACGCCGCGCAAGCGCAGGCTCGCCGTCACCCCGGCTTCTTCGAGCAGTTCACGGTGGGCTGCGGTGAGCGAATCTTCGCCGCGCTCGATGTGACCACCCAGGCCGTTGTAGCGCCCTGTCCAGCGCGTCACCTTGCCGTTGCGCGGCGCAATTTTGAGCAGAAGAATCTCTTCCCCGCGCATCACAAACACAAGCACGCGCGGAATAACCATGTAACGGGAATGGTTGATGTTCTGTTCTTCGGGCATGATGATGCTCGATATTCGATATTCGATATTCGGTGGTCGAATATCGAATAACCTATTATGAAAAGCCCCGGGATTTCCCCGAGGCTCTTTTTTTTACTTGCTCAACATCGCGCGAAGTTCATCGAGATGCCCGGCAGAACCGAGTTTTACGTTCTTGTGGGCGATGAACCTGGCATATTCGGCCATGAAGACCTTGCCAATCGGGCGCAGGTCAAATTCCGAGGGCTTATCGCGGAAAAATTCGCGGTGGACGCGCGTCCAGACCAGGCGGCCATCGGTATCAATGTTGACCTTGGTCACGCCCAGGGTAGCGGCGCGGGCAAATTCATCCTCGTTGACACCCTTAGCGCCTTTCAAGTCACCGCCCGCGGCGTTGATGCGCGCCACTTCTTCCTGCGGCACCGAGCTGGAGCCGT
>CAYLZI010000101.1:0-11753 GCA_964388215.1 uncultured Anaerolinea sp.
CACGAAATCCCACGATGCAGTGGGGTTTTTCTTTGGTCGCGGGGTTCCCCGATTGACGGGACAGGCAAATCCTGCATCACCGGATGTAGATAGGGTTACTGAAAATCCAACCGCGCAAGCGCCCCAGCGCCCTACGCCAAACTTCTACGCGGTAAGCGCCCGGCTCGGTGGTAATGTGCGTGCCGATGTCGGTATCTTTCCAGGAGCGAATTACTTTACCATCTTTGAGCAGGCGACAGTCGGCGATTTGCGGCAGCCGTATTTTGAGCGTCACCCCGCCATCAGCCGGGATTTCGTCGCCCATGATGGCGTTTTTGTTGCGCCCCTGGGCGGTAAATCGGAATCCGCGCGCCGGGTAATGCAGGTCGCAGGCAGCGAAGCAATGACCGGCGGCGAATGCGCTGTATATCATCTTCTTATCTGCAGACAGGTCGCCGGTCAGCGGGGAGGGGGTCAGCAGGTGGGTGTTAATTGTTTGGAAGTGAAACTTGTAAGGGAAAACTACGCGATGCAGCGGCCCGGCACTGACCTTGAGCGCGTGCGCATCTGAACCGCCAATGGCGACCACTTTTTTACCATTATTGAGCAGTTCATCCCATTTTTGCAAGGTAACAGGCGGCGGCTGGAGGGTCAGGAACTGCGGGAAATATACATAAAATAGGATATGCAGGAAACTCTTGCCGCGCACTTTGATTTCGCTCAGCCCGTTCCACAGTTCCAGTCCGGTATAGCCCCACGCATCCCAGGCGTCCCACGAAATATCGGTTTCACCGATGGGGGGGCAGGCCGGGTCATACGGGTGAGCAATGAATGACAGTCCCCCGGCACGATTTACGTTATCAATGAGATTTTGCGGGTCGGCGGCAAAAGTCGCCAGTTCACGGTTGGCGTTGAAGACCAGCAGGTGATTTTTTTGCGGAACCCGCGCCTGGTCATGGATTTCTTCTCCAACCAACAGCAAGAATCGCTTCTTGCCCAGGTTATGATACCCTTCTGGCCCGTTCACCAGAACGTTGTGGTCGGTCACAATGGCGGCATCTAACCCGGCTGCCAGCCCGGCCTGAGCAATATCCTGGTGCGAACCTGTTCCGTCAGAGTAAGTCGTGTGCATGTGCAGGTTGACGAGCAATTCATGAAGCTCAGACATCGTTCCTCTCATCCACTAATCTACATTAATTTTGGGCGTGGTGATTTTACCCGCAGTTTGCCCATTCTAACAGCGCGAATTGGGGCAAATGGATGATATAATTAACATGTTAAATTTTTAGGAGGCACATCTAAAGCATGGAAACAACAATTGAAATCGGTTTGATTATCACGTCTATCGCCCTGATTGCGAGCGTAATTTTGCAGAGCAAGGGCGCTGGCCTGGGCGGGTTAACTGGCGCCGATAGTGGCGCGGTCTTTTCGGCCCGGCGCGGCATCGAACGCACTCTGTTCTTTGTCACCATCGGCCTGAGCGTCTTATTTTTCGTCCTGGCGATTCTCGCCATCCTTATCTATCGCTTCTAACCCGTTCCATTACCTGGTGAAAGGCCGCTTCACCTGCCTGCCCAAGGTCCCGCGTTCTGTGTGGGATTGCGGCTTGGTTAGGGAAAGGCCTTTCTTTTTTATCTATGATTAAAAAACTGCGCTGGCAAATCTTGGTGGTGATGCTCACCCTGCTCGTGGTAGGCGCTCTGCTCTTAACCGAAAACCCGGATGAACCGATTTTCGCGCCCCAGCCTGCCGAAGGCGGCATCTACACCGAAGCCCTGATTGGGTCGCTCGGACGCTTAAACCCGCTGCTCGACCAAAACAACCCATCTGACAGGGACATCAACCGCCTGATTTTCAGCGGTTTGGTTAAATTCGACGCGCGCGGCCTGCCGGTCCCCGACCTGGCTGAATCGTGGGGCGTTTCGATGGATGGCACCATCTATAACTTCTCGCTGCGCCCCGGCGCATTATGGCACGATGGGCAGCCGGTTACGGTGGAAGATGTTCTGTTCACCATCGAACTCATCAAAGCCGATTCATCCTTCTTCCCCCCCGATGCGCGCGAGATGTGGCGGCAGGTCCAAATTAAAGAACTGCCCGATAATAAATTGCAGTTTATCTTGCCCGAGCCATTCGCGCCCTTCCTCGACTACCTGACCTTTGGCATCGTCCCGCGCCATCTACTAGAGGGCACGCCCCCCGAACAAATTCCCGCTGCGGCCTTCAACCTGTCTCCCATTGGCTCTGGCCCTTACCGCTTCGAACGGCTGATTATCGAAAACGGGCAGGTATTAGGTGTAGAACTACGCTCATTTGACCGCTATTTTGGGCGCAAGGCCTATATGGAGCAGGTCATTTTTCGCTACTACCCGACCTCGGCGGCAGCGCTGGATGCCTACCGTCAGGGACAGGTGTTGGCAATTGGCGAACTAACCCCCGATGTGCTGCCGCAAGCCCTGGCCGACCCATCCCTGAACGTCTATTCGGGCCGTTTGCCAGAGTTGAGCATGGTGCTGTTTAACCTGAATAACCCCGAAGTGACTTTCTTGCAAGATTCCAAACTGCGCCGCGCCTTGCTGATGGGTCTCAACCGTCAGCAAATTGTGGATAAATTATTGGCCGGGCAGGCCATCCTCGCCGATGGGCCGATTTTCCCCGGCACATGGGCTTATTATGACGGCTTGGAACACGTCATCTACGACCCAGAAGGCGCAATTTCGTCCTTGAAGAACAACAAATACATCATCCCAGCTGCTGGCGGCGAGGCGCGTGTTGACCCAAACGGCAATTTACTCACTTTTACATTGCTGCATCCCGATGACCCGCTGCGGACATCCATTGCCCAAATCATCCAGCAAAATTGGGCGCGGATTGGCGTGCAGGTGGAACTGGAAGCCGTTCCGTACGATGTGCTGGTCAATGAACGCCTGACCCCGCGCAATTACCAGGCCGCGCTGGTAGATTTGAACCTGTCGCGCACGCCCGACCCCGACCCTTACCCGTTCTGGCACCAGTCGGAAATCACCGGCGGACAAAATTACAGCCAATGGAACGATCGCACCGCCAGCGAGTTCCTCGAACAGGCGCGTATTACACCCGATTACGCCGTGCGTGAGCGCTTATACCGCAACTTCCAGGTAATTTTTGCCCGCGAACTACCAGCCCTGCCGCTTTTTTACCCGGTCTATTCTTTTGGGGCTGGCCAGCAAGTGTTGGGCGTGCAAATGCCCCCCCTGTTTGATACCAGTGACCGCTTCCAAACCCTGCTTGACTGGTACCTGGTGACGCGCCGGACGCTGGAGAAATAAGGATTCTCCGGCAGAGAGCCGATGGACTCCCAAATAAATGGATGACCAGAAATTTCTCGAACAAGCCTTGCCGCAAATACAAGATTACCTGCTTTCAAACGAGCTGTACTGGGCTTTAGGCAGCACGCTGCCGTGCCTGACACCGGGCAACCTGCTATTGGCCCTGACCCGGCTGGAGGCGGTAGACCCTAATTCGGCCTGGAGGCTGAGCGGGAAACTGGATGCGATTCAGACGCAGTGGCACAGTGCCTGGGAGAAGAAAATTGTCCGCGAAAAGGAAAGCAGGCTGCGGCTTTGGTCGCAATTCCTATCAGAACTGCCTCACGATGAAGGCCCGAATTGCGCCTACTACGCCGCATCGGTTCGGGAGCGGGTTATCCTGCAATTGTTAAAATGCAAAGCCTCGCAATTGGCCGAAGTGGATGGGCTGTTGCGGGCGTGCTTCCAACCGGGCGCGTTCGTGTGGGATGCGGTTTACCAGAGTGTCTTCCCTGAACGCGAATTTTGGTTCTTGTACGGCAGTTTGTAAGACGGAATTTATTCCGTTTCACGATTAGGAGGAATTTATGCCCCACCCCCGCCACGCGGCGCGCAAGTATGCCCGCCAGCACCAAACTGAGTTCTTGGAACATTTGAAAGATTTCGTTGCGATTGCCTCAATCTCCACAGACTTGGAAGCCCAGCCTGAAATGACCCGCGCCGCTGAATGGGTAGCCGGGCGGCTGAAGGCGTTGGGCGCGCAAAACGTGGCAGTGATGCCAACCGATGGACACCCGGTGGTGGTGGGCGAGTGGCTTTGCGCGCCGGGCATGCCCACCATGTTGGTTTATGGGCATTATGACGTGCAGCCAGCCGACCCGCTGGATCTGTGGCAGAGCGGGCCATTTGAGCCGACTGTGCGTGGCGAAAACCTGTATGGGCGCGGCGCGTCGGATATGAAAGGCCAGGTGATGGCTGTTTTGAGCGCGCTCGAAGCGGTGAAAGAGACTGGAGGCCTGCCAATTAACGTCAAATTTCTGATTGAAGGCGAGGAGGAGATTGGCTCTCCCTCATTAGCGAAGTTTATCGAACAAAACAAGAACCTGCTGGATGCCGATTTCTGCCTGAATCCTGATTCGGGGATGCTGGGTAAACAGTACCCAACGATAACTTATGGCTTGCGCGGACTGTCTGCCTTTGAATTGCGCGTGAGTGGGCCGGCAGGCGACCTGCACTCGGGCGTGTATGGTGGCGTGGTGCATAACCCGGCTGTGGCGCTGGCTGAATTGATTGCCGGGATGCACGATGCAAATGGCCGCATTACCCTGCCGGGTTTTTATGACGATGTGCCATCCCTGACTGAGGCAGAACACGCTGATTTTGCCCGTTTGCCAACCGACGAAGCCTACTATCTCGAACAGACCGGCGTCGCGGCGCTGTGGGGCGAGAAAGAATTCTTGCCGGATGAGCGCGTGGGCGCGCGCCCGACCCTGGAAGTCAATGGGTTGCTTTCTGGCTTTACCGGGACGGGTTTCAAAACTGTGCTTCCGGCCCATGCGATGGCAAAAATTTCGTGCCGGCTGGTGCCACATCAAAACCCGCAGAAAATTGCGGCGGGGCTGCGCCAATACTTGGAAGAGCGCGCGCCAAAGACCATTCGCTGGGAACTGGTTGAGTATGGCGGTTCCCCGGCTTCGATTTCAGATGTGAGCCAACCGGCGGTGAAGGCGCTCCAAGCAGCGCTGGAGACGGTCTGGGGCGTACCTCCGCTGTTCAAGCGTGAGGGCGGCTCGGTGCCGGTCGTGGCGCAGATGCAGTCCATGATGGGGATGGAGTCGGTGCTGACTGGCTTCGGCCTGCCCGATGACAACCTGCACGCGCCCAATGAAAAACTGCACCTGCCGACCTGGTATAAGGGTATTGATGCGTTGGTGGAGTTTGTGTTCAATGTGGGTGATGTGTAATTCGATACTGGACATTCGATATTCGGAATTGGAAAACCGGAAAATCGGGAAACAGAAATAAAGGTAAACAAGGAAACAGGGAACACATGGAAGATAGAATTATTACTTATGGCGGGCAGGCAGTGATTGAGGGCGTGTTGATGCGCGGGCAGAAGGCCCTGGCGATTGCAATGCGCGCCCCAAACGGCGAAATTGTCATCCACACCGAGAAACTCTCAGGCTTATACCAGTCAACGGTGGCGAAAATTCCCTTCTTGCGCGGAGTCATCCTGCTTTCGGATGCGCTGGCGCTGGGGATGCGGGCCCTGACCCGCTCGGCCAACACCCAAACTGGCGAGGACGAAAAAATCGAAGGCCCGATGCTCTACCTGACAATTGCCTTCTCGCTTACTTTTGGGGTTGCGCTCTTCTTCCTGGCCCCTTACGGGATTGGGAAATTGGTGGATTGGCTGGCGGCGCTGCTTGGTTGGAGTCAGGGCGGTAATATCTGGGTCCTTGCAGTTGCGGAAGGACTGGCCCGGCTCATCATTGCGGTTGGGTACATTTGGGCAATTGGCAAAATGCCCGACATCCAGCGCGTCTTCCAGTATCATGGCGCGGAACATAAGACGATTAATGCCTTCGAGGCTGGGGCAGAGTTGACGCCAGAAAACGTTGCCAAATTTCCGCTGGAGCATCCCCGCTGTGGCACTTCCTTCTTGTTGACGCTGTTAATTCTTTCGATTTTCGCATTCAGTCTGCTGCACCCATTGGCCTGGTTCTGGCAAGTGCTAGGGCGCATCCTGCTGATTCCCATTCTGGCCGGGATTGCGGTTGAATACATCCGCTGGACAGCCAACAACCTGGGTTCTCCCCTCGTGCGCGCCCTGGTGAAACCCAATTTTGCCCTGCAAGGCCTGACGACCCGCGAGCCAGATTTATCTATGCTGGAAGTGGCGATTCGGTCCTTCGAAGAGATGAAAAAGGTGGATGGGCAATCATCGGTTCACTTTCAAAAAACATTTCCTCTGCCCAAAGTGGAGTGAGTCTGGTAAAATAAGTTCTGCTTACTTTGATACGGCATCTCGCTCAGTATCAAGCGCCGGAACTTCTCTCGAAACGCAAGCCCCGGTTACCCTTGCCGGGGTTTTTCTGTGTGCATGAACAAGAAAGCAATCCGTAAGCAAGCAAGCAAAAAGCCAATCACTCAATCACCCAATTATCAAATCTCCCAATCCTTATGTTGAAAGAACGAACCGAACTCCGTAACATCGCCATTATTGCCCATGTTGACCATGGCAAAACCACCCTGGTTGATTTTCTCTTGCGCCAGTCGCACACTTTCCGCGAAAATCAACAGGTGGCCGAGCGCGTCATGGATTCCAACGACCTTGAGCGCGAGCGCGGCATCACCATCCTCGCCAAGAATACCGCCATCACGCTGTTTGATGAATTGACACAGCAGAACGTCAAAATCAACATTGTTGACACCCCCGGCCATGCCGATTTTGGCGGCGAGGTTGAGCGCATCATGAACATGGTGGATGGCGTGCTGTTGCTGGTCGATGCCGCCGAAGGCCCCATGCCGCAGACCCGTTTTGTGCTGAAAAAGGCCCTCGAGCGCGGTCACAAGGCTGTCGTGGTGGTCAACAAGGTTGACCGGCGCGACGCCGAACCGGCCCGCGTGCTGAACGACACCTTCGACCTGTTTATCGAACTCGGCGCCAGCGATGCGCAGGCCGATTTCCCGGTCATCTACGCCCAGGCCACCACCGGGCGCGCCGGGCTGACCCCCGAACTCGGCCCCGACCTGAAACCGCTCTTCGACACCGTCCTGCGCCACATCCCTGCTCCCAGGGTGGACGAGGACGCCCCACTCCAGATGCTTATCACCACTCTCGGCTACGACGACTATCGCGGCGTGACTGCCGTTGGGCGCATCTTTGCCGGGAAAATCAGGGCCGGGCAAAAACTGGCGCGTTTAACGGTAGATGGAAAAAACCTGCCCGAATCGGCCCGTTACCTGTACACCTTCCAGGGCCTGAACAAAGTGGAAGTGGAGGAGGTTTCGGCGGGCGACATCATCTCCCTGGCCGGCCTGGAAGGAATCGCCATCGGGGAGACGCTCGCCGACCCGCTCAACCCGGTTGCCCTGCCGCCGATTAAGGTGGAAGAGCCTACTGTCCGCATGACTTTTGGCGTCAACACCTCGCCGTTTACCGGGCGCGAGGGCAAGTGGAGCACCTCCCGCAAACTGCGCGAGCGCCTGTTCGAAGAACTGCGTACCAACGTCTCCCTGCGCGTCGAGGAAACCGACTCGGCGGAGAATTTCCTCGTCTCCGGGCGCGGCGAACTGCACCTGGGGATTCTGATTGAGACGATGCGCCGCGAGGGTTACGAGTTCCAGGTCTCGCGTCCTGAAGTTATCTTCCACAAGGCTGAAGACGGCGAACTGCTCGAACCGTACGAAGAAGTCCATATTGAAACCAGCAGCGAAACAGTGGGGGTTGTGGTTGAAATGCTTGGTTCGCGGCGCGGCAAGATGATGGAGATGCACGACACTGGCGATGGTCACGTTCGCCTGGTCTACGTCGCCCCGACGCGCGGCCTGCTCGGTTTCCGCTACCAATTCCTGACCGCCACGCGCGGGATGGGCATCATGAACACGCTTTTTCACGGTTACGACGAGTTAGCCGGGCCAATTGCGACCCGTTCGACCGGCTCGCTGGTGGCGATGGAACCGGGCGACACGACTTCCTACGCCCTGAAAAGCGCCGAGGAGCGCGGCATCCTGTTCGTCAACCCTGGCGTGGCTATTTATACGGGAATGGTGATTGGCGAAAATACTCGTCCTGGCGATATTGCCATCAACGTCTGCCGCAAGAAGCACCTGACCAACATGCGCGCCTCGCGCGGTGACATGGAAATCCGCTTGACGCCGCCGCGCCAGATGTCGCTGGATGAAGCCATCGAGTACCTGGCGGAAGATGAACTGCTCGAAGTGACCCCGCTCAATTACCGCATCCGCAAGCGCATTCTCGATACCGAAGAGCGCGGCAAGCAGACCAAAAAGACGAAGGAAGCGCTGGAAGAATCGTGAAGCAGTAATCAGTGTGGCGCGGGATGTTATCCCGCGCTGCTTTTTTCCAACGACTGTTCCACAAACGTCCTCCAGACCGGGTACTCCTCCAAATTCCAGATTTCGCGTTGGGAAGCAAAGGCTTCGTCCACATCCCAGCCCTGGCGCAGGACGCGCCACAGGGCGAGGAAGGCAGTCGCGCGGTAGTTCATGGCACAGTGGACAAGAATCTTTTTACCTAAATTGGCATCCATCGCATCCATGTATCTTTCCAGGTCGGCGGGCTGGGGCGAATCCCAGACGACCGGAATGTGGATATGCTCCATGCCCAGTGAGCGGACCAGGCCGGGTTCGTCGGGCAGGGCATGGTCGGAGGTGGCGAGGGCCAGGTTGATGACCAGTTGAATCTCTTCGCGGGCGGCATCGGCAAATTGCTCATGGGTGGGCTGCCCGCTGCAACACAGCGCATCATCCAGCCGTAGAAAGTTGAGGACATCTGCCAGTGCCATGTTATTTAACCTGCGCTACTCTGCCGCCGGTCATCCCTTCCAGCGCAGCGGGGGTCAGTTCAAAGAGTGAGTTGGGTGTTCCGGCGGCGGCCCAAATCGTATCGTACTGCATCAAATCTTCATCGAGATAGGTTTCGACTGTTTGAAGATGCCCAACAGGCGGCACGCCACCGATGGCGAAGCCGGTCACGGCGCGCACCAGTTCTGGGTTGGCGCGCCCAATTGGCTCCCCGGCATACGCGCTGATTCGAGCTTCGTCAACCCGGTTCGCGCCGCTGGTGAGAACGAGAATCGGCTTGCCGCTTTCCGTTCCCTGAAAAATCAGCGATTTGACGATTTGCCCGAGCGGGCACCCGGCAAACGCGGCGGCTTGCTCGGCGGTTTTGGTCGGGATTTCGGATTCGATGACGGTAAACGAAAATTGGAGCGCGTTCAACGCATCCTGGACTTTTTGCGCGGAGGGGGAGAGCGGTTTGGTCATTTGTGTTTTTCCCTTTTGGTTGGTTTGGCCGGCAATGTGAAGAAGAAGGTAGCGCCTTCGTTTACTATTCCTTCCGCCCAAACGCGCCCGCCGTGTTTTTCGAGGATGCGTTTGACGATGGCTAACCCGACGCCGATGCCTTCGAATTCATCCTGGCGGTGCAGTCGCTCAAACACGCCAAACAGTTTCCCGACGTACGCCATGTCGAATCCGGCCCCATTGTCACGGATAAAGTAGGCCGTCTCGCTATTTTGTTGCAGGCTGCCGATTTCGACCTGCGGATTTTCTTTTTTGCGGGTAAATTTGATGGCGTTGGAGAGCATGTTGGTGAGCGCCTGGTGTATAAGGGTGATATCCCCGTAGGCATCGGGTAGGGGCTGGATGAAAAAATCAATCTTGCGGGTTTCATTTTTCATCACTTCGCCAATCGCTGCATGGGTCAATGCGGCCATATCCAGGCTGGTTTTGCGCAGCGGCTGGCGGCCCAGGTGGGTAAAGGCCAATAATTCATCGATAAGTTGTCCCATCTGGCGAGCATTGGCCTGGATGCGCTCGATGTGGGCGATGGATTCGGCCGGTAAATCCTTTTCAAACTCCTCGATAATGATATGAGCCAAACCATGAATGCCGCGCAGCGGCGCGCGCAGGTCGTGCGAAACGGTGTATGTGAAGGACGCCAGCTCGCTGTTGACGGCTTCCAGTTCTGCCGTGCGCTGGCGGACGCGCGATTCTAGCCCAATATTTAATTCACGCGCCTCGGCCTCGGCGCGTTTGCGCTCGGCGAGTTCCTTTTGGAGCGCGGTGTACAGGCGGGCGTTTTCGATAGCGATGGCAACCTGGTTGGCCACGCCGCTAAGCACGGATATATTTTCTGATGTATATGCATTACTTGAATAACTGTGCGCAGAGATTGCTCCGATGACCTGGTTATGCACAGCCATGGGGGCTGTTAATATAGATGCCGAAGGTTTTTTGGTTCCCATGCCTTCCTGATTAGAAGCCAGGCGACTTTTCAACTGTTCCTCGGTGCGATTTAGAATATGCGGTTTGCAGGTCAAAATTGCCTCGGCAAAAACGCTCTCTGGGAAAAGCGGCTTGGGAGCGTCCTGGTAAATTTCCCATCCATCATAGATTAAAGGGAAGGAGAGCAGGTTGGTTTCGTAGTCGTAGAGCGCCACCACGAAACCATCCAGGGGCAAAACATCCCGAATTTCTTCCAAAACCCGGCGCAGCGTGCTTTGCATATCGTTCAGCGCCGAAATTTTGTGGCTGATTTCTTGTAACGTTTCTAACTGCCGGGTTCGGGCGCGCAACATTTCGCGGCTTTGGCGTAGTTCTGCCTCGACATCTTTTCTGTTTTGAATGTCCCTGATGACGGCCATCGCGCTGCTGATTGCGCCATCTGGCTGGTAAATTGGCCCCATGCTAACCGAGTACCAGCGTATTTCGCCGCTATTTGTGAGCAATTCTGCTTCGCCTGTGAGCGCGTTTCCTGCCAGCACCTCATTCAAATCGGCCTGCGAAAATTTTGCCTTTCCGGGAGCGAGCACCTCGAAAGCAGATTTCCCGACATAAAAAGCAGATATTTGGGGCGGAGCGCGATTCAAAGATTGGATAATTCCCTCTCTGTCGAGTATGACCACGACATCGGGAATACTATTGACCAGGGAACGCCAGCGCAACTCCGCGGCTCTTGACTGCTGAAGCGAGTTCGAAAGGGTTTGCGAAAGCAAGAGGATGGCAACTGCGCCCAGAGTAAGGAAAAACGCAACCAGGGCAAAGTCGGAAAGCTCTGGCGCAAATTTTTCTGGCGTATTTTTTACCGGCAGCCAGCCATAGAATTCCCCAAAGACAACCACGCCTGCCGAAACAATCAGCGCCAGGGTAACAATAATTATCCCTTTGCGGCGCACCAGATAACTGGCTATGATGAGAAGCAGCCCGTAATTGATTACCGCAATATCGTGAATTCCCTGCCCAACAGCCAGGATGAGCGTAACGCCTGCTGTCGCGCCAAACAGGACGATATAACTTGCAAGCGTAGTCCGCCCGGCCTGGTTAGCCCGGTAAGCAACCAAGACAGGTATGAGAAGCACCCCAAGGGCGCCCGTTGATAGGTAATTATTGCGCATCAGCGTAATTACGCCAGATGCCAGCGAGATGCCGATGATGGCCAGGATGGTGATATGCAAAAACACGGCGATGCGATTTTTCTCATCGTCGTCGAAATGGGGCGGGCTGAGCAGTTTCCAAAGGGTTTTGCGCATGATTTTGGCTGTAAAAGTGGGGAAGTTCAGCCTGTAATCGTATTGTATCGCTAAACATCCCCGTTCTGTCAAAAGCATTCTCCAAGTATAAAAAATGGGCGGTTGCCCGCCCAGCGATTTTACCCTTGAACAAAAGTCCCGTTGCGCAAATCAATTAACGTCTGCTGGATTTCCTCGACCGTGTTCATCACGAACGGCCCGTAGGGGA
>CAYLZI010000102.1:0-11723 GCA_964388215.1 uncultured Anaerolinea sp.
ACTTACAAGGGCCGAGCCCTTTCTGCATAGCTATTTAGGCCAAGATGTACTAGCGATTTTCGCAGGGCGCAATCGCCTTACAGAATTTTAAATCCATAGCGGACAAATTTTAAGATTCGTGCTATCATCAACTTGTATGACTCCAAACTCGCTTGAAAAAATATTGATTGTTGAAGATGACCCAGATGTGAGCGACCTGATTGGGCGTCAGGCACTTCAGCCGCTTGGTTATCAGGTCAGCGTTGCCAGTGATGGGCCGAGCGCGATTAAACAGGCCATTCACTTCCAGCCGGATGTTATCCTGGCAAGCTTGAATCTGCCGGGGCTGGGCGCGAAAGATTTCCTGGTGGCGCTTTCCTCGCAGGGCATTCAGACGCCGGTGATTGTGCTGGCTGAGAGGGGCCAGGAGCAGCACGTTATTCAGGTCTTTCGGTTGGGCGCTTTCGATTACCTGATGCTTCCGGCCCGCGAAGCAGAAGTGGTTTCGGCGGTGGAGCGTTCGTTGGCGCAGACGCGCGAGGCGCGTGAACGCGCCAAACTTGATGCGCAGTTGAAGCAGGCTTATGGTGAACTCCAACGCCGCGTGCGAGATTTGACGACCATCTTTTCTGTGGGGCGCGCGGTGATGTCTGTGACTGACCAACGCGTTTTGTTTGAGAAAATCGTCGAAGCGGTGGCCCAGGTGGCAGAGGCCGATATGGGCTGGTTGACGCTCAAGGATGAAAAGTCTAAAACCTTTTTGTTGGTGGCGCATCGCGGCTTGCCCGATGCCTGGGGCAAGAAAGTTGGGCAGCCGCTGGATGATGGAATCAGCGCCTTGGTTGCCATGTCTGCTGAAACGTTGGAGATTCACGGCGCGCCGTTGGCGAAGTTTAAGGTTTCGGCGCTGGGCAAGGCGGCGATGGTTGTTCCAATCAAAGTGCAGAACGAGGCGATTGGGTTGATGACGGTGGCGCGCAAGGCTGAGCGGGCCTTTTTGCAAGGCGAGCAGACGATACTGGAGGCGATAGCCGATTACGCATCCATCTCGCTCATCAATGCGCGCCTTTTCCGCGCTTTATCGCAGACTGCCGAATCGGCCCGGGCGGGTGAGCAACGCAAAGCCGCTGAACTGGAGCAGGTGCAGAAGGAAATCCAATCTACAATACAGGTGATAGGGTATCCGATTGAATTGCTCGCATCTGGCAAAATGGGCGCGCTGAATGGGCAGCAGGCGCAAGCGATTGAGACGATTCATGCAGGGGTCAAGCATCTTGCGCTGCTCTTGAGCCAGCAGAAGATGAAGCCAAAGTAACTCATTAGGGTAAAATTACGCGTATGCCGCTGATGGATTTAATCTTGCTCGCAATGGAGGAGACGCCCATGCTGGGTTTGCTGGAACGCGCTTTGCGGGCCGGCGGCTATGCTGTGGCCGTTGCAAGAGAACCATCTGCGTTGGAAAAAACCTTGCTTGAGAGCACTCCTGCCTTGGTGGTCATTACCGAAACCCTGGCAGGAAATAAGGGCATGGAACTGGCCGGGAAAGTGTTGGAACGATTTCCTACCATGCCAGTCGTTTTTTTTGCCAATAGCGACAATCCAACCCTGGTTAAACAGGCCTTGAAGATGGGCTTGAGCGATTACTTGCACCCGCCTCTTAAAATTGATGATATTGTTGGCTCTATTAAGCGCAGCCAGAAACGCGCTACGCAGATGGGCGATTGGGTACGCAGGGAAGTGCGCCGCACAACCGCCTCGCTTGAGCAGCGGGCGGATGAGATGGATGCCCTGGTCAAGTTGGGCCGTTCGATTACCTCGACGCTTGACCTTGACAGTGTATTGACCAGCGTAGTGACATCCGCCGTAGAGTTGACCGGCGCAGAAGAAGGCCACCTGCTCCTGGTAGAGGACAAAACGAACGAACTGTATATGCGTGCCGGGCGAAACATTGAAGAGAGTTTTGCGCGCACATTTCGCCTGCCTGTCAAAGACTCTATCGCTGGGCAGGTTATCGATACCGGGCAGCCAGTTGCTTTCAACAAAGATTCCCCAAGCAGAATCAAAACATCTTATCTGGTTTATTCACTTATCTATGTTCCGTTGTGTTCCAATGACCGGGTGATTGGCGTGTTGGGGGTGGATAATCGCCAGAACAAGCGCCCGTTCAGCCAGCACCATGAATTGCTGATGACTGTGCTGGCTGAATATGCTGCTATTGCCATCCAGAACGCGCAGTTGTATCATGAATCGGAGCATGAGCGCAGCAAGTTGGATATCACCATCAATAATATCCAGGATGGCGTTATCCTGCTTGATAAAAATAACAAAATCATCCTTATAAACCCGGCGGCCCAGAAGGCTTTTGGGTTGGGGTTAGGCGACCTGACCAGAAAACCTGTGCTGGAAGCCATTACCCATCATGATTTTGTTACCCTGCTCAACTCCATTAGCGACAATCCGCTCAAGTTCCATGAGATTATGTTTGAAGACGGGCGGGTGTTCAGCTCTCAATATACGCCCATTCCCGACATCGGCGCGGTGATTACGCTGGAAGACATCTCGCACCTGAAAATGCTTGACCGGCTTAAGAGTGACTTTATTCATACCATTTCTCACGACCTGCGCTCACCTTTGACGGCTATTATGGGCTACATTGAATTACTCGACCGGGTTGGCCCACTCAATGACCAGCAGAAGCAGTTTGTCAAACACGTCCAGAACAGCGCCCAGAATATCACCATGCTGGTTAATGACTTGCTCGACCTGGGACGCATCGAAGCCGGGTTCGACACCCGAAAAGATGCTGTTGCGCTAGACCAAATCTTGCAATTCACAGTGGATAACCTGGGACGCCAGATTATTGACAAGAAACTCGATTTCAGTGTCTATATCGAATCAGACCTTCCCGTTTTGCGCGGCAACCCTATCCGGTTGCGGCAGATGGTGGATAACCTGCTGGTGAACGCTGTCAAATATACACCGGAGAATGGTAAGGTGTCTGTTGGCTTGCGGAGGGAAGATTCGCAAGTTGTTTTTGAAGTATCTGATACAGGCGTGGGCATCCCGGCCACTGACCAGCCACATATTTTCGATAAGTTCTACCGTGCCAGCAACGCTCCCAAAGGTACGCCTGGCACCGGGCTTGGGCTGGCAATTGTTCGCTCGATTGTGGAAAATCACCAGGGGCGCATCTGGGTCGAATCTAATGTAGGGCAAGGGACGAAGTTTGTTGTGGTGTTGCCTGCTTTGGTTGAGTTTTCGGCAGTTTAGAAGCGTTTTGGTGTAATTGAAAAACCGCAGCCCCGGCTGCGGTTTTTTGCGAAAACTGAGTTTCTATTCGTCCTCGCTGCCCCCACCACCGGCCTGACGGACTTCGAGAACCTCGCCGCGATAGTTGACCACAACTTTGAAGCCAATCATGCCCAGCCAGGCACGCATATCTTCGGGAATCCCAATTTCAAACAACATTTCAAATTGCTTTTCGATGTGTTTTAACTGGTTCTCAATGATGGCCTTGCTGAACGGGTCATCGGCCCCGACCATTTTGGCCGCCTCTCGGCTGATGAAATCCTCATTGCCCTGAATGAGTTTTTTCATCTCGCCCAACACCACGTTATCAACTTCTTCAGATGGGACATGCCGCCTGAACCCGGCATCGTTGATGACGTAGGCGGGTTCGCTCCCAATCCAGCCGGTTTCGAGCGGGCGGTCGTATTCGTCGAAGACGAGACCGGGAAAAAGGGCCTGGCGGGGCATTATTCCTGGCGTCCTTCGACGATGGCAATCAGCACGGCGGCAGCTAACCCCAGGCGGCGGTCGAGGCGGCGGGAGCTGTCCATGCTGAAGTCAATATCCATTTCGTAGCGGAATAGATTAAAGCGTTGTTTTAAGTCGGCCACCCGCTGTTCGCCGAGGGTCATGTCGTAGTCTTGGGGTAGCCAGGCGCCCAGCAGCAGGCGGCGCAGCATGGCGCGGGTCATATTATCTTCAAAGAGCATTCCAATTGCCTGGTCGTTCACATCCAGCACTTCCCACTCATCACGTAGAATCGATTTTAAACCTTTGCGGCGCAGCGCGCCCACCTTTTGCCCGGTTCCGCTATCAACCACATCGTAGGCGGCCGAAAAGTCGATGATTTGGCGGGCTTTAATGGCGAGAACTTCCTGCGATTTTTGCTCATCTGCATACAGGCGAATGTCTTCGCGCAATTTGAACATTTTCTGTTCACTGAATAAGACCAATTGCTCTTGTGGGCTGTAGAAGCGTAGTTTACCGGTCAGAGCAAAGACCTGGCGTTTGAGAATGTATTGGTTGTATTGAAACGCGGTGTGCATAATTCATCTCTCCTTGGAATCAAATCGGGGGTCGTAGTCCAGCCGGTAGCGGATGGATTTGGATGACGGTGAAAAAACAGGTTCTTCGTAAATGGTTACGCGTGTTCCGGTTCCGGGCTGGTAGATGTGGCGTTTTCCTCCTGGTACGGGCGGCGTTGTCCAGCGGTAAATCCATTTGGCCTGGTCGTTGGGCAGGTTGATGCAGCCGGCGCTGCGTGGCGCGCCAAAGTCATTGTGCCAGTAGGTCCCGTGAAACGAGACGCCGTTGGTATTAATATACGATGCCCAGGGTACGCCCGGCAGGTCGTAGGCCGAACTGCCGCGTCCACCAACCATGTGGCCGGCAGGGCGTTTAAAAAAGGTGGTGAATTTGCCAGATGGCGTGCTGGCATAGTGCAGGTTGCCTTTGCCCCGCCCGCTGGAAATTTTCGCGCTGAACACGACTCGCTCACCCTCGAAAGCCGCCATCTGCTGCTCTGGCAGGCTGACGACGATGCTTTTTTCATCATCAGGCACATCTGGCGAGATGGGAGTCAGTTCTTCGGGTGGCACAATGCGCAGGTGTTCGGCGCGGATGAAAAAGACTAACTTCATCAAGTCGTCGTAAATACGATACCAAGGATTGCCTTTTTCGTCCTCGAAAATTGCCCGCACCCAGTAGGTTGTGCCGTAATACAGGCGGTATCCGCGCCGCGAGTTTTTGGTTGGCTTCCAATGCGAATCTGTGAACGGGACGGTCAGTTCAGCCAGCAGGCCGCCTTCTTTGGGTATCTCGGTGACGGGCATGTTCAGGGAATCTTGTACAGGCTGAATCCCGCCTGAGTAGACGAATCCGCCCTCTCGCAGTTGGTACCAGGCCCGGTTGTAGGCGGACATATTGGGGCTTCGAACGAGATTCTCGATAGCCAGGATTTCATCAAACTTACGAGTGGAGAGCGCCGTCCCGGTTTCGTCTGGCGCATCGTAAACGGTGACTTTGCTCCAGCACACCCTTCCCAGCGTAGAGGGGAACTTTGCCGCTGCAACGGAAGGCAGATTCAGGGTCGAAAAGAGCGAGACGCCGAGCGCGCTGGCGCTCAGTTTTAGGAAATCCCGCCGCGAGAAGCGATGTTTATCAGTCATCAAAAATCAATAATGAACGTTGACCAGTGTGCCGACCGATGCAAAGTTATATAGCCATTCGGAATCGGCGATGGTCAAGTTGACGCAGCCGTGACTCATGGGCGTGCCGAAATTGTTGTGCCAGTAGGTGCCATGAATGGCGTAGCCTTTGTAGAAGAACATGGTGTAGGGCACATTTTTCAGGTAATAGCCTGGGCCAGACATGTCTTTGTAGCGGTATTTGATGTAAATGCGATATTGTCCGGTGACGGTTGGCGTTTGCCATGTCCCGGTGGATACGATGAAAGAGCGAACAAGCGTGTTGCCTTCGTAAGCGTAGACCATCTGCTGTGTCAGGTCTACGTCAATCCATCGCTCGCCGCCCACGCCGGGGTTTTGGGCCTGTGGCAGCGCAGGAGTTGGAATGACTCGCGTGGGCATGGCGGTGTCGGTTGGCAGCGGGGTGGGTGTGGCTTCATCGGTGGGCGTGGTGGAGGCCGTCTCGGTTGCTGTTGGAGTGCTGCTGGCTGTCGGCGTTTCAGTCGTGGTTGGCGACGGGGAGATGCTGGGTGTGATTGTGAAGGTGCTTGTAGCCGTGTGCGTTGCTGTTGCCGACGGCCTAAATGTAAATGTGATGGTTGCTTCTGGGGATGGAGTCGAGGTGGGTTTGGAGACTTCGAGCTGCCCCCAACCCAGGCCGCCTGGTTCGCTCCTGAAAAAGGCCGCAACTGGCGAGGCGCTTAACCAGATGATTCCTCCGATGATGACGCATAGCAAGAGCGCCAGTAATGGCAGGAAGGGAATGCGCGCCCGCTTTTTCGGTTTTTGAGACAAACCGGGTTTGGCGGCGCGCATGTTTTTGGGCTTCGATACCGGCAGCGGCGCCGAAGGCCTTTTTTCAGGCTGCGATTCGATTGGGGGCGCAACCGGGCGCGTTGGTTGGGTTTTCTCTGCCACAGAAGCGGCCTGGTGTTCTGACGGCTTGGGCGCAAGGGTGGCTTGCTCTTTCTTTAGTCGTGCTATTGCCCAGGTCATGCCCTTGTGGGCGCGTTCGCTGGCTGGGTTGATTTGTAGCGCGCGCTGCAAATATTCTATGCTGGCGCGTGGCGAGGCCAGGGCCGCCATCATGAGCCACGCATCCTCCAGTTCAGGCGCGGCATAGACGGCTTGTTCGGCAAAATGACGGGCGCTGGGTTTGTCTCCGGCTTTCAGTGCTTGCTGCGCTTGCTGGAGCGCGTGGTAGGCGGCTGCCTGGTTTGGGTTCATGCGTCACCTCTAAAGTTACCCACCTTAAGGGAGGGCAGTTGGCGCGATGTTCTCATTGTTGATGAAACACAAAATCCCCTCCACCACGCCGGTTGCTACCTGGTCGGTATTTTCGGTTAAGATGCGGTAATCCAGGTTTAAGAAACCAGTTTCGATGATAGCTGCTGTCGTATCGGCGCTGATTTCATCAAAAGCATGATACAGGGTCATATCATTGGTGATGCTGTTGTGCCAGGGAAGCCCGGTGCGCAGCTGATAACGGTTGCGCAGACAAGATTCCAACCTTCCGGCCAGATTTTGGTCGCGGGCGCTCATTGCGCGCGCCACCTTGAAGCCGGTCGCCTGGTCGTTGATATAGACGCACGAATCATTGTGGATAGAAATCAGCGCGGCAGCCTGGTAGCCCTTCAGACGGGGGTCGAACTCTTCCAGCAGGTCGGTTTCAAAACCCAGCGCAGTCAGTTTTTGCTGTACCAGCGTAGCAATCCGCAGGTTGACATCTACCTCAGATGTGCCGTTCTCGCAGACTGCTCCTGAGTCATTTCCCCAATGCCCGGCCACAATCCCAATTTTGATTCGTTGGCGCGGTGTCCCGCCGGGCAGAAGGTCTTGCTCTGGCTGGGGTGTCAGCAAAATATTCAGTTGGTCGCTCAGACCACCCGAAAGGGCGCCGGGAGTAAGCGCAACAAATAGGGTAGCCACAATCAGAGCAACGGTCAGCGTGCGAGAAAACACACGCGGCGACTTGCTCCTACGGCGCGCTTCTCGCGAATGGACTGGGCCTGGCTCTGGAATGGGTAAAGGAGTTTCCATAAAAAATATTTTGCATGAATCTATAACATGCTGGTCTGTTTTCTTGTGGCAGAAGCGTGACGCATCCCTGCGTTGGATACTTACTCTTGCACTATAGTACCTTAAAAACTCGATAAATAGCAAGCGTTTTCGCCTTGACGCCCTCCCCTGCGCGAAGTAAGATGAAAGAAACCAATGGAGTTATTTATGACCGCAGACCCCGAGCAACTCCGCAACGCTATGCGGCAATGGGCCACCGGCGTTGCCATTGTCACCGCAACTCACCACGGCATTTCACATGGCATGACAGTCAGTTCTTTCACATCCGTCTCGCTCGCCCCGCCGCAAGTGCTGATTTCACTGGCCCAAGACACCCGCACGCACGCCCTGGCGCGCGAATCGAAACTTTTTGGCGTCACTCTGTTGGCGCGTGGGCAGCAAGACATCTCCGACCGTTTTGCCGGGCGCATGCCCGATGACCAGGACAGACTCACCGGGGTAGAAACCTTTACCCTCGAAACCGGCGTTCCCCTCATCAAAGCCGGCCTGGCAAACTTCGACTGCCGCGTGATTGCCACTTTTACATCGGGCACGCATACCATATTCATCGGCGCAGTCTTAGCAGCCAAGGCACAGCCCGACGCCGACCCGCTCATCTACTACAACCGGCAATATCGCCGTATCGCCTGGCAGCTTTCATAGCGCGAGATTCATCTCGCGTTAGGAGGAACGTATGGCAGAGCATCTTACAGAGGAAGAAAAGGGGATTCTCTTGCGCCTGGCGCGCGAATCGCTCGAAAAAGGAGTGCGCGGCGAACGCATCTCGCCGCCCGACCTTGCCGCGCTGACGCCTGCGTTGCAGTCCAATGGAGCATCTTTCGTCACCCTGACAATACACGGGCAACTACGAGGCTGCATTGGCGCGCTGGAACCTTACCAGTCCCTCGCCGAAGACGTTCAAGAACACGCTGTAGCAGCCGCATTGCACGACCCACGTTTCCCCCCCGTCACGCCCGCCGAACTCCCGCGCATTCACATCGAAATCTCTCGCCTTACCCGCCCCCAGCCTTTGCACTACACCGATTCCGGCGACCTGCTTTCCAGACTCAACCCTGGCCTTGATGGCGTCACCCTGCGCGATGGCTACCGCCGCGCCACCTTCCTCCCCCAGGTTTGGGCGCAACTGCCCCAAAAAGAAACCTTCCTCAGCCATCTCTGCCAGAAAATGGGCGCGCCCTCTGACCTGTGGCGCAAAAAACACCTCGAAGTCGAAACTTACCGGGTCGAAGAATTCAACGAAAAGTAACGCGAAATGAATTTCGCGTGCTCAATACACCTAAAAGGAGTTGTTTCACCATGAACTACCGTCATTTAGGCCGCTCCGGCCTGCAAGTCAGTGAACTTTCCCTCGGTTCCTGGGTCACATTCCACAACCAGGCCGATGTCGATTCTGCCGTTGAACTTATGTCCGCCGCCCGTGACTATGGCGTCAACTTCTTTGATAACGCCGAAGTGTATGCTGGCGGCAAATCCGAAGAAGTGATGGGCGCGGCCCTCAAGCGATTGGGCTGGCGGCGTTCAAGTTACCTTGTCTCCACCAAGTTCTACTGGGGAATTGCCGATGGCGTCAATGAAAAGAACACCCTCAATCGCAAGCGGCTCATCGAAGGCATCAACGCATCTATCCAGCGATTCGACCTCGAATATGTAGACCTCATCTTTTGCCACCGCCCCGACCCAACCACGCCCATTGAAGAAACCGTCTGGGCCATGCACAACATCATCGAATGGGGCAAGGCGCTTTATTGGGGCACATCCGAATGGTCTGCTGCTGAAATCATCGCCGCCATCGAAATCGCCGAAAAACACCACCTCCACAAACCGGTCATGGAACAGCCGCATTACAACATGTTCGTCCGCGAACGCTTCGAGAAAGACTACACCCGCCTGTTCAAAGACTACGGCTACGGCTCCACCACCTGGTCCCCGCTTGCCTCCGGTCTCCTCACCGGCAAATACAACAACGGCATCCCCGCTGATAGTCGCGGCAGCCTGCCCGGTTACGAATGGTTGCGTGGCTCTCTTACCGATGAACAGCGCCTGGCAAAAGTTCGCGCCCTCCAACCACTTGCCGACGAAATAGGCGCAACCCTGGCGCAAATGGCAATTGCCTGGTGTCTCAAGAATCCCAACGTAAGTACCATCATCACCGGCGCCAGCCGCGTTCAGCAGATACATGAAAACATGAAAGCCCTCGATGCAGCAGAAAAACTTACCCCCGACCTGATGCGGCGCATCGAAGAAATCCTCGCCAACAACCCCAATCAATAATCTTAAATCTGCCTGGAGACAGGCAGATTTTTATTTACATGAAAATCTCCCTCATCACCTACGGCTCACGCGGCGATACTCAACCCTTCCTGGCCCTCGCAGTTGGTCTCCAAAAAGCCGGCCATAAGCCCATCCTGGCCGCGCCAGAGCAATTTAACACCCTGGCAGTCAGGCACAACGTCCCCTTCCTGCCATTGCCGGGCAACCCAGAAGAACTGAGCCGCGCATTCAACGATGCAAGTTCCAACCCATTTCGCATGATTACTTCGATGCGCAAACACGTGCTTGGCATCGCGCCTCGGGTTGTCGCCCAGGTACTCCAGGCCGCCCAAAACACCGACTTGCTTATCCATTCCCTTCTTTTCACCACCGGCGGACACAGCCTGGCGCGTTCCCTAAACATCCCCGACGTTTCCATCCAGTCCTTCCCCATATTTGCTCCCACCGGCGACTACCCCAACGTCGCACTCCCGCCTCTGGGGCGTGCAGGCAACTACTTCTCCCACAGGCTCGCCACCCAGATTTTTTGGCGCGTGGGCAATGCAGGATTTAGGCAGATTCAGCATCTCCTGCCAGATTCCTTTCCCCGTACCTTATACTGGCCTTTTGAATCTGGCTCGACCACGCCGTTGCTGTTTGCCATCAGCCCAAGCGTCATCCCGCCCTCAACCGACTGGGAACGGCCGGTCCATATCACCGGTTACCTTTTTCTCGACGATGAAAACTACCAACCGCCCGCAGCGTTATCCCGTTTTCTTGAGTCTGGGCCGCCCCCGGTCTGTGTTTCTTTCGGCAGCATGGTCAACCGAGAATCAGAACGCATCGGCAAAATACCGATAGAGACAATCACCCAAGCCCGCGAACGCGCTGTAATCCTAACGGGCTGGGGCGGCTGGAAAGCATCCCCGCCGCCGGAAAACATTCTCTATCTGGATGCAGCCCCACACTCCTGGCTGTTTCCGCGCTGTAAACTGGTCATCCATCACGGCGGGGCCGGGACGACTGCCGCCGGGTTGCGGGCAGGCATCCCCAATATCATCGTCCCGCACGCCGTCGATCAACCATTCTGGGGGCGCAGGGTTCGGGCAATCGGCGCTGGCCCCGCTCCCATCCCGGTCAGGAAACTGACAGTTGCGCGCCTTCTAACAGCACTCGCCCAGGCAGAGACTCCCGCTACTATATCGGCAGCCCAGGCAACGGCGCGCCTAATTCGCGCAGAAAATGGAGTCGATGCAGCTATCCACCTTTTGAGTCGGAAAGGTCTGTTTCCTTAAAAAATCCAAATCATTAACCTTAAAAAGTCAATATTCGTCTCGAATCCCCTTGACTCTTTTGGCGGGGCGCATATAATACGCCTTCGCTGTCGTGGATGGCAATCAAACAAAGCGAAATTGTGAACGAATTCGCAAATTGGTCACCAGAAACCCTTGACAGAAAACGGCGAATGAATATAATTCGCTCTCGCCCCAAAAAACGGGCGAACGACCAAGAGAGTTGTCTGACAAAAAAAATTGCAAAGTGATTGCGAAATTAGTCCGACAAAAACCTTGACAGAAAAACCGGCTTGAATATAATAGATAAGCCAGTCATCAAGAAGAACGATTTCGTCAATCCCGACAGATCGCTTACATCCTAGAGAGACGTCCCCGCTGGAGGCGCAGAGTAGTTTTGCAGTCTGGCGCGCCGATGTAGAACTTGCGACATCGGTAAATTTGTCTCTTTGTGGTTTTTGACAGGCCAACATGCTGCGGGTAGAATGCAGCCCGCTCCGGTTGACGGAACCTTAACAACTGAAGAGTGATAAGAAATACGACAACCCTGTCGTTCTAAATTTCCGTAACTTACACTCCGCTTTGCGAGAGTGAAATTTTTTGCGGAGAGTTTGATCCTGGCTCAGGATGAACGCTGGCGGCGTGCCTA
>CAYLZI010000103.1:0-11703 GCA_964388215.1 uncultured Anaerolinea sp.
TTCATTCAAAATCGATTGGGCTGCCCCAATGCCCTCCTCCAGCATCCCGCGCAGGTAGGCGAGCACTTCAGGGTGGGTGGTGGACAGGCCGTCGAGCGTTTCTTTGATTGGTTGGTCGTCATACTCGAAAGTTTCTTCTGCGCCATTGTTGCGGGCAGTATATCGAAAAATCCAATGTACTTCGGGATGGGCGACCGACAGACCCAGAAAGGTGGCGGTGAGATTCCCCAGCGGCATCCGGTCGATGTGCGAGTGCTGGAACGAGGCTTCTACCCGTGTTCCGACTCCCGGCGTCGAGGAAATTTGCAGGCCGCCGCTGCATTCTTCCGCCGCCCCCTTGAGCAGGGGGATGCCCAGCCCGACTTTGCGGGTCGTTCGGCTGGTGACAAAGGGGTCGGTGACGATTTTCACCATCTCGGGCGTCATCCCGCGCCCGTCATCTTTGATGCTGACTGTCAGCAGGTCTGCGTTTTGGTCTTCGCAAACGTTAATTTGCACCGTCTTCGCGCCGGCGCTGACGCTATTTTCAGCCAAATCGAGCAGATGCAGGGCGATTTCTTTCATAAGCCTTTTTTGGAGTGCGGGCAAGCCGCCTGACTCCATAAAATCAACTTTCGAGCAGTTTCTTAATCAACTGCGGGAACTTGTTCGGCTTGATGCGGCCAACGACATCGTCATCTACCATCACGACCGGGGCCTGTGAGCAAGCCCCCACGCAGCGGCAGACTTCGAGCGTCAACTGACCATCGGGCGTGGTTTTGCCGATTTCGGTGCCGGTCAGTTGCCTGGCTTTGTCCATCAACTGCGGCACGCCGCCAACGTAGCAGGCCGTCCCCATGCAGAATTTCATGGTGTGCTTGCCGCGCGGTTCGGTGGTGAAGAACGAATAAAAGGTGACAACGCCATGCACCGCGCCAACCGGCACGCGCATCTTTTTGGCGATGTAATTCTGCATTGGCACCGAAACGTAACCAACCTTGCTTTGTGTTTCGTTCAAGATGACCATTAATGCGCCAGGGCGCTCACGGTTTTGGTTGATTATCTCGTCGAGGGCGGCGCGCTTGTCTGAGCAGATGCCATCCTTGTGTTCTACTTTTACTTCTTCCATGCAAAGGCTCCGGTCTTTGGTAAAATTAGTGAAAAAATTCACAATCTGACATTAGTTTACCTTCTCGTCCCAGGAACGTCAACTAACGAATGTCATGATGTGGGGAGTGAAGGTTGTCAAGGCTGGTCACTGACAAGTGACCTCGCTGCCTGGGATGTTGCTTTTCTATATTACCCTTGTCGAAGGCCGAGTTCAATGAACAAAGGTCATGGAAATCAACGAAGTTTGTCAAAATCATTATGCCGCCTGAGGGTCAATGGTAATTGAGCGCCCTGCCGCATTGGAGAGCGCCATCCGAATTTCAGAAATTGTAGGTTCAGCAATGTTTAGCCTGGTTGCGCCCAGAAACCCATCTAGCAAGTGAACATCTCCACTTTGGAGCAGGGGATAGTCCTTAACCTGGGGATATTTTTGCCGGGCTGCTTCGGGCGCGATGTGGCGGGAGAGTTCGAGAGCCTCGAACCCGGGTGGAATCAGGCCGAGGATGGCTATCAGGCCGTTGGCCTGGCGGTCGATGTGAGCGGGGATGGCCAGCCCGCCGAGCGCCGTCACCTGCGCGGCGGCCTCTTCCAGCGTCAGGTTGGCCGAGTTGAGTAGCAGGCGTTCCTCGCGGCGGATAAATTCTCCGGTCGAGTCGACCACAAATTGTTCGCCAAAATATTCGGTGTTGTTGGGAATGTTGGGGAGCAGGGCATCCACTTTCGTTTGCCAGGCTGCGACCTGTTCGAGCGTGTCGAACAGGCACAGCAGGTGGACTTCCTCTTTGGTCTGGAGTTCCATGCCGGGCAGGACGACCAGTCCCGTCCCTTGCGCGGCTTCCATAACGGCGCTTATATTCGCGCTGGCGTTGTGGTCGGTGATGGCTATCAGTTGGATGCCGTTTTCGAGCGACTCCTGAACGATTAGCGGAGGAATCATCTCCACCCCCGCGCAGGGGGATAGCACGGTGTGGACATGCAGTTCGGCCCGAAAGGTTCGCATGAGTTCCTTATTCGACATTCGAATATCGAGTATCGAATTACCGAATCCCCATCTCCCACAATCTCCCGACCAATTGATATGTGTTCTCGCGCGCAACGAGCAGCGTTACGCCCTGTTCGTTGGCTTTTTCGATGACAGCGGCATCAGGCGAGGCGTTTTCGGTGACGATAACAGCTGCCAGTTCATTGAGCGAAGCGACGGCCACAATATTGTTGTGCGCCTGGATGGTGAGCCACAGGTTGCCGGGTTTGGCCCCGGCGATGACGCAACTCAGCAGGTCGGATGCGTACCCGCCAGTGGGGTGAACAGACGAGAATGGTTTTGGATGGGTGAGTACAGCCAGGTCGAGTTTGGTAATTATCTCTTGCAGGTTCATGGTTTCCTCGGTTTAGGGGATGGTTTCAGGGTCGTCGGTTTCTTTGAATCGCTCTTCGGGGCGCAGGATGATTTCCATCAGCAGTTTAGTGCCTTTTCCGGGTGATGAGTCGAGGGTCATTTTATCGACGCAGCGTTGGATGTTGACCAACCCCATGCCCGCGCCAAAGCCCATATCGCGTACTTCTTGGGTTGCGGTTGACCAGCCTGGGGTGAGCGCTTTGTTTACGTCAATGATTCCAGGGCCGTCGTCGGTGGTTTGCATCAGGATGCGGTGCGGTTCAATTTGCACTCGAATTGTGCCGCCATGGTCGGTGTGGATGATAAGATTCATCTCGGCTTCATAGATGGCGATGCCGCACTGCCGGGCGAGCTGTGGGTTAGCCCCCAGCCGCAGCAGGGCGCGTTTAATGTGACTGGAAGCCTGCCCGCCGTTGATGTAGTCGCGGGCTTTGATGTCGTAACGCAAAATCAGACTGGTGCGGTTGGAGGTGATGTCTTCGAACAGGTGGCTGGCGCGGTAACGGCGCAGTTCTTCTTCGTGATAGTCGCGCTGAAGGGCGTTGAGGATGCCGCGCGTGATGTCGCCTTTGGTAATGATGCCGACCAGTTTGCCGCTTTCGTCTACAACCGGCAAGCGTCCCTTACGATTGGCGCTGAAGGTTTCAATGGCCTTGACCACTGAATCGTAGTTATTTACGCTGACGACTCTACGGCTCATGTATTTATCAACCGGGGCCGCCAGGTCGTTCTTTTCCATTGCCCGCACGATATCTTCAATGCTCAAGATACCGGCCATTTCGCCGTTTTGCACTACCGGCACGCCGGAAATTTGCCCGACGCGCAGGATTTCCAGCACATTGCTCATTGGCAGCTCGGGCGCAACTGTTTTGACATCGCGCGTCATCACGTCGTTGATTTTCAGATCATACGACAGTTCCTCGACACGGCTGATTTCATGCGCGTCTTTGTCGGTGATGGTGCGGCCTTTGCGGCCTTGCAGTTGCTGAAGGCTCGACATCTTTCTCCTAGTCGGTCACAGGCGCTTCTAAACTGTGCAGCCCGGCCTGGTAAAGCCGCCCGCACAACTCAAACATTCCAAACGGGCTGCTGATGAGCGGGATGCCCTCTTGCGTGGCAAGCGAGATGGTTTCGGGCTGGGGTATTTTGCCGCGCACAAAAACAATCGCCCGCACATCGGCAATTTGGGCGGTGCGCACGACCTGGACATTGCACAACCCGGTGAGCAAGACGGCCTCAGGTTTGACCGATGCCAGCACGTCACTCATTAAATCTGCGCCACAGCCGCCTTTAATTGGCCCAGTAAGCGAGACGTTGGGGGTGATAAGATTGCCGCCAACAATTCCAATAAGTTCTTTGACATTCATAACGGTTAACGTTAACTCCTTATTTTTCTATTCAATAAGTAATTTTACTCGAAAGCTCTTCTTGCGCATATTGTGAAATAAGTCACAAATAATATGGAGGTTTGTAATTTTAGGCTCTACCGTTTTTACCGGGAAAACCCGCAGGGGCGACCCGTCAAGGCATAACCTGATACGTTTTCGCGGAGAATCCTGACATAAAATGATAATTTTTCGCGCTGGGCGGGTTGCCCCTCCCCCGCCATCTCGTCAGAAACGGGAGAACCTAATTTTATAATCCTAACCCGGACAAGCCCGAACCAAAAAGGCTGAAACACGAAGGACACAAAGGTCACAAAGGAAGACCCTTAAAAAACTTTGTGTACTTCGTGTCCGCTTGCCCCGCGAACTGGGCGGGGTTGTGTTTGAAAATTCCTTGCTTTTGCCTGCGCTGGCATCAGCGCCAGGGTGCAAGAATTTCACTGATAAGATACTAAGCTGGGTGGGCTGTTGAGGGTTGCAAGTGGGGTAAAATTCAAGCAAGCCTGTCTCTGTCACCAGAGGAGTGTTATTATTTACGGGAAAGCCTGTCCCAATCCATTACCCACCGGTTCGCCATGCCCGATTCCCAAACAATTGAAATCCTGATTACCGTTCCCGTAAGCGAAGAACTGCTCACTCAACTGCGCGGGCTTTTACGGCGTATTAACGTTACTGCCATCCAGGCCAATGGGGTCAATGATATTCCCTCTGAAACCTGGGCGCAGACGGAGGTTTTGTATACAGCGCACCTGATTCCCAAGCCAGAGCAGGTGCCAGCGCTCAAGTGGCTGCAATTCCACTACGCGGGCATAGACCGCTTTCTCGATGAACCCCTGCTAAAAAAAGATAGGTTACTCATTACCACCCTGAGCGGGGCGGCGGTTTCGCAAGTGGCCGAGCACACCTTGGCGATGATGCTCGCGCTTGGTCATAAACTTCCGGCATTGATGGCTTCTCAAAAGAAAGCCGAATGGCCCAGAGACCGTTTTGAGCGTTTTGCGCCCTTTGAACTGCGTGGTAAAACAGCGGGCATTGTTGGCTATGGCAGTATCGGCCGGCAGGTGGCGCGCTTGCTCCAGCCATTTGGCGTTACTGTGCTGGCAACCAAACGAAATGTGATGAACCCATCTGACCCCGGCTACATTTTTAGTGAGGGGATAGGAGACCCCAACGGCGACTTCGTCACCCGACTCTATCCAGCCGAGGCCCTGCGCTCGATGGCGCGTGAATGTCATTTTCTCATCGTCACAGTGCCGCTTACCCTGGAGACTACCGAACTCATCGGCGAGACCATCTTGCAAGCCGTCCAGCCAGGCGCATTCTTGATAGATGTATCGCGCGGCGGCGTGGTCAGCCATTCGTCGCTCGTCAAGGCCCTCCAAAACGGGAGGTTGGCTGGGGCCGGGCTGGATGTTTTTCCCCAAGAACCCCTGCCTGCTTCTAGCCCGCTTTGGGCGATGCCCAACGTCATCATCACCCCGCATGTTTCTGCCGGCAGCCTCCACTATACTGAACGCGCCATGACCCTGTTTTCTGAAAACCTGCTGCGTTACCAGGGTGGATTGACGCTCTACAACCTGGTTGACCGACAGAGAGGGTATTAGCATCAACTGGCAAGCCGGTTGACTCCAAAAATCGTATGCCCCGTTTCCTCCAGGCTGTCCTGTTCGACCTCGGCGACACGCTCATGTACTCTCCCAACCCCTGGCCGTCCATTTTTGAGCGCGCTGGATGGGCTTTGGCCGATTCACTGCGCGTTAGCGGAGTGCCCATCGACCGCGCCTCGTTTGGGGTCGAATTTCGGGAAAAATTAGACGAATATTACAATGAGCGGGACCGAAACCTGTTTGAATTAAGCACCACAACCGTTTTGGGGCAGTTGTTGGCCGAAAAAGGACATACGGGCGCGCCAGAAACGATTTTACGCGCCGCGCTGGATAACTTCTACGCCATTACCCAGCAAAACTGGCTGCTCGAGCCAGATGCCGCCGATATGCTTGCAAGGCTGCAATCCGCCGGGTATCGGCTGGGGCTGGTTTCTAACGCCGGAGATACCCGAGACGTGTTCCAGCTGGTCGAAAAATTCGATATCGAACAATATTTTGACTTTGTGCTGACCTCCGCTGCTTGTTCCTACCGCAAACCGCACCCGCGTATCTTTGAACTGGCCCTGGCGCATTGGGGCTACATGCCCGACCAGGCTGCCATGGTGGGAGACCGGCTGGATGCGGATATCAGAGGCTCGAAAATGCTGGGGATGTTTGCCATCTGGATCAAGCGCCGCGCCCGGAATCAGCCCCCCACCCCAACCCCGCCGGATGCGGTTGTGGAGACCCTGAGCGCGATTCCGCCTCTGCTAGACTCCCTGTTCGCTCCCTAAAACCATCATTTTGCGCCAGAATTTTCTGCGAAATTGCATCTGATGAAGCCCCGGTGGGATTGTTGGCCTGAGATACAAAAACGCCCCAACTCACATATTGGGGCGTTTTTTATTTGACAGATGACTCCTTACGGCCCGCAACTCACCGCCGGCATCCAGAAGCCCGGGTCAGGGGCGATTGCCTGCTTTTCCCATTTCTCTGACCCTATCAGCCACCGCTTTCATGAACCCCACAAACAACGGGTGTGGGCGGTTGGGGCGCGAGAGAAATTCTGGGTGAAATTGGCTGCCGACCATGTAGGGGTGGTCTTTCAGTTCGGCAATTTCTACCAGTTTTCCATCTGGCGACATCCCAGAGAAGACCATTCCGGCTTGTTCGTAAGCGGCACGGTAGGTGTTGTTGAACTCCCAACGGTGGCGGTGTCGCTCTTCTACTTGTTCCGTGCCATAGGCAGCGGCGGCTTTGCTGCCGGGTTGTAAAATGCACGGATACAGCCCCAGACGCATCGTTCCGCCCATGTCGGTTATTGAGCGCTGCTCAACCATGAGGTCAATGACCGGGTGATGGGTACTGCGGTCGAATTCCGAAGAATTGGCGTCCTCGAAATTTAGGACGTGGCGGGCGAACTCGATGCACATTAACTGCATCCCCAGGCACAGCCCCAGGTAGGGGATTTTTTTCTCTCGGGCGTAGCGGGCGGCCGTAATTTTGCCTTCCGTGCCGCGCGAACCGAACCCGCCAGGCACAAGGATTCCGTCTACTTTTTGGATGACCTCCCACCCCTTGTCTTTTTCCAGGTCGGCAGAATGTACCCATTCGATGTGAACCTCTACGCCAGCGGCCAGCGCGGCGTGCTTTAGGGCTTCTCGCACCGACATATAGGCATCGTGTAGTTCTACATATTTGCCCACCAGCGCCACGCTGACGGTGGGTTTTTCTTTTTTGACTTCCCGAACCAGATTCTCCCATTCGCTCCAGTCTGGTTTGCGCAGCGATTCTAGCCCCAGCATGTTCAAGACGTAATCGGCCATGCCCGCTTTTTCGATGAGCAGGGGGATTTCATAAAGCACGCGTGATGTGACCATTGGGATGACCGCTTTTTTATCTACATCGCAAAACAGGGCGATTTTTTCACTCAGTTCGTCACCTACCGGGTAATCGGAGCGGGCAATAATCATGTTGGGAGAGATGCCAATCGAACGCAAGGCGGCGACCGAGTGCTGGGTGGGTTTGGTTTTCAGTTCGCCCGTCGCGCCAATGTAGGGCAGCCAGGTGACATGCACAAACAGGACGTTTTCGCGCCCCACTTCAGAGCGCAACTGACGCAGGGCCTCCAAAAAGGGCTGCGATTCGATGTCGCCGACTGTGCCGCCGACCTCTACCAGAACGATGTCGGCCCCGGTCACTTTTGCTACCAGCCCAATGCGGCGCTTGATTTCGTTGGTGATGTGTGGAATGACCTGGATGGTGCCGCCCAGGTAATCGCCGCGCCGCTCTTTGGAGATGATTTCGGCGTAGACCTGCCCGGTGGTGAAGTTGCTGACCTTGCTGACGCGAATGTCTATGAAGCGTTCGTAGTGTCCCAGGTCGAGGTCGGTTTCCGCGCCATCATCCAGCACAAACACTTCACCGTGTTGGTATGGGCTCATTGTGCCAGGGTCTACGTTGATGTATGGGTCAAGTTTTTGCACTGCCACTTTGAATCCACGCTCTTTGAGCGTGCGCCCCAGCGCGGCGGCAGTTACGCCTTTTCCAACAGAACTGACGACTCCCCCGGTAAAAAAGATATATTTTGCAGGCATGGCTCCTCGCTTTTCTCTGGCCACAAACGCCGTCCCGAAGGTTCAAAACGAGTCAGGGCTGATTCGCTGGCAACCTTCGGGACGTTGGTAAACACCCGCCGATTATACGGCTTTTTCCGGTTTTGTGTTATTTTGCTTTCGCGCAGTGCGCAGACAACTTCATGTACTTTATTTTGCCAGTCAATCACAAAATTATCATGACATTAGTCACTGCTAATCATTACGCCTCCTTCTTATAATTGATTAGCGGTGGCCCTGATGTTTAATCGTTCAAGGCTTTCTGAGCCAAAAATCATCAGTCCTTGCTTAACCTGGGAGGGTTAATATGTCCACAAAAAACGTAATTTCGCATTTGATGTCTTTTCTCTTCATCGTTGCGCTCTTATTTGCGCAGACAGCCCCGGTTTATGCCGCTGACACCGGTGTAATCAGTGGTGTAATCCATGGCCCCGACGGAAACCCGATGACCGGAACAGCGATTCAGGCGCGCGCTGTGCTGAAATCGGATGGCAGCGAGGTCGCTGTCACAACCTCCAACCCGGCGGATGGCGCATACATGCTGACAGGCCTGCCGCTGGATGTTGAGCTGGCCGTCATTGTGAGTGACGAAAACCCAGAGACCGACGGTTTTTCTCCTCAATATTACAGCCGCGTTGCCACCTTAGGATGGGCTGCTGCCATTACCCTGACCAGTGGCAGCCCCAATCGTGAAGATGTAGATTTCTATCTTTACGGTTATTCATCTGTTGCCATTGAGCATTTTACATTCAATACGCGCCCCGACCGGTTGCTAGAAGATGTGCAACTGCGAAAGGCAATTGCCTATGGCACAAACCGCCAGGCGATTTTCGATGGCATTTTTGAGCCAGAAGGAATTGTCGGTGAAGTGGTGCATACGATGGTATCGCCCAATTCCTGGTACGTGGCAGGCCCCACGGAGCTGACGGTATACAACTATAACAAGGCTCAGGCTGAAACCATCCTGACCAATGCTGGGTGGGTAGATACTGATTCTGATGGTATTCGAGAAAACGCCAGCAACGAAGAATTGGCTTTAGACTTTGCCGCAGTCATGATTCCAGCCCGCATGGCCGCCGCAAACCTGTTCAAGTCCCAAATGCTGGAAATAGGGATTCTCATAAACGTAAACCTATATCCTAGACGTATTTTCTGGAATTCCGACCCTGTTAGCCCGATCGTATCTGGCAACTTTGATATTACAGAATTTGCCTGGGGACTATCGGATAACCATGATGAGTTGCTAGACGCGTATAACGATGGCAACCCGGGCAATTATGGCGGTTTTGTCAGCGCCACGCTGGAAGGTTACTTCAATGCCGCTAAAAATGCGAAAGAGACGGACCAGCCGCTGGATTTTGAATCCAATGCGCTGGACTGGCAGCAAGCCTTCACCGATGAACTGCCTGCCCTGCCCCTGTTTACCCGTGAGGGCCCTTTGCGCCCCCTGCCCAACATTGGCGTGCGCGCCAATTGGAATACGGTGGAAGGCTGGGATTGGGTGGATGGTTCTACCGTCACTATCAAAATTGACCGTGACTACGACGACACTCCCGAAATTTCACGCACAGCCCAGGTTGGGCCAGCCCCCTGGAACCCCAACGAAATCCGCTTTGAGTATAACTTCAGCGGCGAGTTTGACATTGAACCCGGAGACAAAATCATTGTCACCGATGGAACGATTACCAAAGAGACCATAGTCGGCGTTCATTCAATCACCAAAGTTGATGCAGGTACGGATATTGTCTCTGGTGTTTCTGACCCGGATATCAACGTGGATGTTTGGGCCTGCGACAATGTCAACTGCTACAACCGCCATATAGCAACCGATGCCGTCACCGGCGCCTGGCAAGCCGATTTTTCCCAGCCTGGAACCGGGGATGACGAGCAGAATACTGTGGATATTGTGCCAGGCACCTGGGTCGATTCTTCGCAGACGGACGATGACGGCGACAGCACCATGTACGGGATGGGCACGCCCAACCCGCGCTTCCAGGTGCGTGCCAACGAAGACCGGGTGGAAGGCAATGAATGGGAAATTGGAAGCACCGTCACAATTGATATCAGCCGCGCAGGGGCCAGCATTTCGCAAGATGTGGTCGTTGGAACCGCGCCTTGGGACTCCAACCAATCCTATTTTGAGTATCGCTTTGCAGGTGATTTCGACATCCTGCCCGGCGACCTGGTAAGCGTCACCGATGGCACTCTCACCAAGACGACCATTGTCACCCCGCTTGAATTTACCGACGTAAATTTGGACACGGATGTTGTTACAGGCATTGCCAGTCCGGGCGCAAATATCAATATTTGGGCCTGTGAACCGAATAACGGGCCTTGTCACAATCGGCACCTCACTGCTGATGCAGCCACCGGCGAATGGCAAGCCGATTTCTCCCAAGTTGGCGTGGAAGACGACGAGCAAACGACAACCGACCTCTGGCTGGGAACCTGGATAGACTCGGAGCAATTCGACGACGACTCAGACAGCACCATGTATGGTTATAGAGTTCCCAATCTATACATCGGAGCCAGCCGCCAGGACAACTGGGTCCACGCCCGCGAATGGCTCCCTGGAACCCTGGTTACGATGGAAATTGACGACCTTTCGAATGGGCTTGGCGGCATAGATTACACCGACACCGCAATCATGCAGCAAGCGCCCTGGAACCCAGGCGACCCGAATGACATTGTGGGCGACTTCGACATGAGCGGCTTTACTTTGGAAGAAGGCGATGTAATTACCGTTTACGGTGATTTGGACGGTTATCTCGTATCCAAAGAACTGATTGTTTCACCGCTTAAGGTCAAAGACACAGATGTGGTTGCCGACACAATCTCTGGCCTTGCCACGCCCGGCGGCAATGTGGAAGTGTGCGTCAACCGCCCCCACGACTGTCTCTCGCGCTGGGTGACGGCAGATAACATCAGCGGCATTTGGACAGCCGAATACGCGCCCGAACACGACCTGCTGGCCGGAGAGAATGGATGGGCCGCGGAATTTGATGCCGATTCTGACCTCAACTGGTACAACTGGAATATTCGCCTGCCTCATATGGATACCTGGTTCGTGGATGACAACATCAATACTTATGGTTGGCCTCTCGGCGAAGACATTACCCTGGAAATTGATGACCCCACGACAATCGCAACCATTGATTACACTACTACAGCCACAGTTGTTGTCGCGCCATGGGACCCCTACGAAACATGGGTAGAATTTAACCTATCGGGCATTTTCGACATTCGAATCGGCATGGAAATTACGGTTACGCACCCCTTTGCCACCAAGCAGATGACCGTCGCGCCCATTTCCATCACCGAAATCAATACGACAACAGATGTCGTCTCGGGTACCTCGGCACCCAACCAAGAGATGTGGATGTGGCAAGAAGAATCTTGCTGCCGTCGTTTCCAATCGGATGCCAGCGGCGCATGGGCAGTTGATTACAGCGTTGTTGGGCCAGATGGCGAACCCGTATTGGATATCGTTCCTGGCACGTCTGGCACAGCCAATGTCTCCGATTCAGATGGGGATAATACCGCGCTGAGCTGGTTCGTCCGAGGGGTAATTCCTACCACCTGGGTGGGTGGCATTGCCATTCGATCTAGCGAGCCGATTGTGGCAGTTGGCC
>CAYLZI010000104.1:0-11571 GCA_964388215.1 uncultured Anaerolinea sp.
AGGCCACGCCCAGCAGACCGTCTGGCATTCCCAAGGCAATGAAAGCGATGTAGGCGAGTAAAACCAGGCCGAGTTTGGGGTAGCGGGCGATTTTGTTCCAGGCTTTCATACGTTTTCCTTATTGTTTGGATTGCTTGAAGCGCAGGGTGTATTTTACTTCACAAACTTACCTAATTCAAGGTAGGTAAATTGCGAAACTGGACGTATAATATCGTTATGACAAACCTAAAAATTCCCCGGCGCACTCAGGCTGAGCGCACCCGCGCCAGCCGCGAGAAAATTATTCGCGCAGCGACCGATTTTTTTGCGCAACAGGGTTTTCGTGGCGCAAAAATGGCTGAAATTGCCAGGGCTGCCGGGCTGACCGAGCCTGGATTGCTGCACCACTTTCCCAGCAAAACCCATTTGCTGATGGGCGTGCTTGAAGAACGCGACCGGATTGATAGCGAGCGGCTGCGCGCCACCCTGCAACAAGAAGGCAGCCATTTTCTCGATGCTGTGATTGAATTGGTGGAACATAATGGAACGGTTCCGGGTCTGGTGCAATTGTTTACCACCCTGGTTGCTGAGAGTGTTTCCCTCGAACATCCGGCGCGTGAGTTTTTTATTGAGCGTTACCAGCGCGAACGCGAACGTATGGCTGGGGCGATTGCCCAGGCTCAGCAGGCGGGAGAAATTCGCGCCGACATCTCCGCCGAAACCTTGACGGTGTTGATTTTCGCAATGATGGACGGTTTACAGGTGCAATGGCTGTTAGAGCCGGAGAAAATTAGCATGGCCGGTATGTTTCGGGCGATGATGGGCCTGTTAAGGAATGAGGCCAGGCCTTCGTAATGCGGCTATGTCGTTGAATCTCTGCCCTCAGGGTTCTTTTTGTGGTTATTTGCGCTTTTTCTTTTTTTCGATTTTGTAGCCAAAACGGCGCAGGCTGTTTTCGTCGTCGCGCCAGTCTTTTTCGACTTTGACGCGCAGTTCAAGAAAGACCTTGCGCCCGCTCATCGATTCTATCTCGGCTCGGGCCGCGCTGCCAATTTTCTTGAGCATGACCCCACCCTCGCCAATCACAATCCCCTTGTGCGATTCGCGCTCGACGAAGACGGTCGCGGCGATGTACGCGCCCCGCTCGCCGCGTTCGGTAAACTCATCGATGCGGATGTTGACCCCGTGCGGAATCTCCTCGCGCAGGTGATGCAGGCAGGCCTCGCGGATTAAATCGGCGGCAATTTCGCGTTCGTAAAAATCGGTGATTTGTTCGTCGTCAAATTCTGGTTCGCGCTCGGGCATTTGGGCCATGAGCGATTGAAGTAGTTCGGCTCGGCCCGCGCCACTGGTGGCGCTTATCGGGAAGATTTCGGCGTCGGTAACGAGTTCGGCGCAGGCCTGGAGTTTGACGGGAACTTGTTCGGCGGGGATTAAGTCAATTTTGTTGAGGGCAAGAATCAGCGGGGGGCGTTTTCGCATCCGAGCCAATAAGGCGGCGATTCGTTTATCTTCTTCGTGCGGGCCAACTGAGGCATCTATCATCCAAAGAATGACATCCACCCCGTTGAGGGCTTCTTCGGCTTCCTGGTTGAGATATTCGCCCAGTTTGTGGCGCGCCTGATGCAGGCCGGGCGTATCGACAAAGACGACCTGGCAGGCATCGGTGGTCAGGATGCCCATCTGGCGGCGGCGGGTGGTCTGGGCGCGCGGCGAGACGGCGGCCACTTTTTGGCCCAGGAAGGCATTGATGAGGGTGGATTTGCCCACGTTGGGGCGTCCGATAACGGCGATAAAACCAGAGTGAAAGGTCATGGGGTCAGTTTACCATAAAGAGCGGTTGGGAATTGATTCATGGTTTGATTTTGTATTTTGCCACCAGCCCGGCCAGTTTTTTCCCGGCGGTATATGACTGGCGCAGGGATTCGGTTTTATCCGTCATCCCGGTACTCTGGGTGACGACTTCGAGATTCATGCACTGCTCGTAGGGCGAGGCAGCGGTGATGCCGCCAGCCGTTCCCTATCAATGATGCCAGTAAAGGGGATTTTGTGCTGGTCGTCTACCCCGTCGTTATCGTGCAGGTGGAGCGCAATCAGCCGGTCTTTGACCGTTTCGAGGTTCTCTAGCCTGCGCCCGTCGATGTTGCCATGCCCTGGGTCGTAGCACAGCCCAAAAGCATCGGCTGGCTACCCGTTGAGCAGGGTCTTCAGCATGTCGAAATCGTCCGATGCCATGTTTTCGACGGCCACGAGTACCCCATGGCTTTTGGCAAACGGGAGCACGGCGTCCAGCGACTTGCGCACGGGTCCCAGCATCTCCGCGCGGATTTCGATTCCAACGTTGGAAGGCACATGGAGGATGATTACATCTGCCCCGAGCCTCGCTGCCATGTCGATGCGGTTTTGCGCCAGTCCGACCCCGGCCAGGCGCTGGTATTCGAGGGTTGAGCACCTGTATCTTTCTTTGCCGTGGCTGGCGTGGAGATTGAGCAATTTCAGGTCGTATTCGCTGAACCAGCGCTGAATCTGGTCGATTTCATAATCGGAATAAAGAAAATCGGTGTTCCAGTGGTGGCATCAGTGGATATGGGTGAACCCGGCGGCGGCAATTCTTTCTAGGTAAGGCTGCGGGTCGCCGGTGCTTTCAACGTAGTCGGGGGTGATGGAGAGCATGTGCAAACAAAAGCTCCTTTTCGGCAGTCTGGGTAAGTTGATTATAGCGCGATTTTGATTTACCCCTCATTTCCGTGACAATTGGAGCCGGGTTGGCGTGCTTTCCGGCACTGGCAGCCCATCTTTCAACCGGGGTACAATATTTTTACCAACTTTCACAAGGAGCTGCCCATGACTATTATTCTCGACGGTTCATCCCTGACCATCGAAAAGATTGTCGCCATTGCCAGGTTTAATGAGCGGGTCGAGCTTGACCTCGCCGCTCTGGAGCGCATCAAAGTCTGTCGCGCCATGCTGGAGGAGAAACTCGTCAAAAAAGAGATCATGTACGGCACCAACACCGGCATCGGCGAGTTTTCGGAACATCTTTTATCCGACGAGGAAGTGCGCGAGTTCCAGCGCTACCTCGTTTACAACCATGCTGCTGGCATCGGCGACCCGGCCCCGATCGAATACGTCCGCGCGGCGCTGGCCGGGCGGATCAACGTCCATGCGCACGGCAACTCCGGTTGCCGGCCCGAAATTACGCTGACCTTCGTTGAGATGCTCAACAAGGGCGTCACGCCGGTCGTCTGCCAGAAAGGCTCGGTGGGTGCCTGCGGCGATCTCGCGCCAATGGCCCAGGCCGCGCTGCTGTTGATGGGCGAGGGCGAAGCCTGGTTTAACGGTGAGCGGTTGCCGGGCAAGGAAGCGATGGAAAAAGCCGGGATCGCGATTCCGGGCCTGCAAGCCCGCGACGGGCTGGCCGCCATCAACGGCTCGAATTTGCTGACCGCCATGAGCGCCATCCACATCTACGAGATGGTTCGCTTCCTGAAACAGGCCGAAATCGCCGCGGCGATGAGCATCGAGTCCCTGCTGGGCAACCTTAAGCCGTATAATGCCAAACTCCATGAACTGCGTGGTTTCAAGGGCGCCCAGGTCAGTGCGGCCAATATCCGTAAGGTGGTTGAAGGCTCTGACCTGACCACCGGCAAGATGAAAACCAAGGTGCAGGATGCTTACTCGATGCGCTCGACCCCGCAGGTGATCGGCGCGGCGCGTGATGCGGTTGCCTACGCCCGCTCGCAGGTTGAGATCGAACTGAACGGCGTCGGCGACAACCCGATTTTTGTCCCCGAACAAAACCTGACCCTGACCGGCGCGAATTTCCAGGGTTCGCCGGTCTCGCTGCCGATGGACATGGCGGGAGCGGCGATCACGATGGTTTGCGTGCTCTCCGAGCGCCGCCTGAACCGCCTGACCAACCCGGCCCTGAGCGTCGGCCTGCCCGATTTCCTGGCCCATAACCCCGGCTTTTACTCTGGCCTGATGCTGTCGCAATACACCGCCGACCATTTGATCGTCGAACAGCGCATTCTCTCCGCCCCGGCCAGCATCCAGTCGATTCCCGCCGCCGCCGACCAGGAGGATTTTGTTTCGATGGGCATGAACACTGCCATCAAGAACGGCCAAATCCTGGACAATGCGTATGGCGTACTCGGCATCGAGTTCATGGCCGCCGCCCAGGCGCTTGATTTCCGCGAGTTGACCCCCGGCAAGGGTTCCCAAAAAGCCCGCGAAGTCATCCGCTGCCACGTTGCCCATCTCGACATCGACCGTCCGCTCTACAACGACCATAATGCGATGCAGGCGCTGGTGCGGAGCGGGGAAATTCTGACCGCAGTGGAAGCCGTCATCGGTCTGCTCGGTTAACTGACCGTAGACGATAGACCGTAGCCAACTAGCGTCTACGGTCTATCGTTGGAAAAACTCATTTGTATTCTTACCCTTCTGAAATCAGTGCTTGTATTTGCCCGCTGGTAGTGCTGCAAAATAATTGACTATACATCATTGCTACAGCGTAAGCAGTGTTTTTTCTTCGGGTGGCAGGGGCGTAAATTAATCAGCCCACCTTCTTTTGTTATCGCAGCACCGTAAAATTTGAAGGCGTGCAAATGGATTTTTGTGAGTTCTATTTGTAAAGGAAGCGTGTGCCTGGAGATTGGCGAGAGCGGCATTCTCTATCTGAAGCAGACAGTGTTCGCTTTGGGCTGTTTGTCTAAATAAGTGTCTTGGTCTTTGACTTGGAGGGCAAAATGGACACGAAATTCATGCAGGCATGTTTGTAAGGGCCATGTCTATCATGGCGGTTTTAGCGATTGCACTTTCAATGTTGGGAAGCGTGTATGCTCAAGGGTCCAATCCGCGTATCGTTGCTTCAACAATCGGGGGCTGGCTCTGTACTACAGATTTTTCACCGGGAATCCTGAATCTATTTATTTACATGCCTGAGTATGAAGATGAAGGTGTAAACCTGTTATGGTCAGGCCAACAGGAAGCAGATGAGAGGGGATTTACTTTCGTTGGTCGAGACACCCATGGGCAGGATTTAGTGCCAGGCAATTACCTTGTTGCCGATGACCGGCTGATGCTGGTCATCGGCGCGACCGAACAACACGGTTATCTCTCGCTACTGACTGACATCAAGATTCCGTGGACTTCTTCATTTCCTGTATGACCAGGGTCATGACCTCCGTGTTGAATTTCGCCACGCGCGGGTCATCGCCCTGCATGACCGGGAGTTTGGTCTCGATGGTGTAATCGGGCGGCTGGTGGAAGTCAGCACCGGCCATTGCGTATAAAGCGGCGCAGCGGCTGCCGGGGTGAGGCTTTGCGCGGGCGGGGGGATGGTGTTCCAGTTGGGATAGATGCCAGGGGCAGGGAGCAGGCAAGGGCGGTGGCGAGGATGAAGGTGGTCATCAATAAGGGTTGTTTTTCATCGTTTCACCCGCGCTCGTTTCGCTTCGAGGCGTTCCTGGCGGTGTTCGAGTTCGTCCATCCAGTGTTTTTTGATGTAGGCGGGCAGGAAAGGGTCGTTTTGGATACGCCCAATTGCCGCATACGCCCAGCGTAGGGCGACGGTGGGGTCTTTGCGATGATGTTCATAATATTTTGCCAACTCGACATGGGCATAGATATGCCCCTCGGCAGCGGACTGCTCCCACAGTTTGAGCGCGGTTTCCAAATTGCCGCGCCGCTTTTGCAGCACGGCCAGCCTGCGCACCGCCTGCCAGAAATCGGGCTCGGGCAATTCGGTCTTCAGCCCGCGTTCATAGAGCAGGGCGGCGTCGTCCCAGCGGTTCAAGCCCTCGAATAGTTTCGCCAGCGCAATGATGTCGAGCCCGTGCGCAATCTTGCTGCCATGCGGGTCGTCCAGCATCCCGGCGGTCAGGTTGAGCAGGGCGGCCATGGCGACCACGTCCATCGTGTTGTGGTAGAACACGCCTTTGAGCGGGGCCGCATCGCCGGTGCGCAGGTAATCGAAATACAGGTAGGGAATTTCGTAGCCTGGCACTTCTTCCACGCCGCGCGGGGCCTGCATAATGTGTTCTTCGAGATATTTCAGGGCGCGGCTGGGCAGGCGGTCGCGCCACAGGCGACGCGCCAGCGGCAGCAAGTCAATGTGCGAGAATCCGTCGAAGGGGCAGGGAATGCCCTGCAGGGTATAGCGGGTACGCAATAGTGGGGCATCGAAGGATTTTCCATTAAAAGTAACCAGCGAGGCGCAAGGGGCCAGGAAATCCGCCAGCGCTTCCAGCAGGGCGGCCTCCTCCGATGGGTCTCGCATAAAAAATATCGAAAGGCGAAACTCATCTTCCACAAACCGCCCCGCGCCGACCATGAAGGCGTAGGTTCCCGTGCCGCCCGCCAGCCCCGAGGTTTCAGTGTCGAGGAATGCCAATTGGGAGAGGGCGAGGCGGCTGAGGCGTTCGTCGCCCGCCCAGGCCGCCAGCCCGCCCAGGCCAGATGCCGGGAGAATTGGGACGCGCCCGTGCCTGTATTCGGTTGAATAAGCCTTTTCTACTACGAAGGCATCACCGCGCCGCGTCTCTAACCAGCGGCCCCCCAGAACATGCTCCAGCGACGAATTGCGCCGCGCTTTGGGAGGAGGCGCGACTTCTGACGCAGGCTTGAGCGCGCCAAGTGATTTGAGTTTATCGGCTAGGGAGGGAGACATAGGTGATGGTCGATGTTAACGAGACCCGCGCGCGTTATTCGCAGCCATTTTCTGTCTGGATTTCTGGCCACCATTCGGCAAACCCAGGCAGGGGAGAGAGCTGCGCCTGCCAGAAAGAGCAAAAGAACGGGCGCGCTTCTTTGGTGATTTTGCCCGCTTTGTGAGTCAGTTTGACGGCGGCTTGCCATTCCTGGTTCCTGGCGAGCATTTCAATGAAAGGCGCGTATTCTGGGCCGAAACCGGTTTCGAGTTTCTCGGCTTGCGCCTGTTGCCACAGGGAGCGGATTTCATCCCAGTTTGCAAAGTCGCGCGCCAACTCTGCTTTTTGGTAGTAATAACACCAGCCATGTTTGGGTTCGGGGCCAAACACATTCAGGGGCATTGCCGGGCCGTCGGCCAGCACCAGGTTGTCTTTTGCGAGTTCAAAAAGCTGGTTTTCCTCGAAGGAAAGCAGTGGTTCACCCTGATAGTAAGTATCGGTCAAAACTTGCACGCATCCTCGGCTGGGGCGGCTGAGGACAGGCAAGGCCAGGGCCATTTCGGATGTGAATTGGATATTCCGCATGGATGCCGTGACTGGCCTGCCCGGTTTGTATTGCTGCGAGACGTAATCTCGCAGGGTATCTGGGCCGTCGAACCACCAGTGGCGTGAATCTGGATTGGCGTTGCCCGGCGCATAGACCAGGTTGATGCCGTAGGCAATCTGGTAGTGCGAGTTGCGAATGAAGGGCGTATTGGGGGTCAGGATAAAGGTTTTTGCCGCCAGCCCTGGCGCGCGCCATTTCAACTGCCAGTAATATTGGTGCTGGTAATTCCAGTACAAGGTGTAGCGGTTGGCTTCCCGGAATTGGTATGAGAATGCCCCGGCGAGCAGCATTGCCAGGGCAAGATTGGCGGCCTGCTGGCGGTTTTTCCCGGCCAGCCAGGCAACTGCCAGCACGACCAGAGGCACTGCGCCCAGTACAACCGGGAGCAAAAACCGGCTCGACCAGATGCCAACGGTGGCCTGGCGGCCAATCAGCCAGCCTGGGAGGCCGCCGAGCAAGAGCGTGACGAGGCTCAGCCCAATCACTTGCCAGGCGGCGGGAAAGGTTCTCTCGGCGGCATCGTCTTTTTGAAACCAGCCCCATAGTGTTATAGCGGCCAGGGCTGCGAAGAAGAATCCCAATAACCAGGATGCGACATACGAAGTGGAAGAAACATCCAGTTCCGTAAAATCAAGCGGCAGCAGCCAGACATGGAGCAGGGCGTAAACAACATCTCGCAAAACCAGGTTTGTGTAGCGCAGGATGGTTGGCGCAGGAGATTCAATGAGTGACTGTACGAAGCCAACCTGGTGTTTGGCATCCAACCCTTCATCTTGAGCCAGGCCGGGCAGGATTTGGAATTTGAAAACCAGGAAAACCAGGAAAACGGCCAGGTAGGGCAGCCAGGCGGTGAGAGATTTTCTAAAAACCTGCAGACGCTGGCCGCGATATTCCCGGCTGAAAAGGTACAAGATGATGAAAAAGCGTGCTATCTCCATGGCGGCGAAGTATTCGATAATCAAAACCTGCGCCAGGGCCAGCAAGACCGAGAGAGAAAGCATCCATCCACGCCGTTTGTTTTGTTGGTAGGCTTGAATCATCAACCAGAGCGAGGCCGCGAAAAAGAACATGCTCAGATAGTGCGGCGCGCTGGTGCGGGCCACAAAATGGCGCGTCAGACCGGGGTATAGCGCCAGCAGGAACCCTACCCAGCCGATGGGGATGATGTGGCCGGGGAACAAGGCCAGCAGGCTTTTGACCAGGAACAAAATCGCCGCCCAGTGCAGTACCAGTGTCAGCAAATGCCAGCCCTCAACGGAAGTTCCGAGAAGGGGGTGAAGCGCCAAATGCACCAGCGAGGAAAAGGGCCGGTCAACCAGGAAATAATTCCAAACCTGCTGCGCCGAAAATCCTTGTTGGTAGAGGAAAATTCCCTCCCAATCATCGTAGTTAAATCCCATTCGCCCTGCGAGCAGAAAGTAGGCCCCCGTCATAAGAATGAATAAAGAGAGAGCATAGAGGCCAAATCCGCTATGCTCTTTAAACCAGCGTAAAAATGAAATGTAGAAATTCTTCATTGGGCTATTTTACCAAACCACATGAGAAAGTTGACGGGGGCCTTTTCCATGCTTGGGTTGGGGGATAAGCAGTTCTCTGGTGTGCGGAATACTACCAATTGATGGAAAATAAATGATGAAAGTTACCTCCTGGCGTAGCGGAGACGGCTATCCCTATCGAAACAGGGTATAATTCTTTGGCATGGTTGGATTAAGCCTGTTCGGTTGGGACCCTTACTTTTGTGATTTTCTAATATCATGAATCGCTATCGTCCTCTCTTTCTCCTGTTAATTTTTGCCCTGTTTGTTTCTGCTTGTAATCTCCAATTCCCGCAAACGCTTTCTCCTGCTGAAACTGCAACGGCTGCTGCGATTGGCGTGCCTGCCGAGACGCCCTCGCTTCCCGCCCCGCCTCCCACCTTTACGCCTGTGCCGCGCGTTCTGACGGTTTGCCTCGGCCAGGAACCCAACAGCCTGTATCCCTTCGATGTCCTGAATACGGCTGCCCGCAGCGTGTTAGAAGCAGTCTACGACGGCCCCATTGACACCTTCACCAGCGGCTACCAGCCGGTTATATTAGAGAGCATCCCCTCCATTGAAAATGACGATGCGCAATTAAACCCTGTCACAGTGAAACGCGGCGACATGGTGCTTGATGCCTCTGGCCGCCTGGTTGCGCTCGATTTTGGCATTTCGGTCTTGCCCGCCGGGTGTTACGATGATGCCTGCGCTGTAAAATTTAGCAGCGGCTCCGAGTTGCAGATGGACCAGGTCGTTGCCACCTTCCGCATGTTGCCCAATTTGAAATGGTCTGACGGAACCCCGCTTACCATTCGCGATTCATTGTACGCTTTCCAACTCGCATCCAACCCGGCCACGCCTGGCTCGAAATATCTCATAGACCGCACCCAGTCTTACGAAGCGTTGGATGATTTGACGGCGCAATGGTGGGGCGTGCCGGGCTTCATTGACCCGACCTACGCCGATAATTTCTGGTCGCCCCTTCCGCAGCATGTATGGGGAAATCTCAACGCGGAAGAACTTGCCCGCTCCGATGCATCTGCCCGCCCGCCGCTGGGCTGGGGCGCGTACACTTTTACTGAGTGGGCGTCTGGCGAATATATCCGTTTCGACAAAAATCCCAATTACTTCCGCGCCGAAGACGGGCTGCCTTTTTTTGAGACCCTGATTTTCCGCTTTGTCAAAGACGCGCCCACTGGCATCAGCGCCCTGATTGCCGGGCAGTGCGACATCCTGGACTCCAGCGCGCGGCTTGATGGACACATTGACCTGTTGACCGAGTTGGAGCGCAACAACCAGGTCCAACTGATTACCTCCACCACCCCGGTCATGGAACGGCTGGACTTTGGTATTCGCCCGGCGACCTTCGATGACGGGGTTCCCTCTACCAACCGCCCCGATTTCTTCGGCGATGCCCGCACCCGCCAGGGGATTGCTCACTGCCTCGACCGCGCGCGCGTGGTCAATACCGTGCTGAACGGCATGTCGCAGGTTCCCGATACCTTTGTTTCCCCCTCTCATGTATTATTTTCCCCTGCTGCCGCCAAGTATCCTTTCGACATTGTCCGGGGTATCGAACTGCTCAAAAACGCAGGCTGGGAAGACCCCGATAACGACTCCGCTACTCCGCTGGTAGCCGGGAGCGTCAAAGGCGTGCCTGCCGGAACCCCGCTGGTGCTGCGCTACTGGACAACCTCCGCTTTACAGCGCCAGCAGGTCAGCGAAATATTGGCCCAATCGCTGGCCCAGTGTGGGGTGGGGATTCAGTTGGAATATTTCACCCAGGATTCCTTCTACGCCGCCGGGCCCGATGGCCCCCTGTTTGGTCGCAAATTCGACCTGGCCGAATACGCCGTTGCCGCCGCCGGGGGCGAGCCAACCTGCTCCTGGCTGATGGAAGAACAAATCCCGCGCCCCGCCAACCGCTGGCTGGGACTCAACCTCAGCGGCTATATCAATCCCGACTTCGACCTGTTGTGCCGCAAAGCCCTGCGCACCCTGCCCGACATGCCCGAACATGTCGCTGCCTACGCCCAGGCGCAGGTCATCTTTGCCAATGACCTGCCCTTCATTCCTTTATATATGCGTATCAAAGTCGCCGCCGCCCGCCGCGACCTGTGTAACCTGCGTCTCGATGCCTTCACTATGAATGACCTGTGGAACCTGGAAGACCTGGATTACAAGGCATTTTGCGAGTAAAAACACTGATTTAGGTAAAATTAGCGGGCATTTTGCTTGACTGCTAAAAATGCTTATGCTATAGTGTCTTTTGCATGGTTATACATTCATGCTCATGACAAACTTTGTTGGCATCTTGCACAATATAAGGAGGTGGTCAACCTCGTAATACCTAAACAAAAAACAGACCTGTATTTCTGTAACCTGTAACCCCTGTCGTATCCAAACTTTTCTCTATGGAGGAGAAATACAATGTTACGAAATCGCTTGATAACCGTTCTTGGTCTGATTTTGGTTGCCAGCATGGTTCTGGCCGCCTGCGCTCCGCAAACCCTGGTCGAAACCAAGGTTGTGGAAGTTGAAAAGCAAGTTGAAGTCGAAAAGACCGTTGTGGTTGAGAAGGAAGTCGAAGTCGAACGCGATCCCTTTACCACACCGCATCCCATCCTCGGCGACCTCAAAGTCCGCCAGGCCGTTGCCTACTGCACCAACAAACTCGACCTGATCAAGTCTGTCTATCCCCTCGTCCCCGAAGAGCAGCAGGCTGAACTCATCATGAACACCTTCATCCCGACCGTCCAATGGGCGTATGCCGGCGATGAAAATATCACCATCTACCCCTTCGACCCTGACAAAG
>CAYLZI010000105.1:0-11549 GCA_964388215.1 uncultured Anaerolinea sp.
GGTTGGCAAACTCAAGTTTATCTCACGGAGTTCCCTTATCCCGAACTGACGTTATAAGATGTCTGTGCTCCCCGGTGCGATGGTTACTCATCGCGCCGGGGAGATTGATTTTGCGGATTATTTCGACTTTATAATTTGGTACAATAACGGCGAAATTAAAGCGGCTGGGATAGCCGATTAGGAGCGAAACGCATTTGTTGAACAACCAGCAGTCAAAACATTCGAGCAAGCCTGTCGCCATATTTCAAATCATAAGGCGCAACAAGTCTTTGATACTCGACATGACCAGGCGGGAAATCAAAAAAAAATACCAGGGCACCTTCCTCGGGTTGGCATGGGCTTTCATCAGCCCATTGCTCATGTTGTCTGTCTATACGTTCGTATTTGCAGTGGTCTTCAAGGCCCGCTGGGGAACCACAGGAAACGAAAACCGATTCGACTTTGCAATTACCCTGTTTGCTGGTCTGATTGTCTTTGGAATCTTTTCTGAATTGGTTAACCAATCCCCCACATTAATTATTGGCAACGCCAATTATGTCAAGCGGGTGATTTTTCCTCTTGAAATTCTTTCCATCGTTTCAGCAGGCAGCATTGCCTTCAATGCTGCGATGAGCACGATGATATTATTGCTGATGCAATTGTTATTCAAGGGTATGCTTCCCGTCACCGTTGTTTTTTTCCCCCTGGTTGTTTTGCCGGTCATTTTGTTGGGGCTGGGCGCTTCGTGGTTTTTTTCGGCTCTGGGGGTTTATATTCGGGATGTCGGCCAATTGTTGGGTTTCGTAACCACCATCCTGTTGTTTACTTCGGCGGTGTTTTTTCCTTTATCTTCCCTGCCTGAAAATTACCAGCAATTGCTAAAATTAAACCCTCTGGTACTCATCATCGAACAATCACGCAATGTGCTTGTTTATGGGAAGCCCCCTGATTGGATTGCCCTTGCTATCTTGCTCATTGTAAGCAGCCTGGCAGCCTGGATAGGCTTCTGGTGGTTTCAAAAAACGCGCAAAGGGTTCGCTGATGTCCTCTAACATAGCCATCCAGGTCGAGCGCGTCAGCAAACTTTACCAGCTTTATGAGCAGCCCCAAGACCGGCTCAAGCAGTCCATCTTGCCCAGGCTGCAATCGCTGACAGGAAGAACCCCGCGCCAATACTACCGTGAGTTTTGGGCCTTGCGCGATATTTCATTCGAAATTGAAAAGGGCGAAACGGTGGGCATCGTGGGGCGTAACGGTTCAGGAAAATCTACCCTGCTCCAAATCATTGCCGGCACGTTGACCCCGGCTGCCGGTTCTGTCACCGTCAACGGACGGCTGACAGCCCTGCTGGAACTGGGTTCCGGTTTCAACCCTGAATTTACCGGGCGCGAGAATGTTTACCTGGCCGGTTCCATTATGGGATTTTCCAGGCAAGAGATGGACAATTGGTTTGACGGCATCGCCGCCTTTGCCGATATTGGCGCCTTCATTGACCAGCAGGTCAAGTTTTATTCCAGCGGCATGTATGTGCGCTTGGCGTTTGCCACCAACATCATGGTTCAACCCGATATTATGATTGTGGATGAAGCCCTGGCGGTTGGCGATATGAAATTCCAGGTCAAGTGCATGAGCGCCTTGCGGCGCAGGCAGGAGGCCGGCGCGACCATTCTATTTGTCAGCCACGATGTCAACGCCATTCGCAGCCTGTGCACGCGCGCAATTTACCTGGATGCCGGTCAGATGCGCCAGATTGGCCCAGCAATTGATGTCGCCAATGCCTATTTCAAAAACATGCGCGCAGAAATTGACGCCGAACTTGTCCAGGCGCAGCGCGGCCCACTTGCCGATGTAAAACCGGTTACGCCTGCCAGGGAATTGCCCGATTTCAAAGACGCCCAACTCCCCAGCCCCGAGCAAATGCGCCGGTTTGAAAGCGCCGTCTCCATGTTTCGCATTAGCACGGGCGGCGCGCGCATCTTGTATGCCGACTTGCTGGATGAAAACCGCCAGCCGCTCGAAATGGTCGAGTTCAATCAGGCTGCTCGGGTACGGATAATCTTCGAGGCGTACGAGGAAAAAGAGCTAACGGTAAATTTCTACATCAAAGACGATAAAAATATTCCAGTGACCGGCTCAAATCTTGTTTTATCTGAGCACCCACTCCTGAATGTAAAACCAGGCGAACAATTCCTGGTAGAATACCACATTCCGGCCTTGCCTTTGCAACATGGAGTTTATTCATTGAACGTTAGCCTTTTTGAACCAACCACATCCACTATCAATGCGCCTACAATATTTGTAGACTATGTAGAGAATGCTGCTGTATTTAACATGGCCCCGCGGAAGGTATACAAAATTTGGGCAAAAGTATTTCTCTTCCCGGCGGTTGACGTAAAAAAAATTTGACCTATATTGGTTTCTTTGTAATAACTTTTATGGAGCAAGGATGAAAAACTTACTCAAATCTATGTTTTCCAAAAATGACAACATGGAAAATACCCTGCCGTCGATTGATGTGGTGAACGGAATCCCATCTCATTCTTCACCATACATTCGACAGCGTAATCAGCTCGGCGCCATGCTTTTACAAAACTGCGCAGTGAATACTCCCGACGCTTATACCCTGGACGATTTGTGGAAAAGCCACCCCGATTTTCCAATTGCGATTTGCTTCAATGTGCATAGCTTGTGCAACGAGCGCTGCGTAATGTGCCCCTACAAATCCACAGATGCCCAAAAGCCCACCCGTATTATGGACATCGATAAATTCAAAAAAACGTGGAGTGAATTTGTCGAAGCAGGTGGCAGAATTGCCACCTTCAACAATTTCTCAGATATTTTTGCCCACCCAGTTGGCATGGATTATGCGCGCCATGCCCTCAAATTTCAAGATAAAGTAAGTACCTATTTTGTGACCAATGGATTGTCGCTTAAGCCTGAATACGTTGATGAAATCTTGGCTAGTGGCTGGGATGGTATTATGTATATATCCTGCCATGGCTTTAGCGAGGAAACTTTTCACAAGGCAACGGGCGTCAATGCGTTTAAGCGCGTTTTGGAACACGCTACTTATCTTGCGGAACGTCATCCCAAGCCAGGCAATATCATTATCCAATATGCAACCGATTACTCAAGTCGGGAAGAAATTGAGGCGGCCCTGGCATATTGGGGGAAATTAGGCTGCACAGTGAATGCCTTTTCAACCCATACCTTTGCAGGAAACAGCGACCACCGCGAAGAACAGCCTCAAGAAGGGCGGCTGGCAGGCTGCAAAGGTTGGGGCTACGATGCCGGGCAGTTATTTTTTCAGGCTGTTATCCAGCAAAATGGTAACCTGACTTTATGCTGCCATGATTTGGAAGGAAAAGTTATCATCGGTGATGCTTTTACGGATGGTTTAATCCCCTCTTGGAAATCTAAGCGCATGAAAAATCTGGTGGGGTTAATTTACCGAGGCGGCACCAATGTTAAAGTAATGGAAATTTGCCGCAAGTGTAATTTAGCGCAGATTGTTTAGCGACTCACCAAATCTCCGAATTTATTTTTTTGTCGGATAACTGTGTGGCGTTGCCAACACTTGCTTAATTTTGTCATCTGAATATTCGGCCCCTAAAAAGTCAAACAATGCCCGTACTCTGGCTGATGCGCTTACTACATCTTCATACTTAATGAGAAAGGCATTCGGGTGAGTTTTTTCGTACTCTGCAAACAAATCCGCGCATTTTTTCATGTTTTGAAGAGTCTCTTGCCGGTCTCTCTCGGGCCACCAGCCGCTTTTTATGGTATCTTCCACTTTGCGCGTATTAAAAACAATGGCTGTGTTTGGGAAAATTTGTTGAAGAAAATCGAGATATTCAAAAAGACTGTCCAGTACATTAATGTACCGCACTTCTTTGAACCCGTAGCATACTACCTGTGTTTCGTTTTGCCCCGCAAGTAAAAGGGCTTTCACCATCTTTTGAGCATGAGTTAGGAACACTTTTTCGTCAAGAAGGTGCGCCCCATAAAAAGGATTGGTTGGCTCTGGCGCGTAAGTTTTTTTGATGTCAACAATATGCCTGTATGCCTCAAATAAATCATAACAAAACTGATTATTTTCTCCTCGTACCAGGCAACCGTCAATACTGTTGAGCAAGCCTTGCAGCAAAGTTGAGCCTGTGCGGCCATAAGTCACAATCAAAATAGATTCGTAGTTAAGTTTCTTGGCACGCCTGCGGGCGAAGGCTTGTTCCATGAGTTTGCGTACTTTGTTGAGCATGAATGTTCGTTTCCTTACTATAAAGGGTCTATCGTTTTTATCCAAATAATATGCTATTGGAGTAAATATGGCAGTTGATATTATATCGAGAATTAATACCTTACGAAACGGGATACGGCGGCGGCTTATAAATACAAGCCCAATCTTTGTTTTACAGATGGGGAGGGTTGGTTCTACTTCCGTAATGGTTGCCGCGAATCAAGCCTATCAAGCAGTGGAACTCAAGGTTCCAGTTTACCACAACCATTATATTGCTCATTATGACCAGGTGATAGAGCGCGCATCCTTCGACCTGAAAGATTATTCTGGGGTCAGGCGCGATATAGAGAACGTGGATATGAAAAACCAAGTTGAACTATTCAACTATCTGGAAAACCGAAAGCCAGTTAAACTCATTAGCCTGGTGCGAGACCCGGTAGCCCGAAACATTTCAACCTTCTTTTACGCATTCCCAAAATTTGTACCCGATTGGAAAGAGCGTGAAGCGCAACAACCCATCTCGGCAGAAGAGTTGCGCAACATCTTTGAATCTAAAAAGTTTTTTATTCAAACAGCCTTCAATTGGTTTGACGAGCAACTAAAAGATGGTCTTGGCATCGACATCTATTCGATCCCCTTTGATAAGTCTCGCGGTTGGCAGGTTTACAAGCATGGGTTAGTTGACTTACTTATTTTGCGCATGGAAAACCTGTATCGCACTGGCGAAGATGCTCTGCGTCAATTCCTGCGTTTGCCTCATTTGCAGATGATTAAAGTGAATACCGGCGAAGAACGCGATGCCTACGACCTATATCGCCGCTTCCTCACTCATCCCATCTCGCGAGAATACCTCGAAATGACTTATTCCACCAAATTAGCCCGTCATTTTTATACTGATGAAGAAATTGAACGGTTTATTGCTCGTTGGCGTAACCCGAAAGCGTAATATTAGTGGAGTTAATGCATGCCTGTCCAGAGTAAACAAGAACTGGATGATTTCTATTCCAGTCCCGATCCTTGGGGTTATTACAATAATCCACACGATACAAATCGCAAAGCGCGGATATTGGCTGTCCTGCCACATCTGGATTATGAAAATGCACTCGATATCGGTTGCGGCAACGGCTTTGTCACCAACGATTTACCTGCCAAACAGGTGATTGGCCTCGAGTTCAGCGAGAAAGCGGTCGCCTGGGCAAATGAACATGCCGCCCCGCAGGTCGAATACAGGCAAGGCTCCATTTTCGACCTGCCCGATTTAAACTTGCCGCCCATGGATCTGGTCGTCATTACCGGCGTTTTATATCCCCAGTATATCGGCAAAAGCCTGCGCCTGGTTTATGTGTTGATCGACCGTGTTTTGAAACCGGGCGGCATCCTACTTTGCTCGCACATTTACGAGTGGTACCAGGCTCGCTTTCCTTATCTTACCATCAGCCGCGAATACTTCGCTTATCGTGAATATTCGCAAGTGCTGGAGGTCTACACAAAATGATTCTGACGTATCACAAGATACATCCTGAAAATAAAACCATCTGGTGGGTTACACCCGATAGATTCTACCGCCAGATGGCCGATTTGCGCTCCAAAAAAGTCGTTTATCTCGATGACTATGACCCGGCAAACCCAACCCAGGCCGTCATCACCTTCGATGGCGTATACAAAGAAATCTGGAAATACGCTGTCCCCATTTTGCAGCATTTTGGCTACCCATTTGAGTTGTTTGTCATCGGCCAAACCATTGGCAAAGATAACTCTTTTGATGTGGGCGAACCCTGCGCTGAATTTGCCGATGTCGAAACGCTGCAAAAAATGGTCAACGCCGGCGGGCGTTTGCAATGGCATTCCTGGTCTCATGCCCGGCTGGCAGGCACAACCGACCTGGCCGTTTACGAAAAAGAACTTTCTGTGCCAGGCGAGCTGCGCCAACTCTGCCCGCAAGGGTTCAAATGGTACGCTTACCCACACGGGGAGAGGGATGTCGTATACCGCGCCCAGGTCGAATCCCGTTTTACTGGCGCGCTGGCCTGCGATGACGGCAACGACGCCGACCGCTACGACCTCAACCGCCTGACCGTTTACGAGGATACCCGCCTCTCGGGTAGCACCGTCTCACTGATTATTCCCTGCTATAACTACGGGCATCTCGCCGCCGAAGCCATCGAATCGGCCCTCCTGCAAACCTACCCGCCCGATGAAATCCTGTTTATTGACGATGCATCCTCCGACAACTCGCTGGAAGTCGCCCGACGCTACCAACCCCGCATCCGCGTGGAGGCCAATCAGAAAAATCTCGGCGTAGTCGAAAACTTCCGCAAAGCGGTAGAAATGACCAGCGGCGATTACATCGTCTTTTTAGGCGCAGACAATCGCTTCCGCAGCGATTATGTCGAGCAGTGTAAAGCCATTTTAGACGCTCATCCAGATGTTGGGATTGTTTATACCCATTTTGCATTGTTCGGGCCGCGCGCCGGGGTGCAAGCCGCCCATACGGGGGGCGTTGCTCACCCTGTCGCGCCAGGGGTTTACATTAAGGAATTTCCCGAAAACCCGAGCATAAGTATTCGAGAAAAAAACTATATTCATGGTTCATCCATGTATCGCCGCGTCGCCTATCAGCAGGCAGGCGGCTATCGCAGGGAATACCTGCCCGAAGACAATTCTCTCTTTGCGCGCATGTTAGAAAACGGCTGGAAAGCCCGGCTGTGGAATGCCCCTTCCTTAGAGTATCGCCATCACTCCAAGGAACAACTCGACCATCTCAAAAGTTTTGAGATGGAAAATGTGCATCTGCGCCGAGAAAAGACCCGCCTTGAGAATGTCATCAACGGCCTCGAAAATGCTGTATATAACCTGGAGCAAAAAGTTGCAGAAAGAGAAACCTTGCTGCAACAAATTCAACAAAGCACAAAATGGAAAACCATTGCGCGCCTGGAGGCTCTGGCCGATAGATTCCTGCCGCCAGGGAGCAAAAGAAGAACCTGGGCCAAGCGTTTCCTCATCGAATGGGTTCTTCCCTTATATTCCAAAAGAGAGAAGTTGCGGCAGCAACAAATTCGCCTGATACAAAAATCGAAATTCTTCAATCAGGAATGGTATTTGCAAAAATACCCCGATGTGGCTCAAGACGGCATGAACCCCGCCAGGCATTACCTGCTCTATGGTGGCCAGCAAGGGCGAGACCCTGGGCCCGAGTTTTCGAGCCAGTGGTATTTGAATCAAAATGACGATGTAAAACGGGCGCAAATTAACCCGCTTTTGCATTACCTGGTTTACGGCAAAAAGGAAAATAGGGACCCAACTGCCCAAAGCAGCCAAATACAAAACTCGCAAGAGAAAACATCTATCCCATCTACATCATCCTGGTTACCATTCAATAATAACAATTCGATAGGGCAGTTGCTTAAAAAGCATGGCGGGGTATGTGGCGTTTTTTCTAAAATAAAACTCATCCAGCGCCAAAAAGGCGTCTGGGAATTGTTAAAGCGAATAGGGCGCGTTCTTAAATACCAAAGTTTTTTTGGCGATATAAAACTTGAGCAAAATGTAAGGGATGCCGAGTACGCCATCACCAAAAAATTTCGCATCGTCCCGTTTTACCTGAACCCTTACCAGGGTGCTTCTCAATTGAACCCAACGCCCTCCCTAGCCGTTCATCTGCACTTGTTTTACGGGGATATGCTGGCGTTATGTATTTCCTATTTACAAAACATCCCTGTACCTTTTTCGCTATACGTTTCCGTGCCAGAAACGGCCAATTTGAGCGAGATAGATGCGCAGCTGCGAGCGGGTTTGCCAACGCTTGAACAATTGACTGTTAAAGCGGTCCCCAATCGGGGTCGGGATATTGCGCCTTTTATTGTGGAATTTGGGCCTGAATTGCTTAAGCACGATGTCATTGCTCATATTCACACCAAAAAGAGTCCCCATAACACCAATCTCAATGACTGGTTTCAAGAAATTATGGAGACGATTTTTTCCTCGCCGGCAGCAATTGCCCAAATTTTGCTGCTCTTCCAAAAAGATGCAAAATTTATTTATCCGGCATCTTTTCAAAAAGTTTTTCGCAGCTCTTATGGATGGGGCGATAACTTCAGCATAGCAAAAGGGTTTGCCCAACGGCATTGGAAAACAAACCTGCGTAAATATCCGCTCGCCGAATTTCCCGAGGGCAGCATGTTCTGGGCCTCGGCGGCCGCTTTGCGAAAGTTTTTACAACTGCCCCTGCGCTATGCCGATTTTCCGCCAGAACCGTTGCCAGTAGATGGGACTTTGGCGCACGCCCTAGAGCGTTTGTTGTTAATCAGCGCCAATGACCTGCCTGGCAGGAATTACAGCATCCATACGCCTCGGCACACCATCCGCGAAGGTGCTTATGAAAAACAGGGGAATTACAGCGAAACCCTGGTGCACCCAAGCGTAAAAATCCTTTCCTATTACTTGCCCCAGTTTTACCCAACCCCAGAAAATGACCTGTGGCACGGTAAAGGTTTTACCGAATGGCACAAAGTCAAAAGCACCAACCCGCTTTTTTACGGACATTACCAACAGCGCAGCCCACATGAAGACGCAGGGTATTACACGCTCACGAACACGGAAATACTCAAAAAACAATCTCGATGGATGAAACAGGCTGGCGTGCATGGGCAAGTGTTTTATCACTATTGGTTTAGTGGCAAGCTCATTCTGGAAAAACCAGCCCAAATGCTCCTCGCTGACCCCAGCATAGAGATTCCCTTTTGCTTCTGCTGGGCAAACGAAAACTGGACACGGAAATGGGACGGAAACGAAAGCGAAATATTATTGCAGCAAAATTACTCGGCTGAAGACGCCGCCGATTTCATCAAGTATTTGATTCCTTTTTTCAAAGACTCACGCTACATCAAAATTGACGGGCGTCCCGTCATCTTCATCTACCGCCCTTCATCCATTCCAGATTTCTCTCTGTATCAGAGAATCTGGCAAGAAACCTGCGCCCGCGAGAATATCGCCGCGCCTTATGTAGTTGCCGTGCTCACCCGTGGGGCAACATCTCCCCATGATTTTGGCATGGATGCAGGGTGTGAGCGCGTGTTGCACGATTGGACTGCGGGAGGCGTTAAAGATATTCGCAAGACTCTCCACCCTTATTGGGATATTCGCGGCAGCGTTTTAGACTATGAAGATGTCGCCGACTATTACATGAGTCAAAAACCGCATTCAGACTTTACTTACTTCCGCTCCATTATTCCATCTTGGGATAATACCCCTCGCTATGCTTCAGAAGCCTACATTATTCACAATTCCTCGCCCAAGAAATTCCAGGAATGGCTCGAACATCTGATTCAAGATGCTGAACAACGCCTGGAAGCAAACCAGCGTTTTGTCCTCATCAATGCCTGGAATGAGTGGGCCGAAAGCGCCATTCTGGACCCAGATAGTCGTTATGGCTATGCCTATCTGAACGCCATCGGCAGGGCGCTTTCAGGGAAACCTTATGAAGAGAGAGAGTACACCCGGCAAGCCCTTGCGCCCACTTTGAAAGTAAGCATTTTCGTTGATGAATCCGTTTTGGAAATTTTGCGCAACAATTTGCAGCAAAAGCGAAAATTTTTTACTTGCCTGGCGAACTCCAGCGTCTTTGAACTTTGCCAGGTAACAAGCGAGCAATCTGAAGTCATCCAAGGTTTGCAAAGCATCAGGCCAGCCATTCGCATCTTGCAGGAAGCAGCCCACCAGGCGCAATATACCCTGCATTTTCAAAACAATTTGTATTATTTTGCTCCAGACGCAGTGGAAAATATGCTCAAAATGGCGCTGCGCTACGATGTTGGAACCGTGCTCCCCACCATCTTGAACGACGAAAACGTTTCCTACGACGAAAACCGCGACCATTGGGAAACGGCTCGCGCAGGAACCTCTTCGACTTTCATGCTCATCAACAATGGCAGCAAACGGTCTGCCAAATATTGCGTGGATGCGCGCGCTTACAAAACAGAAATTGAAGCAGAGCGCCCAGCCTGGCCTGTTGTTTCTACCATCTTGCGATTCCATCAAAGCGGAGACCTGGAACTCTTACAAAACGCGCTCTACTCGCTGGTTGCGCAAAATGAATGCATCGTTCAGCCTATATTAACCTTACAAAGTGTATCCGGGATCGCGTTAGAAAAACTTCAACGCCTGCTCGATGCCATGCCCTGGCACCCGCAGTACCCTCCGGTGCTATTGCACTATCAACCAACCGAATCGCAAAAAGACTTACGCGCCACCATGCTTAACGAAGGGCTAAAAGCGGCCCAGAATCAGTATGCCGCCTTTCTGGATTATGATGATATTCTCTTCCCTGGTGCTTATGCCTGGCTCATTCAGCGGCTGCAAAAAACGGGCAAGAACGCGGCCTTTGGAACCATTTACACTACAATAATCAATCACAACAAATCTATTGTTAGACGTTATCTCGTTTACGATTACGGCAAAACGTATAAAGACTTCTTGCTGGCGAACCATACTCCCATTCATGGCTTTATGCTCGACCTGTCAAAAATTGACCTGGCACGCATTCAATGTGACCCCGGCATGAAGTACATGGAAGATTATTACCTGACCCTGCAAATTTTTACCGAAAAAGAAACCGATTGGGAATCGATACGACATAAAAAGGTTATTGGCGACTACTGCCACTATCAGGACAAGGAACAAACCCTTGCCATTTTAGGCGAAAGCCGTGGCGACGTAGTGCGAAGCCCAGAATATATCGCCTGTGAAGAACAACTAAACGCGCTCAGGCATGAACTTCAGGCAAAGCAAACATGATACGTCCTTTGGTAAGATGAATGAGTCTGTCCACTTTTCTCCGCAACCTCCGTCCCATTCTTATTCCCAAAAATTCGATGCGTGAGATGGGAGCGCGCTTTTTATTGGCTTTTTATTCTCGCGCGCTAGCCTCGGCGCGGAGATATTCCGGCTGGAGAGAACGCAATGAACAATCCCAGCCGGTTTATAAAAATAATGCCAGGGTTCGTTTCATCTCATGGCAGACTTTAACTAACTTTCAACAAACCTTATCCAACTGCCCAGCCGAATGGCTGCTCCTCGCCTCCGCCCCCCTGCAACTTGCCCCCTCTGCTCTGGCGGAAATCGAACGGGCCCTCGAAGCCTACCCCCAGGCCGACCTGGTTTACGCGGATGGCGATTGGCTCGACCGGCGCGGCAGGCGCGTTCGCCCCTGGTTCAAGCCTGCCTTTGCAATCGACTCCCTGCGCTCACAAAATTACATCGCCCCGTTTTTTGCGATTCGCAAATCGCTGGGTGATTCTCTCGGCTGGTTCGACCCGGCGGCGGGCAGCGCCTGGGC
>CAYLZI010000106.1:0-11195 GCA_964388215.1 uncultured Anaerolinea sp.
TACAACCGGAACACCGGAAAACCGCGCAAAAAATGGCCGAACCTCCCGCTGATTATGCCTCCACGCCAGATGACGAATTTGGCGACATGCCCCCCGAACCGGATTTTCCCGATGACTGGCACATTGGCGAACCGGTTTTTGCCTCCCCCTCTACAGGGGGGCGCGCTTCCCCGCCGCCACCCACGCCAATGGACGACATTCTGGAAATGGAACGTCTGACACCGATAATGGAGCATCGAAAACCAGCGCTGAACAAAACAGACGAGTCTAAAACCGAAAGCCAAACCTTTGCAGCAAACCTTCAATCAATCAGCGTTCAACCCTTCGGTGATACTCAGGACAAGCCTGCGACTTTTATGCTTCCGCCCCAAATCCTGGCGGAAAAACAGGGCGAGAACCAGCCCCCGCGCATGATAACCTTCACCCTGCGCCCTTCCGGCGACCCAGAACGCGACCGCCGCCGCATCAAAAATATCTATTTCATCCTGATGTCGCAGCCCGGAATAGACCGCTTCCAGTTCCAAATCTTTGAGGGCGGACGCGGACACTTGATTGACTTCCCCAACGATACCACCCGCATCACGCCCGAAATGCTCGCTCGGCTGAAAAAACTCACCGGCGAGGAGTGCTGGCGAATTGAGGAAATTACGTTCCAGTGAAAACCATGCAAACATCCCGAAGGCTTGCGGCCTTCGGGATGTTTGTTTTAATCCACTGTCAATGTCTTGCTTAAATTTCTCGGGAAATCGGGGTCGTAGCCGCGCAAGACGCTGATATGGTACGAAATCAGTTGCAGCGGCAACACTGCCAGCAGCGGGGCGATTTCGGGCGTCGAATCGGGTAGCACAATCACCTCGCTGGCGTTGGCGCGCAGACGCGGGTCGTCCTGCCCGATGGCAATGGCGCGCGCCCCCCGGCAGGTGACTTCGTTCAGGCCGCTCACAATCAGCGGCACGTCATTTGGCCCGGCGGCGAACAGAATCGGGTAATCTTTCGTGACCGCTGAGAGCGGGCCGTGCTTGAATTCGGTCGAGAGCATCCCTTCGCAGTGGGCGTAGGTGATTTCCTTGAGTTTCAGGGCGCCTTCCAGCGCGATGGGATAGGTCGCGCCGTAGCCCAGGCAGTACAGGTCGTTCCAGGGGTTGATTTCGGCGGCGACTTTCTCGGCCTGGGCGGAGGTCATTTCGAGCGTCTTATCCATCAGCGCGGGGGTTTGTCCCAGTTCGGCGGTGTCGCGTCCGGCCAGGCGGTAGGCCAGGTATAGGAGCGAGACGACCTGGTTGGTGAAGGTTTTCGTCGCCGGGACGCTGATTTCGTAGCCGCAGCACAGCGGCAGTGAGCAGGCAGTCGCCTTGGTCAGCGTGGAGCCAATCACATTCGCCAGCCCAAAACAGGCCATCCCGCGCGCTTCCGCCATTTGCAGGGCATTCAGCACATCCTTGGTCTCGCCGCTCTGGCTGACGAACAACCCGACATCCTGGGCGTTGACTGTGGGCGCATACTGCGGCCCGAACTGCGGCGCGAGAACGGGGATCACAGGCCGCCCGGCCACCTGGGCAAAGTAAACCGCCCCCAGCAGGCAGGCATGGTAACTCGTGCCGCAGCCGATGAAATACAGGTTGCGGGCAGATTTCATCTTTTCAATGACCCCCGCCACATCCGGCGAGGCATCGAGGATATGCAGCACCTCGCGCGCCACCTGCGCCTGCTCGTGGACTTCCTTGAGCATGAAATGGGCGAATCCGCCCTTTTGGACGGCTTCCATCGTCTCGGTCACAATTTCTGGCTCGCGGGCGATGACCTCGCCGCTGGCAACCGAGCGCAGTTCCACCCGGTCATGCCACAGGGTGACGATTTCGCCATCATTCAGGCGCACGATTTTGCGGGTGAGTGGCAAAATCGAAGGCAAATCCGATGAAACGCAGGTGAAGCCCTCGCCCAGGCCAATCACCAGCCCGGAGCCTTTCTTGATGGCGTACAGTTTATCGTCGTTGACCTGCCCGATGACAAAGGCATAATCGCCCGCCAGGTCGTTGTAAGCGCCGCGAATGGCGCTGATAAAGCCTTCGCCCCGGTTGATGTAGCGCTCGACGGCATGGACGCAGGATTCACCGTCGTTCATCGAGCGCACGGTCAGTCCCTCGGACATGAACAGTTGCCGCAACTCGACGTTGTTGACCACGTTGCCGTTGTGCGCGCCGACGATGTCGCCATCCGAATCGAGATGCGGCTGGGCGTTGACCTGCGACGGCTCGCCGAAGGTGGCCCAGCGCAGTTGGGTAATGCCGCGCGAGCCGCTCATTTCGGCGAAGTTATATTTGACCGCCACATCTTTCACCCGGCCTACGTCCTTGCGCAAATCGACCGTATCCCCGCTGATGGTGGCCGCCCCAACTGAATCATAGCCGCGATAGGTCAGCCGCTGCGCCGCTTCTGCCAGAATCGTGCCTAACGGTTGTTCCTTTTCCACGACAATCCCAAAAATTCCGCACATAGTTTTCCTTTCGACGTGTTTGAATTTCAGCGGAAGTGTATCACGGCTCAGGCCGCAAGATTGTCCCTGACTGGCGAAAATCCGTGCTAAACTTGGCTTCACCTTTCATGCTTCGCGCTTCCAAACATGCCCATTATCACAAACCTCCCCCTCGACATTACCATTGACCAGGTCTTGCTCGGTCAGGGCGCGAACCCGCAAGTCATCCGCGCCCGCAGGCCGAAATTAATCGCCGCCGCCGAGCGCGCTCTGGCTGAGGGGCTGCCCCTGCTCGCGCCGCGCGTCGCATACAAGCAGTTGACAGTCAAAGAAATCCGCCATGAGCGAATTTTGCTCGAAAACGGCGAATCGCTTACCGGGCCGTTGGTTGCCAGGCAGTTGATGAGCGCCCAAAGCGTAGTCATCTTGCTCTGCACGGTTGGCCCGGCCGTCGAGCAGCTCAGTCTGCGCTATGTAGAAAGCGACCCCGTTCACAGTTTGGCGCTCTACGGGGTTGGCTCGGCGGCGGCAGAAGCCCTCAGCACCGCCGCCTGCCGTTATTTTGGCCAGCAAGCCGCCGAACAGGGCCTGCTAACCACCGTCCCACTCAGCCCCGGCCTGGAGGGTTGGCCTGTCGAGCGCGGCCAGCCAGAGATTTTCCGCATAATTGATGCCGGGGCAATTGGGGTTGAACTCCTCCCGTCATCTATCATGCGCCCGGTCAAATCAACTTCGCTGGTGGTTGGCATGGGCAAGCAAATGGATACATCTGCCCGCATTTGCGATTTCTGCGCGAAGCGTTACACCTGCTCCTTTCAAGACCATTATGCCCAAACTGACCATTGACCTTGAACCCGTTGGCCGCCGCGCCGAAATTGAACCCGGCGCAACCATCCTCGAAGCCGCCCAAAATACCGGCGTCGAACTACTTGCCACTTGTGGCGGGCAGGGCGCCTGCTACGATTGCCGCGTGCGAGTTGCGCGTGGCGCGGTTGCCCCCCCCACGCTCGAAGAGCAGGCCGCCCTCACGCCTGCCGAACTGGCCGCCGGGCAGCGCCTGGCCTGTCAGTGCGTCCCGCTGGGCGATGTGAAGGTGGATATTCCCCCCGAAAGCCTCAGCACGCCCCAGCGTTTATCCATCGAAGGCCAGGTCGCGGATGTGGATGTGGACCCAATCACCCAGGCTTTGGATATAGACATTGACCCGCCCCGCATGACCGACCTGCGCCCCGATTCCACCCGTCTGCTAGATGCCGTTAATCGGCCTGGCACCCGCCTCAGCCGCCGCCTGTTAATCGACCTGACCGAGCGGCTGCGCCGTTACAAATGGAAAGTCCGACTGGCCCTGCGCGGGGACGAAATTGTGGCCGTGCTGCCCGCCGGAAGCCCGTTGCTGGGGCTGGCGGTGGATATTGGCACGACCAAAGTGGCCGCCTATTTGGTTGATTTGCAAACTGGCGCAACCCTTGCCAAAGCCGGGGCCATGAACCCGCAAATTGGCTACGGCGAAGATGTCATCAGCCGCATTCACTACGCCAACACGCACACCGACGGGCGGCGCGTGCTGCAAGCCAAAATCGTCGAGACGCTCAACAGCCTGATTACCGAACTGACCATCCAGGCTCATGCCGCCGCCGATGGCGTTGTTGAAGCAGTTTTGGTTGGCAATACCGCCATGCACCACCTGTTTGCCGGGCTGCCGGTGGAACAATTGGGCGCTTCGCCGTATGTCCCCGCAGTGGGCGAGCCGCTCGAATTTCCTGCCGCCGAAATTGGGCTAAAAATGGCCCCCGCCGGGTACATTTACCTGCCCCCCAACATCGCCGGGTACGTTGGGGCAGACCATGTGGCGATGGCGATTGCCGCCGAGGTGCATACCACATTCAAAAAAATGCTGGCGGTGGATATTGGGACGAACACCGAAATCAGCCTGGCGGTGGATGGACGTTTGCTCTCCTGCTCGTGCGCCAGCGGCCCGGCCTTCGAGGGCGCGCACATCAAAGACGGAATGCGCGCCGCGCCAGGCGCGATTGAAAAGGTCAGCCTGGGCGAAACAGTCAAAATCGCCACCATAGACCACCGCCCGCCGGTTGGAATTTGCGGTTCGGGCATTTTAGATGCGATTGGCGAACTGGTTAAAGTGGGCGCGCTCGATAAACGCGGCAACCTTAAGCCCAACCATCCGCTGGTACGCGTCCGCGAGGGCAAACGCGACCTGGTGCTGGCAACCGCCGCCCAAAGCGGACACGGCCAAGATGTAACGCTCTCGCGCGCCGATATCAACGAGATTCAACTGGCAAAAGGCGCCATTCGCGCCGGGGTGGAGGTGCTTTTAGCCGAAGCTGGAATTAAAGCCGAAGAGTTGGATGAATTTATCGTGGCGGGGGCGTTTGGGACGTATCTCGATTTGGGGTCAGCGATGCGCGTCGGGATGTTCCCCACTTTGCCGCTGGAGAAATTCCGGCAGGTTGGCAACGCGGCTGGAGCGGGGGCGCGTCAGATGCTTATTTCCAGGAAAAAGCGTCTCGAAGCCTCCGAATTTTCGCGCCGCTCCCGCTATGTCGAGCTGACCCTTCACAAAGAGTTTATGCCCAGTTTTGCGCAAGGGATGATGCTGGACTAAAAGACTTGGTTTGATTTTTAAGCGGACGATGCTTTAGCGCATCGTCCGCTTTTTTTGTTGCCTGCTGCAAGTATCTTGTAATGGCATGGCAAGCCTCCCGCAAGATTTTTGCCGCGACTCATATATACAATAAGTTTGTTCTACTTTTGACCCAAGAGGAGGTTCCTATTCGTTTAATGCCAGCCTGTTTTCCCATCGTCACTGTAATTCAGAATTGACTAGCAAAGGAATCTAATTATGAAAAAACATCTGTGGGTTTTTAATATTATGCTGGCGTTGGCGTTGCTGGGGTTGCCCGCAACGACGGCCAATGCCGCGCCAAACCTGGCCCCGGGCGATGCTTCGGTTACGCTGACGCCATTTAGCGCGAACCCTGTTCAGGTGGGCAATCTGTTCAGTTTTGAGATTGTCCTTTCTGCCACAGAGGTTGCGCCGGGCGTGGGTGGGGCTGAAATCTATCTGGGCTATAACCCGGCCATGGTTGCGCCATCGGCCACGCCGGGAGTGCCGCCGGCGGTGGTCATGCCCGGCTTCTTTGGCGTCTCGAATGTCAGCATTAACGAGGTCTTGCCTGCCAGCCAATGCCCCGGCGGTGTTAGCCCTTGTATTCACCTGGTGCTGGCCGGCCCGCCGCAGACCACCCAAACAGGCATTGCTGCGCGCTTCAATTTCAGCGGCAATGCAGCCGGTTTGGCCTGTTTCTCAATTTTGCAATCAAAACTGGTCAATGCGGATGGTTTCGACGTTGCGCACGCCGTATCGCCCGAACAATGCGTTTCGATTGAGAGCGGCTACATCAAAGGAACTGTGTTGCGTCAGGGAACACCCAACGCCGGTTCGGGCAGCCTGGCCTGCTCAAAAGTGGAGTTGACGGGAGCCGCCCAGCCGCTTATCTCCCTGTTTACCACCACAACCGGCGCTTTCAAGTTCAACGAACCGCCGGTTGATGCGTACACCATCCGCGCAAGTTACCCTGGCTACCTGGCCTCCCGCAAGACAGGCGTCAGCGTTGCCAATCTTTCGGACAAAATTGATGTAGTGACGGCAACCCTGCGCGGCGGGGACGTGAACGGCGATAATGTCATCAACATTCTGGATGTAGGCAGCATTATCAGCAAGTTTGGCAAAACGGGTTTGCCGGTGGGGTCGGCTTCTGCCGATTGCTCTGTGGCCGATGACCCTGCCGACATCAACGATGACGGCACTGTCAACATCAGCGACCTGGCCATCACCGCCAGCAACTGGGGCAAGGTTGGGCCAACAGCCTGGGAGTAGCAGGGTGCATAGGTTCTGTGTAAACGTTCTGCCCCTGCCTGAAAAGCCTGGACAGGGGCAGAACAGGTTGCTGGCATAAAAAGGATTGGGCATCATCTTTCATTATTCGGAGTATTTCCATGTCTCGTTATTTATTTATCTTTCGCAGTGGATTAATTGCGCTGTTTCTGGCTGTTTCCCTGCTGGGAAGCGCGGTCATTGCTCAGGGGTCAACATCGGCGCGGGTTGAGCCTGCCGCGCAGTCGGTTAAGGTCAATGAGCGGTTTAGCCTGAATGTCAAAGTAGAAAATGTGAGCAACCTGACCGCTTTTGAGCTGCACCTGGCATTCAACCCAGCCGTTCTTGAAGTTGTTGAGATGACCAATGGCGGTTTTATCGCCGCCGATTTTGTGGCCCAGAATGTGTACGATAACGCGGCTGGAACGATTAACTACGCCGTTGCCCAACTGAATCGCGCTCCGGCTAATGGCAGTGGAACCCTGTTGGCAATTACGTTTCTCGCCAAAGCGAACGGCGCAACAGCCCTCGCTTTGCGCGCCACCCCGGCAGTTCCAAGCGGGATGCTGCTTTCTAACCAGAACGGCATGGCCATCCAGGCAGGGTGGGCAAACGGCAGCATCACAGTCGGCGCGGGCGGGCCTATCATCACCCCCAATGCCCCCACCCGCACGCCTACGCCCGGCAGCACCGCCGAACCAACAGCAGTAAGTTCCCCCACCCCAACCAGCGACCCAAACGCTCCCACCCCAACTGCTGGCAGCGCCCTCGGAACGCATGTTGTTCGCGCCGGCGAACATCTCTATTGCATTGGGCGCGCCTACGCTGTTTCACCTTATGCCATTGCCAAAGAGAACCACATCTTTTGGCCTAACCTGATTTTCCCCAACCAGAAGCTGGTTATTCCTAATGTTCCCTGGCTGACAGTTCCCGCCGGGCCTATTTGCCAGCATCAGTTCAGCGCATCTAACCCCGCGCCATCTCCAACCGCGACAGTTACAGCCCCTACGGTTGCCCCTGCATCTACCCTGGCGGCGACGCCAACCGCGCCATCCTGCCGGGCATTTTATACCGTCCAATCGGGCGATACGCTCTACCGCATCGCGGCCCGTTACAGCACAACCTACGAAAAAATTGCGCAGGTTAATCAGATTTTCAACGCGGCGCACATTTATATCGGGCAGCAGTTGTGCATTCCACAATAAATCATCGTTATCATGCCTGGGTTGCGGCACAAATACCGCCTTACGGAGTTTCGCATGTCAAAAAAAATGTTTATCATCCGTTTCCTGCTGGCCTTGCTGGCCATAGGGCTTTCCCTGCCGCCCGCCCTCGCGGCGGCCCAGAGTGGCACGGTAGCGCGAGTCGAGGCATCTACTCTCAACGCCCAGGTCAACGAAACCATTCATCTGGCAATTAAGGTCGAAAATGCTGCCAACCTGACCGCCTTCGAGTTACACCTGGCCTTTAACCCGGCGGTGGTCGAAGTGGTCAGCCTATCGAATGGCGGATTTGTGGCGGCAGATTTTACCGCTCAAAACCTGTTCGATAACGCCACTGGCGCGATTGATTACGCCGCCGCCCAACTGGGCCGCCCCCCGGCGCAGGGCAGTGGAACCCTGCTCAATATTGTCCTGCGCGCCAAAGCCGCTGGCACATCTGCCATTGCGCTGCGCGCTACCCCAGCCGCGCCGGGTGGTTTGCTGCTCTCTGCGCAAGATGGGACAACGATTTCAGCCTCCTGGGTCAGCGCTACCCTGACGGTTAATGAAAACCCGGCTGCCACGCTCACCCCAATTTTGCCCAGCGCCACCATCCCGGCCAATGCAACCACAGCGCGGGTTAACCCATCCGCGCAGCAAGTTTTGGTTAATGAGCAGGCCAATATCACCATCAACATTGAAAATGTGGCCGCGCTAACGGCCTTTGAACTCCACCTGGCTTTCAACCCAAGCGTTCTTGAAGTGGTTTCCATTACCAACGGCGGCTTTGTGGCAGCCGATTTTACCGCCCAAAACCTGTTCGATAACGCCAGCGGCACGATTGATTATGCCGTTGCCCAACTGGGCCGCCCCCCCGCGCAAGGCAGCGGAATCCTTCTAAATATCCTGTTCCGCGCCAAAGCCACTGGAACATCTGCCATTGCGCTGCGCGCTACCCCGGCTGTGCCTGGCGGCATCCTGCTATCAGGTGAAAACGGCGTCACGCTCCCTGTTTCGTGGGTCAATGGCAGCGTTACGGTGGTCGGCAGCGGAATCACCATAACCACCACCGCAAACCCGGTCACGGTAACGCCTGGGGCGCTCACTCCAACCACCCCTGCTCCAAGCGCAACGGCGACAATGCTTCCGCCTGTTGGCACGGCGGTGGCGCGGGTAGTGCCTTTGGCCTCGCAGGTTTGGGTCAATCACCAGGTCACGGTGGCAATCACAATTGAAAATGTGTCCAATCTGAGCGCCTTCGAACTGCACCTGGCCTTCGACCCGCGCATTCTCGAAGTTGTGGAGGTGGCCAACGGCGGATTCGTGGTTGCCGATTTTGTGGCGCAAAGTCTTTTCGATAACGCCAAAGGCACCATTGATTACGCCGCCCTGCAAATTTATCGCCCGCCGGCCCAGGGAAGTGGAACTCTGCTGAACATCGTTTTCCGCGCCAAAACGGAGGGCGTTTCTGCGGTAGATTTACGTTCCACCCCGGCTGTTGCGGGCGGGTTGCTGCTCACCGGCCCCAACGGAATATCCATCCCGGCTTCGTGGGCAAAAGGGAATGTCACCGCCATCAAAAATCCTGGAGGAGGCAACACAACCCGAATCCATGTTGTCCGCTGGGGAGAATACGTTTACTGCATTGGGCGCGCTTACCAGGTATCGCCCTGGGCAATTATTGACGCCAACCGAATCTGGTGGCCCCATATCATCTTCCCCGGCCAAAAACTGGCAATTCCAGAAGTCTCCTGGGTGGATAAGCCGCCCACAGGCCGAATCTGCAAGCCGCAGTTTTCGACATCCACGCCCGCCATCACGCCAACCGCTGTCCCAACATCTGTTATCGCGCCTACTGCAACCCCGCGCATCAACCTGGCAACAGCCACCCCGATTTCATCCACCGGCTGCCGCGCCTATTACACCGTGCAACGCGGCGATACCCTCTACCGGATTGCCACCCGGTATGCAACCACCTACACCGAGCTGGCGCGCGTCAACCATATTGCGGATGCCAGGGTCATCTATGTCGGTCAGCAATTGTGCATTCCATAGGGCGATGGAACGAAGAAAGGAAATATGAAAACGATGCTGCGCTTTCAATCAGTTTATCGGTTTGGCTTGTTATTGATTCTGGTCACGCTGCTAACAGCCTCCTGCGCCCCAACCGGGGCCGCGCTCAAAGTTGAGTCACCGGCGCCGGTATCTGTAAATGAAACCATCCGAGTCCCAATCCAGGTTCAAAACATTGAAGACCTGACCGCCATCGAAATTCACCTGGCTTTTGACCCATCGCAACTGGAAGTGGTTGCGTTAAGCAACGGAGATTTTCTACAAGCCGATTTCACCGTGCAAAATGCCTTTGACAACACCGCCGGAACGATTGATTATGCCATCGCGCAAATTAACCGCGTTCCGGCTTCGGGCAGCGGCACCATAATGGAGGTTGTTTTCCGCGCCAAAGCCAGCGGCTCTGCCATCATTCAATATCGGTCTATCCCTGCCGCGCCTGCAGGGGCATTATTGGCTGATTCAAAAGGAACCGCCATACAGGTAGAATTAGGCAATGGAAAAGTGGATATAAAATAGCCCAACTGGCTGTTTATCAATCGCAGAGCCGTATCTCTTCAGGGCAAAGGCGTGTCACGCGGGGTAGATGAGTAGGAGCGACTCACCCAGCGCAAAGAATATCATTTGGGTGCATCTCTCAAACTGCGCCCCAACTTCGGGCAGGGGAGGGGCGACCCTTCAAGGCATAACGTGATGCGTTTTCGCGGAGAATCCTGGCATAAAGTGGTGATTTTTCACACTGGGCGGGCTGAAGCCTTGCCTCAGGACAAAAAAAGCCCTTCGGTCTCCAATAGTCGGCCTTTGGCCGACTTCCACGAATCTAGGCAGGGTCTGCGTAGCGTCCCGCCGCATCTGGCAGAAAATCCCAAAAGCGATTGCCCAACCCCTCTCCCGTTGGGAGAGGGGCTTTTTCTCCCTTCCCCCGGCGGGGAAAGGGCAGGGGAAAGTGCCCCGAAGGGGTATGAGGGCGTTTGATGGCTTTAAGAAAGCCCTGAACCCTGGCAAGTCGCCCCTGGGGGGTTTTTCTGTTAAAAATGATAAAATTCAGTTCGCGCTTTTACTTTCCATTCAGAAAGGCATTACCACAGCATGAATAACCCACGAGCCGTGTACATCGGCACTGACAGCGGCGCAACCACATCCAAAACCGGCGGCGTATGGAGCGACGGAACCGCCATTTCGACCAAACTATTGCAAAAACCCACCAACGCCGGGCAAGGCACAGCCGCCGTCATTCGCGGCTGGGTAGAAGGAGTTAATGAATACCTGGAACAAAACAGCCTGGCGTGGGACCAGGTGCAGGGCGTTGGGCTGGCCATCCCCGGCCCCTACCAGCGCTACGGCGTTTTAGACCGCTCGGCCAACCTACCCGCCAGTTTCACAGGCTGGGATGTGCATACCGAGTACAGCAGCGCCCTGGCCGAACGCGCCGGGCGGGCGGTTCCGCTGGTGGTAGGCAATGATGGCAATTACGGCGGCGTGGCCGAAGCCCAGCGCGCGCGCGGCAGCGGCAACAGCACCGTCCTCATGCTGGCCCCTGGCTCCGGGCTGGGCG
>CAYLZI010000107.1:0-11146 GCA_964388215.1 uncultured Anaerolinea sp.
AGCCCGGCCCCAACGGCATCCCCACCCGCACCCCGGCCGGCAAAGCGCGCATCAACGTAAAAATGCCCTCCAAGCACATGGGAAATGGCAACATGGCCGCCGACATTGAAGCCTACGAACTGCCCGGCGTAGCCTGGACGACCTTCTTCAAATACGACCACCTGCCCTTCCAGGGGCACGCCTTCCACGGCACCTACTGGCACGACAACTTCGGCGTACCCATGAGCAGCGGCTGCATCAACATGCGCACCGACGAAGCCAAATGGCTCTTCCGCTGGTGCCTGCCCGCCGCCCCCGCCCAAGAAATCCACCCCCTCACCCTCGACAAAAAAGGCTACGGCACGCCCGTCACGATAACACAATAGTTTTTTGTGGATGTCCTGACCAAAGCGCATTCCGCCAGCCCCCGCATTTTCCTGCCAACATGCCCACCCTCCACTGGAACGGAAAAACCCTGCCCCCGCCGCAGCCTGCCTCGCTGACCCTCGACTCGGTCATCCACCCCGGCGGAGCGGGCTACCCGACAGATTCCCCGTCAAATCACCTCCATCTTGGCGACAACCTCGCCATCATGGCCGCCCTCCTGCCCGAATACGAAGGCCGCATCAATTTAATCTACGCCGACCCGCCCTTCTTCACCAACCGCAAATTCCCCGCCCGCATCGGGCGCGGAGAAGATTCGCGCAAACCCGCCGAATGGCAACTATCCGAAGGCTACACCGACCACTGGACAGATTTAGACGAATACATCCAATTCCTCTACGAGCGGCTCTCGCTCATGCACCGCCTGCTCTCGCCAACCGGCACGCTCTACCTGCACCTCGACTGGCACGCCGACGCCTACGCCCGCCTCCTGCTCGATGAAATCTTCGGCCCAGAACGCCTCCTAAACGAAATCATCTGGGCATATCACGGCCCCTCCCCCATTCGCTCGGCCTTCAACCGCAAACACGACACCATCCTGGCCTACACCAAAAGCGACAAATACACCTTCAACGCCGACGCCGTGCGCGTCCCCTACGACCCCATCACAGTCAAAACCTTCGCAGCATCCAAAAAAGCCGGGTTTGGAAAAATCCCCGACCTCGAACGCGGCAAAGTGCCAGAAGATTGGTGGTACTTCCCAGTCGTCGCCCGCCTGCACAACGAGCGCACAGGCTACCCCACCCAAAAGCCCGAAGCCCTGCTCGAGCGCATCATCCTGGCCTCCTCCAACCCCGGCGACCTGGTAGCCGACTTTTTCTGCGGCTCTGGCACAACCCCTTTGGTCGCTGCCCGCCATAATCGCCGCTTCATCGCCTCCGACGCCACCTTCCGCGCCATTCACACCGCGCGAACAAGGCTGGCGCGTGAAAAAAGCGCGCCATTTGGTGTTTGGCTTGCCTCGAAACACGAGGAACCAGGAACACAAAAACAGATGAAAGAAGAAAGAAAAGGGCAAGCATCATCCTTTATCCTTCATCCTTCATCTTTCATCTTTGATTTTTCATCCGCCGAAATCCACCTCACCAGCGACCCCCTCCCCGCCTACTGGGAAATCGACCCCAACTGGGACGGCCTGACCTTTCGCAGTTACGCCCAAGCCCTCCTGCCGCTCCGCAACGGCGACCTCCCGCGCTCACTGCCCCTCCCGCCCCAAACCCAAACCATCTGCTTGCGGGCTGTCACCCCGGATGGGGAACAATTCCAGACCCTGCTGGAGCCAGACTTCGACCCGTCTCATTTTTCGTGACAAATGACACATGACGAATGGGGGCGTTTTTGCTATAGTACCTGTATTGAATCACCACCCCGGCCCCGACCGGCATCCATGTCTCGACGCTGCTCGACAAACACCAAACAGGGAGAAACACAATGAGCACATATCCAGAAAACCAGCATCAGGAACCACAAATCCAGACCATCCGTGAGCCAGACCCGCTCAAAATCCAGCATTTCATGGAGCAAATCCGCGAAGAGCAAAACCTGACCCTGGGTATCGCCGCCGGGGCAATCGCCGCCCTGCTCGGCTCCATCCTTTGGGGCGCCATCACATACCTGACCAATTTCCAGATTGGGTGGATGGCAATCGGAGTGGCCTTCATGGTCGGCTGGTCGATTCGCACCTTCGGCAAGGGCATCGATAAAATATTCGGGTTTGCCGGGGCCGGGCTGGCGCTCCTAAGCTGTATCCTGGGCAACTTCCTGATGTTCGCGGCGGTGATTTCCCGCGAGTACGACGCAACGCTGCTCGATGGCTTGTTCTACATGCTGACCAATCCCACCGCCGACCTGGAAATCTTCATCGCTTCTTTCTCATTCATCGACCTGCTCTTTTACGCCTTTGCCATCTACTACGGCTACCAATACTCCTTCCGCCGCATTACCGCCGAGGAACAGGAAAATCTGTATCGCACGCGCACGATTGTGTCGTAGGGATTCTATCAGCGCAAAATAAGACAAATCCGCAACCAGGTTGCGGATTTGTCTTTTGCTCACTGCCGGCCAGCCTAATACTCGATGTCTGGCACGCTCAATTCCAACTTACGGCATTCATCGGCCTCGCAGGTTTTCAACTTCCCCAGCCACTCTTGCAAGGTGGAAAGGGTCTCTGGCGGCAACTGATAGGCAAGATTTTCCATTTCGTATGGGTCTGCTACCAGGTCATAAAATTCCAATTCGCCGTTTTCATATTCGACATATTTGAATGTGGCCGTGCGGATGCCGCGCCAGCCCAGTTCTGCCGTATCCTTTTCAATTTCGCCAGTCCCAATCAAGAAGGCCTGCCGCCAGCCCTCGATTGGCTGACCAGGCGAGAAAAGTAACGGAACCATGGAGCGGCCATCAATGAACCGGGCCGGTTTGGCCCCGGCCAATTCGGTAATGGTGGGGGCCAGGTCAACGTTAACAGTCAACTCTGATATCACCGTCCCCGGCGCAATGCCCGGCCCACGCACATACAGCGGAATCAGGATATCTTCCTCGTAGGGGAGCATTTTTCCAGAGGGCAGCATGTGTTCGCCCATGTGGAAGCCGTTGTCAGACGTGAAAAAGATGTAGGTGTTGTCTAATTGCCCGGTTTCTTGCAATAAATTTACCAGGTCGGCGACCATCTCATCCACCGATTGCATACATTGAACGCGCCGCACGAATAGTTCATTCGCCTCCTCCACTTCAAACAATCCGCCCGTCCGCCGCAAATCCTGAATAACGAAAGGCTTGTCTGTCATATCTTCTTCATGAAAAGATGGTTTTTTGGGGTAAACCAGGTCAGTATAGACTTCCCAATGGCGAGGGGCAGGCATGCTGGGGCCATGCGGGGCATAGACAGACAGAAATATAAAAAACGGTTGGCCCGATTGCGCCGTTTTGCGAATGAATTCCTGCGCCCTTTGATTGAGGACATCGGTGCTGTAATTTTCGGGCTTTTTATATTGCCGGACGATGTCGCCGTTTTCATTCATGGCATAGGCAAAATAATAGGGTTTGCCTTCATCTACAAAGACGCGCCAATCGTGCCAGCCAGGCGGGATATATTCCTGTTCGGCCCCAAGCGGGTATAAGTTGAGGTATTTTCCCAGCAGTGAATTTTGATACCCGGCCCGCTTCAGCCACACTGCCAGGGTTTCCTTTTCGCTGCCATCGCGATAAAACTGTTTGAAGCCGGGCGCGTTCTCTAAAATGCCCGTATTTTGGGGATATTGCCCGCGCAGGGTGGAGGCGCGCGAGGGGCAGCACATGGAGGATGTTACGAAAGAGTTCGTAAACACCGCACCTTCTGCCGCAATCAGGCGATTTGTGATTGGCATATACTCCATCAAGGGCATATCCAAATCATCGGTGTAGATGAGCAAAATATTTGGGCGGTTTTGGGGCGTTTGCCAGGGCGCAGCGTAAAGCAAAAGCCCTGCGGCTATCACCACAGCCAAAAGCAGCCCCGCGCCAATCCATTTTTTATGAACACTCTTCATCAGATTTTCCTGGTCTCCTACAACTTTGGCAACACAATAGATTTCTGGTTCTGGTACTTGCCTTTTTTATCGGCATAACTCACCTCGCACTCCTCGTCTGCCTCGAAAAACAAGACCTGCGCCAGCCCCTCGTTGGCGTAGATTTTGGCCGGCAGCGGGGTGGTATTCGAGATTTCGAGGGTGACATAGCCCTGCCACTGTGGCTCAAATGGGGTCACGTTCACGATGATACCGCAATTGTGGACAAAAACGCCGCTTTCGAGCGCAAAATTACCCGCTTCTGGCACATTCAGACAGAAAACATCATGGTCACCGGGCAGGGAACGCACCCCAGCCACCTTATGATTATCCGGCGCAGACTGACCACGGAATTCACGCAGCACGTCGGGAAACCGTCGAAAAACCGCCCGGTCACAATTCAGGTAACGAGCTGCGCCGCGAATCGAACCGGTTTTATCCAATGCTTCGCGCACCACGTCGGCGGTAATTTCAGCGCGAAGATTGATTTGCCGGGCAATTTCGGCTTGTTTTACATGGCGATCCGGGCTGGATGCGGCCCAGGCCTGTTTCATGGCCTGCGAATGTCGAATTCGCTCGGCGGCATCTTGGTAACGGCGCAGGGTCGCCTCGCGGTGCGCCTGACGCGTCTGTTCGGATGGGTTACGGCGCGCGGCCAGCAATTGAGCACGCTTTTCGGCATATTCCGCCTCGTTCCAGAAACGTTGAGCGCGTTCGCTTTGGGCGCGCGAAAAGTTTTCGCTCCAGACTTCATCCTGCCCAAGCCGCTCGAATGCCTGGCGGATGGACAAACCGTGTTCAGCGGGGTCGAATTCTTCGCCGTAGTTTTCGGCGTTATGCATACGGATATGCTCGCCCGCCTGCACGCGCGCCAGATTCCAGGGATTGTTGTTCAAGCGGTCAAAATCCAGGTGATGGCGATGCGTGCTGGGCTGGTCAAGATAAATTCCATAGCGCAGGTTCCACTCATCCGCTAGCCGATGTGTCGGATAGAGATGACCGTTCAAGGGTTGGTAAACCATCTCGTAGCCGCGCTGGAGGGTACGGTAGAGCGGCATCAGCGAACTGCCCGGCGTCAATTCCCCGGCGGCCTGCCAGCGACCATCTCGCAGCATGAAAAGATGGTCGGGGGTACAGAAAACGGTCTCACCGTTATCCAGTACGACCTGCACCAGGCTGTCGCGGCCAATATAGCGCGGCGCATCGAGCAGGGTGACAATCAGGCGGCCATTCTCGCCAATGCTATAGCCCCAAAAGGCCTCGCCCTGCTCAGCGCGGCGCGCCATCTCTTCCAGGGTTGGGGCAGTGCCATCCACCAGCGCCACCCGCGTATCGCCGCGAAAACAGCGCGCATACGTAGATTTTCCCAAACAAACCGTCAGCACCCCGCGCGGAATACGGAAATACTCTATCGAGCGCGCCAGCGCAAACGAATTGGGCGGCACAATGCAGACTTCGCCCACAAAATCCACCATGCTTTTCGGGTCAAAATGCTTTGGGTCTACCATTGCGCCGAATACGTTGGTGAAAATCTTAAATTCATCGGCCACGCGCAGGTCGTAGCCGTAAGACGACACGCCATACGAAATGACGCCCTTACGCACCTGGCTATCTACGAACGGCTCAATCATGTCCTGCTCGCGCGCCATCTTGCGAATCCAGTGATCAGGTTTTAGGCCCATATTTTTCCCTTTACTTCACCAAAAAATTAACAAACGTCAATCGTCCCGGCTCAATTTTTACCACCTGTTCATACACAATCCCATAATGAACCAGTGACAAACGATACTCACCCGCCGGAATTTCGCCCAGCGCGAAAGTTTCCTGCAACGCATCGTCGCCATTTACGCCGATTGGGGCATAAGTCAACGCCGAGCCAACCGAAAGCGGGTTGAACGTCCCGTTTTCAATGCGCTGGACGTTCACCAGCCCCTTCACCAGGCTGCCGCGCCCGTCCACAATCCGCCCGGCCAGCACGCCCGTCCCTTCCAGCGGCAAAAGCCACAACTCCGGGTTGCGGGTGGAAAAATAATCGTTCACCCCGCGCCGAATCTCGAAATGCAGATGACTGCCAATCGCCGTGCCGCTCGCGCCCACCTCGCCAATCGGCTCGCCCGCCGCCACCCGCTGCCCGGCGCTCACCCCAACGCTATCGAGATGCCCATAGAGCGTATAAAACATCTCGCCACCCAGCCAATGCTCCAGCACAATCACATTGCCATAAAAAGATGTCACCCAGGCCAGCGGGCCGCCCTCTCCCGGCGGGCGAGGCAGCGCGTCATCGCCCGCAAAGACCACCTGCCCGGCGGCGGCGGCCAGCACGGGCGTGCCTTGCGGGTTATAAAACTCAACCCCGTGGTGGACTTCTCGTTTGCCATCCTGCGTGCTGCCATAAGGATAAGACCGCTCAATGGAATGCGGCCCCGTCAAAGGAACCGGTCGCTGAAACAGGAAATGCCCGTCTAAATAGCAGACCGGGCTGGCTGTACACGCCTCGCTGACTACCAATATTTCAGCAGTGGGCGTCGCTGAAGGAGCCGCCGCTGCCGAAGGCGTGGAGGTGGCCCCCGGCGCGGGAGGCGTCTGGGAGGGGGCAGCCGTTTCTGTAACGGAAACAGTGGCCAGCGGGGTCTGCTCCGGCGCGGGCGCGATGGAACAGGCCGATAAAACGGCCAGCGCTATCAGCAGCAGAATCCGGCTCATCGAGCAGAAATTCCCCCGCGCGTTTCCAAAGATTGACGAATTTGCGCCTCGGCGGCATTCGCCCGCGCTTCGAGCGTTTCCAGTTCTTCCAGCAGGCCGGCGGCTGCGGCTTTGTCTTGCAGGCTGTTGATGTTGATTCGCACGTTATACCCGGCGGCAGTCAGGGCGGCCCGCGCCATGGCCGCGCCGCTTGCCCCATCGCTGATGGCGTTCAGGTTGCCCGCCGCCACAATTTGCGCCGCCAGTTCGATGAGCCGCGCGGCCATGCCCGCCACCTTGAGCGGCACGCGCGCGGCATGAAGGGTAGCCTTTTCAATTGCGGCATTGCGCAGTTTTTCCTGGGTTTCGGACTCTTTGGGCAATTTGAAAGCCGCCATAACCGCATCGAAGGCGGCGGCATCCTCGGCAACGGCGGCGGTGAGCGCAGCGCGCAGCGATTCTGCCTCGGCGCGGATGGATTCGGCCTGTTGCTGCGCTTCGGCGTATTTTTTCTTGCCCAGCGTCAGCCCGGCCATCATCGCCACCAGCCCGGCGCCCATTGCCCCGGCATACGCGGCGGCGCAGCCCCCGCCCGGCGCCGGCGTGGCAGCGGCGAGGTTATCGAGGAAGGATTTCTCATCGGATACGGTCAATCGTCCATCGTCTGCGGTCTGTGGTCGTTTCGCCGCAAACAGGCGCGTTTCCAGCACCTGGTCGGGCGTGAACCCGTCGAGTTGGGTATACCAGACCGCCGCATCCACCAGCGCTTCCTGCGGAATCAGGCCGACCAGTTCGCTGTGATGGATTCCAACGCCATAACGCGCCGCCTCGCGCCGAATCGTCTCCACTACCCGCGCAATGGGGGTTTGGCGATAATCGGTCAGGTTCATCGAAACCTGGGCGCGGCCTTCTACGAGGAAACCGGCGGCCTTCACAAAGCGGAACCCGCCCGAAGACTGGCGCATGGCCTTTGCGATTGCTTTGGCGATGGCGACATCTTCAGTGGTGAGATAAACATTGAACGCCACCAGCGGGGCGCGCGCGCCAATGACGGTTGCGCCCGCCGGGCCGAGTTTGGCGGGGCCGTAATCGGGGGCGCGGTTGGGGTTGGTTTCGATTTCGGCCTTAAGCCCTTCGTACTGCCCGCGCCGGATGACTTCGAGGTTGGCGCGCTCCGGGCGGCGAGCGGCGGCTTCATAAAGGTAAACTGGAGTACTTAGTTCTTTGGCTACACGCTCTGCAAGGCGGTTAGCGAGCGCCACGCACGCCTCCATCGTTACGCCAGAGAGCGGCACGAACGGGACGACATCCGTCGCGCCGATGCGCGGATGTTCGCCAGCGTGCTGGTTCAAGTCAATCAATTCGGCGGCTTTGGCAATCGCCCGAAAGGCGGCTTCTTCCACCCCGGCGGGAGTCCCGGCAAAGGTCAGCACTGTGCGGTTGTGGTCGGTGTCTGATGACCGGTCGAGAATGGTCACTTCGGGAACAGATGCGGCAGCCGCCACGATAGCCTCCACCACATCAGGGCGGCGGGCTTCAGAGAAATTAGGGATACATTCGATGAGTTGGGTCATGGGGATTTCCAATTTTGGATTTTGGATTTTGGATATTCGCTGTTCGATTTTGGCTTTTTTGGGTCTACCTGTTTCCTTGGTACGTTTACCTTCTTCTTTGCTTATGCGCCCATTATATAATACCCACGGGTGAGAATTGCGCATTCCCGCTTAAGAAAAAAGCCCAATTCTCACCCGCGCTGGGTATAAAAGGTTGCAGGGATGTTGACAAATTTGGCAGGCGAATAAAGAAGGCCTTTTATATGTGTAATGATTAAGAGTCTTGCAAACCAGTATAATTCACGCAATGAATACCCCTAACCGTCTCATCACGCTGCAAGAACTGCGCCGCAACGATGGCGAGCGCGGCAGCCGCAAGTGGATTGCCCACAAAGGCAATGTCTATGATGTCACCGACTGCCCACGCTGGCGCAAAGAAATGCACGAAAACCTGCACTTCCCCGGGCAGGATTTGACCAGCGAACTGCCCGACGCGCCGCACGACGAAATTGTCTTCCTTCACCCGTGCGTTGTTGTGGTTGGACGGTTAGAATCTACATCTTCATAATTACCCGGTAACAAGGAATCTTTATGACAAAATCTGCTTTTGAAATCCCCGAACAGTTCGACATCGTAGAGTTTATCTCGAAGGAAGCCCATGACCTTAAATCGCCTTTTAACCGTATCCTGGGCTTTACCAAGATGCTGCTGAAGGGCATGTCTGGCCCGCTGACGGACATGCAAAAAGACGACCTGACCGTCGTTTACGAAAACAGCGCGCAGGCCATGGCAGCCATGTCGAACCTGGTCGATATGTCCCGCTTAAGCCGGGGCGAAAAGGCTTTTTCAGCAGTTGAAACCAACCTGGGCAACCTCCTGGCCCAAACCGCCGCTTATTGGAAGCAGAACAAAGCCGTTAAAGATGTCGAACTCACCACGCGCATTCCAGAAACCGAAACCAAAATCCGGGCAGATGAATCCCTCCTGAAACAGTGCCTGCTAAACTGGATTCTATATGTGGTCGAATACACCCAACCCCCTGCCCAGGTCACGCTGACGCTGGAGTCCCGCGAATCAAGCGCGCTCATCACCATCCAGAGTCGGGGCAAACGCAACATCGCCACCGCGGAGATGATTTTGACCATGACTGCTTACATCGGGCAGGCCACTCTCAAATTGCACAACGGACAGGTGCTGCTGGCCGAGGGAGATGACGAGGGGGCGGTCATCCAGGTTTCCCTGCCCAAGCTGTAATTTTCACCTTCTTCGTAAAAAGTTACATCCCCGGTCGGTTGGCCGGGGATGTGTTTGCAGTAACGTCCCGAAGGTTTTTTCAATAGCATTGACAATTTCTCAAACCTTCGGGACGGTTTTCATTTATTCACTCGGATAAACAGCGCCGAGCCAGCCGCAAGCAGGAACATGACGCCAAACGTGCCCATCATCAAGACATACCCCGATTGGTCAGCAACCCGCCCGCCGATGTACGCGCCTATCGCGCCCGCCCCGGCCCCGGCCAGGTTTTGCAAGCCCAGGAACTCCCCGGCGCGCTCTTTGGGGATGATGTCGGTGCCGAGTGCCCAGGAGGCCACGTTGAACAGGGAGTAGGCCAGCCCGATGATGGCCGCCGCCACAAACATCATCGGAATATTGGGGCCAAAAATCATGACCGCCACGCCGACCGCGCCAATTAAACCGCCAATGGCAGACAGAATCCGGCGGTCGAAACGGTCCGAGAGCCAGCCCGCCACCAACCCGAACAGGATAACGAACCCGCCCAGCACCATCGGCAGTTGCCCGGCCAATGAAACGGCCTGTTTGACGGGCAGGTCGAATTTTTCCTGGAAGAAATACAGCAGGAACGAGGAAATATTATTGATAGCCACCAGCGCGGCCAGGCGCGAGATGATGAACCAGATGAAGGCCCGGCTCTGGCGCACGGTCTGGTCGAGATGCACCGACAGGCTAGCAAAGATGCCCACCACCACCGCTGCCAGCATGGCCGTCACGCCAATTGCGCCAAAGAGCAGGTGCGAGGCTTCGGGCAGCGCGGCAATCGAAAACTTGACCACTTCTCCCAAGCCCAGAACGATGGCGGTGAAAACGCCAGTCATCATCACCAGGCTGAGGAACGGTTTCCAATCAAGCGGCGGGGGGGCCGTTTCGATGCGTTTTTCGCGCACAAACATGGTCAGCCCCATGCAGGCCAACATCGCAACCGCCGCCACAATCAACGCCGAAAGCAGGTTGCCCCGGCTGACCATCGGCGCGATGACCAACCCCACCAGCACCAGTGGCAGGGGAATTTCAAGCAGCATTTTCAGGCCGGAGGCAATCCCGCGCTTCTCCTGCGGCACCACATCAGGGATAATGCCCTGCGTGGCGGCGTGCGACATGTTGGCCAGCACCATCGAGGCGATGTAGGAGCTGAAGAGAACAGCGTAACCGGTCAATCCCTCCAGCCCGGCAATCCAAGCCAGACCCAGGATGACAAAAGACTCCAAAATCGCGCTGACGAAAATGAACGGGCGGCGGCGGCCCCACTTCAGGCGCAAACGGTCGCTGAGCAGCCCAAACAGGGCCTGCGCCAGCAGCGCCACCATCAGCCCCCACAGGCGGATGGTGCCAAAATAGGCGCCTTTTTGAGCGTCACCGACAAAATCCTGCACCAGCAGCGGCACAACCAGCCCGGCCAGCACCTGCGAGCGCAGGGTAATGGCGAACCAGTTGATATTGATGGGCAGGTAATCATACCAGCGCAGGGAAGGGGAAGCGGTTTGAGTGGTCATTGGCTCTCCTTGGTCAATTACTGAATTCGTTCGAAATCAGGGCTTTGGGTACACGGATTTCACAGATTCATCGGATTCGCACGGAAAATGTCCTCGTCGGTAACATCTTGCACGTTAACGAACTAGTACATCTTGGCCTAAATAGCTATGCAGA
>CAYLZI010000108.1:0-11133 GCA_964388215.1 uncultured Anaerolinea sp.
TTGCTCCGTTCCCGGTCAGTGGTCAGCCTCTCGTCTGGCTGGTCATCACGCTGGGTGTCATCCGTAGCGCGGCGGGCAACCTGGCTTTCCCGGCCTGGATGTCGCTAACCGGCGACATCGTGCCAATGCAAGGGCGCGGGCGTTATTTCGGCTCGCGCAACTTCGTGATGGTCATCGCAGGCATCGTGGCGACGTACCTGATGGGGGAGTTTATTACACGGGTCGGGTCGCTGCAAGGCTATCAGTTGGCGTTGGGGCTGTCGTTCCTGACCGGGCTCTTGTCCACCTATTTTTTCTGGCGCATCCAGGATTCAGCGGGGGAGCAGCCCGTTCAAAGCGAGATGAAACTCTCTTTGGCGGAAGTCTGGCAGGGTTTTCGGGCCTCTCCTCTATTCCTGCAGTTTTGCATTGCCACGGCGGTCTGGAATTTTTCGCTTAATATTGCCGGGCCGTTTTTCAACGTCTATATGGCGCAAGATTTGGGTTTTACCGCGGCCATGATTGGCATTGCCGCGATTGCCACCAATGCAACCCGCTTATTAACACAGCGCAAATTGGGCGAATTGGCCGACCGTTGGGGCGCGGGCCGCCTGCAAATGGTGAGTATGTTCCTTATCCCTTTCCTGCCCCTCGGTTGGATTTTCGCCCGTGAATTGTGGCATGTAGTGGTGGTCAACTCGTTTGGCGGGGTGTTTTGGGGCGCGTTTGAACTGGCTGCTTTCAACTTCTTGCTGGTTTTCATGCCAGAGAATATGCGGGCGCGCTATTCGGCCATTTTCCAGGTGGTGGTGACGATTTCGCTGGCGGGCGGCGCGGCCCTGGGCAGCGCGTTGATTGGTTCGTCGTGGGGCTATACCAGCGTGTTCCTGTTTTCGTCTATTGGGCGATTCGCAGCGGCGTTTTTGTTCCTGGCGTTGATGCGTAAGATGCGGGTCGGGTAGGGTTTGGCGAAGTTATTCGTGTTCTGGCTCCTGCCAATACGAGAACAGCCCGCCGATGGATTGGTGCGTGGCGTTGCGCCAGATGGCCTCGCCAAATATCTTCGCAATGGGGATAATCGTCAGGTAGGGTGGGCATGAAGCGGGCGGTGGAACGGTGTCGGTGGTCACGATTTCTACGATTTGGGGAATCTGTCTCAATTGTTCCAGCGCTTTGGCTGTGAAAACGCCATGCGTGCAAATGGGAATGATTTCCTGTATGCCATTCTCGGCCAGCGTTTTGCAGACCTCGAAGACCGAGCCGCCAGTGGCAATTTCATCGTCATAGACCAGGGCGCGCTTGTACTTGCGCAGCATTCGCGCTTGCAGACCACCGATTTTGACCTCGGTGTCTGAAATTCGCTCTTTGTGGGCGGCCATTGCCGAAAGGCCGAGCATGTTGGCAAAGCGCACTGCCGATTTGGCGCGTCCCACGTCGGGCGAGATGACGATGGTTTTCTCCAGTTTGTGCTCTCTGAAATAACCGGCAAACTCTGGTCGGGCGGTTAATACATCGGTGGGGACGCTGAAAAAGCCATGCACCTGCGGCGAATGCAGGGTCATGGTCATCACATGCGTTGCGCCTGCTGTCACAAGTAAATCGGCTACCAGACGGGCGGTAATCGAAATGCGCGGCGCGTCCTTTTTGTCAGAGCGGGCGTAGGAATAATATGGCAGGATGGCATGGACGCTGGATGCTCCGGCGCTGCGGGCAATATCGAGCATCACCAGCAGTTCCATCAGGTGCTCGCTGACCGGCCTGACCAGTGATTGCGCGATGTAAACATTGCGTGAGCGCACGCTGACGCCCAACTGCACTTCCATACAATCGTTGCTGAACCGCCGGAAATTGGATTTTTCCAACGGCACGCCCAGGTCACTGGCAATGGTTTGCGCCAGCGCAGGGTGCGACTGTCCACAGAAAAAACGCACATCGTCTGTATTGATTTGATGTTTGTTCATCACCATGCTCCTTCGCCAAAAGTAAGGGCGACCCGCTCGGACCAGACCATCGTCTTGACAGGCAAGGCAACCTGGCCTGACGGTTTGCCTGTTAGCAGGCAAGGGTCGCCCCTGCAAGATGTCGCTACTCCAGCGTTCCCAGGTATTCCAGGAACAGCCGCACGCCAAAGCCCATGCCGCCTTTGGGGCAGTAGGGCAGGTCTTTTTCCGCGCCCATCACCCCGGCCATATCCACATGCGCCCAGGGCGTTTCATCGGTCACGAACTGCTTCAGGAACATACCGCCGATGATGGTGCCGGCCTTGCGCCCGCCGCTGTTTTTAATGTCGCCGTCATCACCCTTGATTTGCTCGAAATACTCCTCGTCGAGCGGCAGCCGCCAGATGCGCTCATAAGTGCGTTCCCCGGCCTGGTAAAGCGCCTCGGCCAGTTCATCGCTGGTACTTAGCACCCCGGCGCGCACCGAGCCGAGCGCAATCACCACCGCGCCGGTCAGCGTGGCGATGTCAATTATGGCGCGCGGCTTGAACGTTCGCTCGGTATAGGTCAGCGCATCGGCCAGCACCAGGCGGCCTTCGGCATCCGTGCTGATAATTTCAATCGTTTTCCCGTTCAACGCTTTCAGTATGTCATCGGGGCGGTACGCCGCGCTCGAAATCATATTCTCGGCGGCGGCAATCACGCCCACCACCGGGGTTTTTAGCCCCAGCCGGGCAATCGCCATCATCGCGCCAACGACCGCCATCCCGCCCGATTTGTCGTATTTCATCCCGACGATGCCCTCGGTGCTTTTGAGCGAGTAGCCGCCGGTGTCCATCGTCAGCGCCTTGCCGACCAGTGCCACCGGCTGCCCGTCCGCCGCCCCGGCGTGTTCCAGGAGGATAAGCCGTGAGGGGGTGCGCGAACCTTTGCCGACCGCCACGATTGCGTCCGCGCCCATTTCGGCCAGTTGTTTGTCATCTAGCACGGTGCATTTCAGGCCGACTTCTTGCGCCAGTTTTTGAACCCGCTCGGACAGCGTAACCGGGTTAATAACATTGGGCGGTTCATGCGACCACGCCCGGGCGAGATTAACTGCCTCGGCGATGATTTCTGTTTTGTGGATGACATGCTTGAGCTCTTCCAGGCTGGGGGCTGCTTTGTCATCCATCAGTAGACTCAAGGCTGATGCTTTGTCCTCGTTCTCCGACTTGTACGCCGAAAAAGTGAACGCCCCCAGCAGCACCCCCTCAGCCAGGGCATGAACTATTGCAATGGGAGGCAGCCCCAGCCCAAACAGGGGGGCCAACTCCAGCCCGGCAGCGGTCACGTTATTTTTCGACAGCCACTTCGCCAGCATCCCGCCAGCCCGGCGGATGGATTCGAACGACAGTTTTTTCTGCGGCCCGAGCGAGAGCAGGGTCTGCCCGCCCACGCTGCGGATGTCTCCGGTTTCCTTGCCAGCCGTCTCGTGCGTGACGGTTTCTGGGGCAAGTACCGGGCTGATAACCAGGCCCGTAAAATCGGCCTGTGTGGATACAGTGAGCGTCAGTTTGAGTGTCATCGGGTCTCCAAAGTGTGGCGCGAGATAGCATCTCGCGCTGCTAAAAAATATATGGAATAAACAGTTTGCTCTTGCGCTTATATTCTTCAAAACCAGGCAGGCTTGCCAGCGCCTTTTCTTTGCGCATCATGTTCGGAATCCAGAAAAAGGCCACGAACAGAGCCAGCGGCGCGAAGGCCAGCCAATCCATCGCCAGCAGGGCAAAAGCCCCGTAAATCAGCAATTCGCCAAAGTAATTGCCATTGCGCATCCGCGCCATCATGCCGTTGCTGATGAGTTTGCCGGGTTGCAATTTTAACTGGATGTACTTCTGCATATCGGTGGCAAAATGCAGGAAGACGCCGAACAGGTTCAGGCTGATTGCCAACCCCAGCAGCCAGGACGGAGCCTGCGCGCCGCGCCAGGTTAGCAGGAAGGGTGGAACCCAGTAAAGTGTGAGCGCGCCCCAGATGACCAGCGCGTACCCCCAACCCGTTTTTTGCTCCCACTGCGCGTCGGGGAAAATCTGTCCTTTCAAAATCCACAGAATGCCGTAGGTGCCGTGCAGGGCCAGGTAAACCCAGGCGGTCGGGTTCTGCCACTGGTCGAACCAGGCCATCATCAACAGGACGGTCAGAAAGGTGATACCTTTGTGTGAGTCGATGAAGTATTTCTGTTTCATGCGCGTTTCTCCTCCACTTTGATTGTAGCAAAGAATTTGGCGTGCGGAAGCTTGCTTCCGCAATTCATATTAGCAAACGGGTATAATTCGGCCAGTTTCTACTGGAGGTGAATTTTTGGACCCTGTAATTTTTTCGTTTCAAATTGGCACTCTCACGCTCACCCTGCGCTGGTACGGTGTGCTGGTGATGTTTGGCGTGGCGGTTGGCGCGTGGCTGGCCGAGCAGGAAATTAAACGGCGCGGCGAAAATGGCGAGCATGTCTGGAACGCCATGATTTTCTTGCTGCCGATTGGCATTTTGGGCGCGCGCCTGTGGTATGTGGTCAATGCAACACTGGGCGGCAGTTCCTATTATCTTGAAAACCCCGGCAAAATTTTGGCGGTTTGGGATGGCGGCCTGCATTTCTTTGGCGGCCTGTTGTTTGGCGCGCTCACGCTTTATTTTTATGCCCGTTACTATAAGTTAGATTTATGGTTGTTCCTCGATGCAATTGCCCCGACGACGATGATTGGGCAGGCCCTGGCGCGCCCGGCCAATTTTATTAATCAGGAACTCTACGGCCCGCCGACGACCCTGCCCTGGGGCATCAAAATCGATGCTTTTTACCGCATTCCTGCCTTTCAGGATTTGAGCCAGTTTCCTGTCGAAACGACCCGCTTCCACCCGGTTTTTGCCTATGAGATGATTTTGAACCTGCTTTTTGCCGGGACGCTGCTGTGGGCCGCCCGCCGCTGGCCGCAACGCTTCAAGCCGGGCGCGGTCTTTGCCTGGTGGCTGGTGCTGGCTGGTTCCGCGCGCGTGTTTATTGAGTTTTTCCGCCCCGACCAGCCGAAAATTGGCGATATGTTTGTCAGTTATTCGATGCTCGTCTCGGTACTGATGGGCTTGGCCGGTCTCTTGTTGCTGATGGCGCGCAACGGGACGATACAACTTCCCTGGCCGAAGTTTCCTGAAAAATATAAAATAGCCCCTGTGGCGGGCAAGAAGCTCCTAAAGTAATTATTTTTGATTCCACTGAAAAAAGGCACCGAAACCTTGCCTAAAAGATTGGTTGTTGGAATTTCTGGCGCAACAGGAATTATTTATGCCATTCGCCTGCTCGAAACCGTTCGCGCTATCGAATGCCTCGAAACCCATCTAATTATCAGTCCTGCTGCCGCGCGTACCCTCAGCCTCGAAACCGGCTACTCCTTGGCGCAGGTCAAAGCCCTGGCAGATGAAACCTACAATTTCAGCGACATTGGCGCGGCCATTGCCTCCGGCTCATTCAAGACGATAGGCATGGCCATTATCCCCTGTTCAGTCAAAACCTTGTCGGGTGTTGCCAATTGCTATAGTGAAAACCTGCTTTTGCGCGCGGCAGATGTGACCTTGAAAGAAAGAAGGCCGCTGGTGCTTTCCTTCAGGGAAACCCCCCTGCACAGCGGCCATTTGCGTTTAATGTTGCAAGCCAGCGAAATGGGCGCTATCCTTGCCCCGCCCATGCCGGCTTTTTATGCCAGGCCAACCAGCCTGCAAGACCTGGTTGACCACCACGTCTTCAAAATTCTCGACGTGCTGCGCATAGAATTCGCAGAAGGAAACTTCAAACGCTGGCGGGGCGGCTAATTAACGAGAACTTGCGCCGCGCAAATTATCCCCTGGTATCCGCGCGCGGCGGTCAGCAGGTCGGCAACGGCGATAGATTCATCTACGATATGGGCATCTTCCTCGCGCCCGATGCCAAATCCGATGGTTGGGATGCCGGCAACCCCGGCGCTGTAAGCGGCGTTGGTGCAAAACCGGTACGCGCCGATGCGCGGATTCAACCCCGCCGATTGCAACCCGAGCAGAGCTGCCTGAACAAACGAATGGTCTTCGGGCAACAGCCAGGCTGGAAAATATTTTTCACCCTGTAAAATTTTCCCGGTGTAGGTACGCTCCTCCAGCGGGGCCAGCGCGGCCTGGTATTTGATGTCTTCCAGCCCGGGCAAGGACTGTAAACTGTTGAGCAGAGTATCTTTGCTATCCTCCAACAAAAGCCGCCGATCATAAGTCACCCGGCAGCGATAGGGAACAACCGAATGGCCGGGATACGGAGCCGAGATGATGTCGGTCAACACAATCGAACCGGGGCCGAGAACCGGGTCAACAAAGGGCTGGCGGCCAGCAATAGCCTGAATAACTCGCTGCATATCGGTCACCGCGCAGCGACCGGCTTCGGGTGAAGATGAATGCGCCGAACGCCCAAAGGTTGTAACCTGGATTTCAGCGCGTCCGCGCCCGCCCCGGTTGAGATTCAAACCAGTCGACTCACCGATGATAATAAAATCTGGTCGAATGGCCTCTATAACGCTTTTTAGCGCGCCGCCCTCGGCTACTTCTTCTGAAACGCTGGCGCACACCGCCACCCGCCCGCGGAGTTCGCCGCGATTGAGATTTCCCACTGCATGAACCATTGCCGCCAGCGAACCTTTCATATCGGCTGCGCCGCGTCCATACAGGCGGCCATGTTCGACCAGACCGCTCCAGGGGTCGTGATGCCAGTCTGCGGCATGAGCATCAACAGTATCGCAGTGACCATCCAGCAGCAGGGTTGGGCCGGGTTGCGCGCCTTCCACCATCCCAACCAGGCTGCCGATTTCATCAATCCAAATTTGGTCGAACCCCAACCGGGTCATTTCGGAAGAGAGAATGTTTAGGGCCTGTTTTTCGTCGCCGCTCAAACTGCGCGCGCGAATCAGAGATTGGGCAAAGGCGGTCAGTGAGTCATGGTTCAGGCTCATGAGCTTTATTCCCTTTATAAGTTTTTGGAGAGTGGGGTGCGGAGGCTGTAATTGACTTTTGTATTCCTGCGTGATAGACTTTACTTAATAAAGTATATCATGACTAAGTAAAGACCCAACGACGCCGCTCAAAATGAGCCGTGCTGATTGTGGGTCATCGAGATGCCAGGAGCGTGGAGGTCTTACCAGCCTTCAGCAAGCGTTTGAATCCAATTTTCAAGCCACCGCAAGCCATCGTTTATATGGAATACAACTTGTATCAAGGCTTGGGTTAGCGAATACGATGACACAAACTATATTACTTGGCAAGAGATTACATAAGCGCCGCACCGAGCAGGGGTTATCGCTGCGGGCGTTGGCCGAAAAAACCAACCTGACAGCCTCTTTTCTCAGCCAGTTGGAACGAGGAATAACCAACGCATCCCTGAACTCACTCCAAAAAATAGCCGAGGCCCTCGGCGTTCCCCTACTCTACTTCCTTTCAGACGTATCCAGGCATTCGCCGGTTGTGCGCGCCAATAACCGCCCCAAGTTAGAAGTTGACGACCGAAAAGCCGCTTATGAACTGCTCACTCCCGGGTTGACCGGCAAGTTCGAGGCATTGATTCGCACCTTGAAGCCTGGTTCTGAAGTTCATGCTCGTAATTTGAACATCGAGACAGAGCAAATGGTGTTCATCTTGAGCGGCGCTTTGAACATCGTTCTAAAAACCGGGGAGCATACCCTGAATGCTGGCGACTCGATTTATTTCAATGGAAACGATTTGATTAAATTGCAGAGCCAGGGAAACGAAGACGTTTGCTGGATTTTCGTCATCACTCCGCCTGTATTTTAGTAATCTGCCAAAAAGTTCCGGCTATCTGGGTTAGTATCTTATCAGTGAAATTCTTGCACCCTGGCCTGATGCCAGCGCAGGCAAAAAGCAAAAATTTTCAAACACAACCCCACCCAGTTCGCGGGGCAAGCGGGCACGAAGTACACAAAGTTTTTTTAAAGGATTTTCCTTTGTGTCCTTTGTGTTCCAGCCTGTTTGGTTCCGGCTTGTCCGGGTTAGGATAACCAATGGAATTTGACATCGTTATTTGCGGCGGCACTCTTCTGACTGCCGAAAAAAGCCAGCAGGCCGACATCGGCATTAAAGACGGCAAAATTGCCGCCATTGGCCCAGGTTTGTGGGGGCGCGAAACCTTTTCAGCCCGCGACATGCTCGTCATCCCCGGTGGCGTTGACCCGCATGTACACTTGCAAATGCCGACCTCCACCACCATGACCAGTGATGATTGGGAAACTGGCAGCCGGGCGGCGGCCTACGGCGGCACAACCACCGTGATTGATTTTGTTGAGCCAGAAGGTGAACAGACCCTGCTGCAGGCTCTGTCTGCGCGCCGCGCCGAGGCCGAGGGGCGCACGCATATTGATTACAACCTGCACATGACCCTGACCCGGGCCACCCCAAATACCCTGGCAGAGATACCGGCTGTCATCGCGGCTGGGATTCCATCCTTCAAACTGTATACCACCTACGAAGGATTTGCTCTGCCCGATGACGACCTGATTACCGCCTTTGAGTCCATTGGCGCAGCGGGCGGGTTGGCGCTGGTTCACGCCGAGAACGATGCCATCACCCGTCATAGCCTTGCCAAACTGCGCGCCCAGGGGTTGCTCGCGCCGCAATATCATCCTCAGAGCCGCCCGGCCTTGGCCGAGGTGGAGGCTATTCAACGCGTCATTTTGCTTGCCCGCTTTGCCGGGGTGCCGCTTTATGTTGTCCACATTTCAACAGAGCGCGGCTCATTGGCTGTTGAGCGCGCCCGCATTCATGGGCAGGTTGTTTATGGTGAAACCTGCCCACAGTACCTTTTACTGGATGAGAATCACAGCCGGGCAGACGACCCGCGCGAGAGTGTTAAATACATCTGCGCGCCTCCCCTGCGTCAGGCGCGCGACCAGAACGCCCTGTGGAATCGGCTGCGAAACGGCAGTTTGCAAACGGTTGGCACCGACCACTGCGCTTTTAATGTCGTAGGACAAAAAGAGCATGGTTGCCAAGATTTCACCAAATCTCCTGGCGGACTGCCTGGCATTCAGGCGCGGACGGCGCTGGTTTATCATTTTGGGGTGCGCGCCGGATGGCTGACCCCTGAACAATGGGTTTCGGTGTGCAGCGCGGCCCCGGCTCAAATTTTTGGGCTGCATCCACGCAAGGGAAGCCTGCAAGTTGGCTCAGATGCCGATATTGTCATTTTCGACCCGGCCCGGCGCGTTAAAATTGCGCAGTCTATCTTGCGCGAGCGCGTAGATTATTCCCCTTACGAAGGACTGGAGGTGCAGGGTTGGGCGCAGGCCACCTTCCTCGGCGGGAGATTGATTGCCAGCGTAGAGGACGCCGCGGATACAATTCGCACCCCCAGGGGGCAGTTCGTCCCTGCTCGACTGGGATGAGAAACTTTGGCGCAATTGCGGTTCGGCCCGGTAAAAAAAAGAAACAGGCAGACAGGAAAAATAAATTCCCGTCTGCCTGTTTCTTGTAAAGTCTTTTATACGATTCCGACTTCTGCGTTGAATTCCTCAATCAACCCGTCAATTTCATCGGCCTGTTTTTGGATTCCTGTCCAGTAGTCGCGCTCATACCACATTGCTTGAATTTCCTCGTAGGTTTTGCCCTGCTGCTCAACCCAGGTGTAATACTTCAGGTTGTGGACGCGGCGGCGGTCACTGTAACGCAATTCGAGCATGTTGTCGGTAGATTGCTGCAACATCCAGCGGGCGTAATCGGCGGCGGCATCGCGCGCGGAATATTCGCCCATCTCCTCGCGCATTTCGTGAATGCGGCTGTGGTACAGTTCCATCGAATCGGTGGCGATGGTGAAAATGATGTCGTTTTCGCCCATTTCGTAGTATTTTGCCATCTTGATTGCGGTAAGCACGTTAGAAATGCCAGAGAAGCCCAGCAGGTCTAACTGCGATATCAATGCTTCAGAGACGCCTTTTTCAAACAGGTAGGCGCGCCCATCTTCTTCGTTAAACAAGCGGGCGATGTTGACCACAGCATTATCATCAATGGCCACAACCAGGTCGGTGTTTTTCGTGTTATGAATCCATGGCACATGCTTGTCGCCGATGCCTTCGATGCGGTGCGAGCCGAAGCCGTTTTCGAGCAGGGTTGGGCATTGCAAGGCTTCGCTGGCCGCAATTTTGCTGTTGGGGAACAGTTGTTTCATGTAATCGCCGCTGGCAATCGTCCCCGCTGAGCCGGTAGCGCTGGTGATGCCGCGAAATTCATCGCCAGGGCGGGCAACTTTGCGAAACACTTCTTCCATGGCGTGGCCGGTTACTTCGTAATGCCACAGGTAATTGGGAAATTCCTGGAACTGGTCGAAAATCATCAAATCTTGGCCCGATTTGCGCAGTTCCCAGCATTTATCGAAAATCTCTTTGACGTTGGATTCTGACCCTGGGGTCTTAATCGTTTCCCCGGCTACCTTTGCCAGCCACTCGAACCGTTCGCGGCTCATGCCTTCGGGCAGGATGGCAATCGAATCGCAGCCGAGCAGGGCTGAATCATACGCGCCGCCCCGGCAGTAGTTGCCGGTGGAGGGCCAGACGGCTTTTTGCGTGGTTGGGTCGAACTGCCCGGTGACGAGTCGCGGCACGAGGCACGAAAAGGCCGCCCCGACTTTGTGCGCGCCAGTGGGAAACCATTTGCCCACAATGGCGATGATGCGGGCCGGGACGCCCGTCAGCGCGGAAGGCAGTTCCAGGTAGTTGACGCCGCCGAATCCGCCGCCATTGGCTTTGGGTTCATTTTTCCATGTGATGCGGAACAAGTTGCGCGGGTGAATATCCCATAAACCAACTCCTGCCAATTCTTCCTTAATCTTGGCCGGAATTTTGGATGGGTCTTTCATTTGCGCATAAGTGGGGATGATAATGTTGCGCTCACGGGCGCGTTGGATGGCGCGTTTGCGGCGTTCGGGGTGAATGCTAAGGTCGATTGTGGTCATGGGTGTAAACTCCTAGTGAGGGGAGAAAGTTGTCAGACAAATTAATTATACCCCTCTCTGCCATAAATTGCTTTATTTTTCCTCACCCAACCCCTCTCCCATCGGGAGCGGGGCTTTGAATCGGCAATTTTGGAAGTCTCCTTGCCACCGGGGGAGGACGATGGCTGAATAGTTTGACAATGTCAGATTAAACATTTGTTCTATGGCAAAATAGGGAGA
>CAYLZI010000109.1:0-10838 GCA_964388215.1 uncultured Anaerolinea sp.
TTTACAGACAAAATAATCGCCTATTTTCGGGTCTGGATAATTTGGGTCCCAACGCAGCAGGCGATGGTTGTCTGGGCATCCTGGCGTATCCATGCCTGGGGACAATTTCCAAGGCTTAATGGCTATGCTGCGTTTTGTTACTTCTGTATCATCCAACGTGGATGAAATCGTACCCGCTAGATAATTATGCTCAGGGGCGTAACGAACAGACAAACTAAATTCCATAATATTGGAGCTAATCGTTTGTTGAGATTCTTTAATGGTATAAACCTCACCAGAATTCACTTTATCGAGAATATTTGAATAAGTATTCAGGCTTGGCTTGTACTGTAGAGCGACGCAGTTGTTGGTCTGTAATGCAATAACATCTTCACCATTCGTTAATCCCAAATCGAAACAGGTGGATTGTGACTGTCCGGGGTTCGCTTTGGGGCGCAGCTCCAGATTTGCCGAAAAACCAAACCCATTTGTACTAAAAACCCGGCTCTCATCGTTTGGGGAGAAAAACAACAACTCTTGATTAGCGTTTGGGTTCGGACCGGAACGAGGGACGTACGAGCAAAGGCTCAGGCACACGGCTTTGCTCTGAATATCTGCTTTCGTCCAACCAGACTTGCTAAAGTCTAAATACGGTGAAAAACCGAGAGGCTTCAAGTTGATACTGACGGCATTGGTGGGCAAGTTAACAGACATTTCTATTTGCGGCCGAATTTCTTCCAACCAGGTAAAGCCAATGGAAGTGGAAGTATCGGGTTTAATTTGTAAGGCTGGGGCGGAACAAGATGGTGAAGTTTCCAGGAAATTGATTTCGATATAGCCGATCTTGCCAGTGGAATTTCGGAAAAAAGCAGGTTCCCATGTTATTTGAAAACGGTCCGAAGAGTCATCTTCGAGCATATACCAATGCAGTTGATACAGGCTGAGAGAAGAAAGCCCATGGTAAGAGTGGCTGTCGCTGAGCCCTGGCCAAACCCAGGCATGTTTTTCTGGCAGGAAAGGGCGAATAGATTCCTTTGCGAGGATGTTCTTTATCCACTGAATTTTGTTGCCTGAGTCATTGACGCTAACATTACCCACGCCCGCAATTTTTCCCCAATCGTCTTTTTCCTGTGGCGTAAGCGCGCCAGCACAAAGAATTGAGATTTCTATTTGCACTTTCTTGCGTTTTGACAAATCTATTAAAATTTTCTGCGTTTCGTCTGCCTGGGTTTTATTCGAAATTCCTATTCCGTCAGTCAGTACCCAGATGGTAACTTTTTCGGGTTTTATATTGGGCTGCGCCTGAATATCCTCTGCTATTTTTTGAAAGATTCCGTGGTAATTTGTGCCTCCGTCAGATTCCAAAGGCGATGGATTCCTTAACCAGACTCTCCATTCATTCCGCATTTTCAACGCACTCACTTCAGTAGGCCCTAAAATTTCGTAAAACCCACTATCCTGCCCTTTTGATGCGCCAATCAGGGCGAACCGAACCGACAGTTTGTTCTGCTCGGTCTGGGGCAGGGTGCTGAGAAGCGAAAGGACATACTCAGGCGCAAAGCGGCGGTCTTCTTCAGGAGATGCCCCACCGCACTTTCCCTGCGTAGCAGTTTGAACGCTTTCTGTATTGTCAATCACGATGTATAAAAGCCCATTGATTGGCTCATGGTTATAGACAGCAGAAACCAAATTTTCTTGATGAGGGCACAAAGGCAAACTGACTCCGCCAGGGCCTGGCGGGACAGGACTGGCAGATTTGGTGGAAGTCGGTTCACCGGGCGTGGGAGTAGGCATGGTTTGGCCGCAGCCAACCCATGCCCAAAATGTTGCGCAAAAGGCTATTAACAATATATACCTGGACATATATCCGTCCCTTCTTTGCTTTTTCGTTACGGGCCTGCCAATTCGGCTGTTTTCTTCTCCAGTTGTTCCGAAGTCATCATGCTTTCGATGTTAACAATTTTTCCGTCCTTGTTGATGAAAACATACGCGGGAATGCTGTTTTGTTCATAAAGGGCTTGTATAGAGCCTGTTTCGTCCAAAGCAACCGGGAAACTCCACCCATAATCACTAATAAATTTCTTTACGCTTTCGGGTGAATCGCTATAAATGCTGATTGGCAAAATCACAATCTTATCTTGATGCGTTTGGCCCAGTTTACGAATAGTAGGGGCTTGTGCTTCAGAAGAACCGTCGAAAGATGCGAAAAATATCAGCACAGCTGGTTTTTCGCCGCGCTGATTTAAGGAGATTTGCCCGCCGCCCAATTGGGGCAGGGTAAAATCTGGCGCGGGAGAGCCAATGCCAACTGGGCCAGGCGCAGACGGAACAGGTGGGGGCAAACTAGGGGCAGTTACGGCAGTTGGGGGAGTGACCGGGGCTATGGTAGGCGTTTCAGCCTGGTTCGGGGTTACAGATAGCGCAATTGTTGGCGCAGGCGGCACGGTAGGAACGGCGGCAGGAGGGATTGACCATCCGACCAAAGTTCTCAAGTATGGCCATGCAAGGATGGCCGCAATGAGCATTATAAAACCCAAAAGCCATAGCCACCAAAGGTCGCAAATAAGGCACATTGTTTCATCATTTTTGTTTACAGGGCGTCGATTCATGGTTTTCCTCCAAAATATCGGTTCTATCAAAAATATGTTGGGTAAAACTTATTTTGTCCCAACAAATACAAAGCTAAGCCAAAAAGAACTTAACCACCAGCCGCTTACAAACCAGGCGAAAGATCCAGGTTGAACGCCAAACCATAACCCGGCGGCAATTACGGCCAATAAAGTGGATAAAATGCTTAAAACGAATCTGCATTTCAGGCATTTTTGTTTGGGTAGCGGCCATAATAGCCCAAGGATTAAACCTGCCGAAAATAGAATGCTTAAACCTGCCAGTAGGTTAGGCAAGCCAAAGAGAAGGAGCAGCGGCGCAAAAATAATGGCCTGTCCGAGGGTTAATAAAAAAGCCCCCGCCAGCCTGTGCAATATTTGTGAACGGTCTGCATGGGGAGCGCTAACAAATTTGATGCCAATTCCATTGCCATCTGGCGATTCTTCTGTTGAGAATCGTCTTACGAGATGCGAGTCAATTATGATTTTCTTGGCGCTCCCAGGTAGAGAGAACTGCTCATAGCGCATGGCATCTTCAATCATGCCGGGGTCAAAGGCCGATGCGAAAAATGGATGCAAGCCCCCTGCATCCAATGCCAAGACCAGGGCATCGGGCTGATTGCAAAACGAGGCCACTGAAGGCAGATGATTGGTCGTAATCCATAAAGTTGACCCCCATCCTTTGCCATACAACCCTGGGGAAACGGGTTGCGGCCACAGCCACCAATTCCGAACAGGCCTCTTTGGTAATGAACGCATGCGATGCGCAGCGAGAATATCAGGGCTGGATATCATAGGTTGTTTCTCCCTGCGGGGTTTTAAGCAGAATTTGAACAGCATTTTCCAAAATTGGCACAATTAAAAGCGTAGTCACCTGCTCTACCGGGCGAGGAGGGTCTCCTTCTACAAAGCTCACTGCAAATGAGCCGCTAAACAAAGCATTGCCAGCGGCGTTCAATAGTTGAATCTGATAATCTCCCTGCGCGAATGGGGTGATGCGGCCTTCTTTTAGCCGTGTAACTTTTAGTATTTGCGGCGAGTCTTTGGATGAGACTTGCGCGCGCACCAACCAAACCCCCGAAATCGTTACATAAGGCTTATATGGGTCGGTGTTAATCGGCTTTGGAGTAATTGATGGAGCAGGCGTTTGCAGCGCTAAGGGCGTTTCGGTGGAAGAGGGTAATACCGTTGGCGTTTCTCGCGTGAGTGTTGGCGGGAAAGCCCGAACAGAAATAAAACTCAGGGCCATACCAATAAGCAGGCTTAGGAAGAGTTGTGATTGGAGTGTCAGGGTTCTTTTCATGGTTAACGTAACAAAGCCATCTCTGCAAAAATTTTGCGTAAATGCACCAGGCTGGGCGTATTAAACCCATGCCTGCCATCTAAACCAGATGGGCCCATGATTGAATTACGACCATCACTGGTTAGTGCGCCTGGGCAATAAATCGCATCTGTTTGAAGTTGCTCGCACTCAGATGGAAAAGGGTTCGGGCAACCGCCCAAAAATTCTTGATTTTGCTCACTCCAAACTAAATAGTTATATTCATCGCATAAGCCGTAGGTATGGCCCAATTCATGCGCGATAATGTAATCGGCCTGCGCTTCCCCAACAACGCCCAAACTATTTGGGCCGGTGGTCCAACCTGTTACATTGGTATTCCCATTTGGCGAAATATCGCCATCGGTCAAGCCAATATAGCGGTCGCCTGGTTCGCGCTCTGCCCCAAATTCAACCATGTCATACACAAGCGTGCGGCTGGAAAGGTCGGCTGCCATCGTTTCATCAAGAAACTTGATTTGGAGTCGAAAGTATTCATCTATTCCTGACTCCTGGTAAAAGTATGCAAGTTCTTGCTCTGCCTCGCGTTCAAAGATTTCCCGGCCTCCCTGCCAGTTCAGCGGCACAACAACGACAATATACTCAGGCAATGTTGGCGTTGGGGTTATTGTTTGACGCGCTGTTGGCGGCGCGGTTGGAGTAACAGGTTTACGGGTAGGGGCTGGCAATGGCGACGCTGTTGGATGCGTGGATATTGGAGTTGCAGGAGCAGGACTAACTGGATAACCCGTTGGCGTCCAGTAATCGCGCGCATACCAGCCTGCTAACATAATGAACGCAAAAGCCACAGGAAGCCAGGCATAATCACACAGCCAGCAGGATACTTCATCCCATGAGTTGCGTTCCAGCATTATTCTTTTCCTTATCTGGTAAAACGATAAACCATGGTTTTGGGTTTGGCGTTTGAAACTTCGCCGCTAAAAGTTTTGGTAACGCCATCCACAACTACTGTGACAGAAAAAGCGGAAGAATCGAATGAATCACATTGTTCAAAAAGCACGACGGATACCAGGTACTCTCCGCTTGGGGCAGAGCCAGAAGGCCAATAAATATTTTCCACAGGCCGTTCTGACATTCGCTCGTCACATCCGGCATTGTTGTCAACGTCCAAAAGTCCACCCGTAGGTGAGCTTTTGTTTCCAAAGAATATTTCATTCCCTGCTGGGTCGGTCACATGCAAATCAAGGTCGTTCAAATTGTTCCAACGCAGCGTGGCCTGAATATCTCCCGTACCCATAGTAGGCACTGCAACGGGCGTAAGAGTTGGCAGGCTGGTTGTAGATTCAGGCACAACTGGTGGAGATTGCGTGAACACCGGGGCTGCGGTGGGCTGAGGAAAAATATATGGCATCCAATAACTGCGCAGTAATGTGACAGCAATCAGCAACAAGAACATGAGCAGCCAAAGCCACCACAGGTCGCAAACCACGCACATCACATCGTCACTATTGTTTTTACGATTCATCAGATTATTCTCCTGTTTATCATCAACGGTACCGGCTGGCGCCAAAAGCGCCCAAGCCCATTGATGCAACGAACTCAACGAAACCACTAAAAATAAACAGCGCCCCTATTGGCAAGACAGGCGCGAAAGGCAAAAACAGGTTAATCGCTGCCATCAAAACAGCATATCCGCCCCATCCAAGCAAGAACAGCAAAATACCTGCGCCTGCGCCTTGCTGCCTGGCATTTTCCTTTGCCCCGCGTACCCGAACGTGAAATACCGATTCGGCCTGGAAGCGCCCGGCGGTATAACCAACCAGGATGTAGAGCAAGCCAAAAATTAACAGCCACAACCAGGCTAGGATAGCAAACCATGCGCTCACTGCGCGGACTAGAATTGCAGGTATCAGGAGCACCAATGCCGCGCGCAAAGAAGGATGTAAGTGGGATTTCGAATGACGGCGCGCTGGGAAATTAGGTCTCATAGATTAACCACCAGAAGAATCTTTTAATTCTTTTAGTCGTTGGTAAAAGTTCCCCAATTTTTTTATATCGCGCTCACGTAAGATGGAATTTTCTATTTCATCCCACATGGAATCGGGGTAATTGCGCATATATAATTTTTCTTGGATAATACCTAAATCGTAAGGCACGCGATAAAAAGTGACCTGGCGTTTTTTGGTATCCAGAATGGCGAAAGCTGCGCGCGGGTCAAGGTCTGAAGGATGCCCCAGGCTGCCTGGATTGACTGCCATTGGGACATCTCCGATGGAAACCGGAATGCCGTAGCCAGGAGGCAGTGACCCTTGCGCGCGGCCATCTTTGTAGTGGTATATCCCTTGAACATGGGTGTGCCCAAAGATAACCAGGTAAGGGTTTCCTGACTTTAATATCACCTGCGATGCGCGAATTCTTTCAGCCAGGCCGTTGTTTATAGGCTCAACAATTCCATTTTGTTTATGCTGTATTAATCCTTCGTTGGCCTGAAACAAATGACGCAGCGCGCTCTCGCTTTCCCATGGATATGGATAGCCGCCCGTTGGGTTGGAAAAGGTTGCGTGGATTTGTATTAATGTCAGCCCTTCGACTTCTTTTATCTGCGGGCCTTCGCGCTCAGGGTATTTCAATTCGTCAACGAACCGACTCAGGATAGTGGGAGCATCGCGCAAGGCATTAAGGTGTAATACCCAGGTGTGGATTGCGGGCGGGCGGCCCATTAATTTGGGACGAAGCTCCTCAATCAGCCTGACCACAGACTTACTGTGGTCTATCATCTTTTTATCGTCCATGTTGAACAGTGAAAACCAGGATTCTTCGTGGTTGCCGGCAATCCAAAAATCGAAACGGCTGAGGGCAGTTTCTACCGTTTCAACGGGTTCGGGGCCGTAACCAATCAAATCGCCCATGCACCAAATTTGATCCACCGGGTGATTTTTATCCAGAAAATCTAACACGGCGCGCAGGGCAACATCATTGGCGTGAATATCGCTAAACAGGGCTATTTTCATGAACGCAAGGCTCCTCTAAAACCGCTAACTTCGCTGGAACAAACTCCCAAGCCAATTCTTGCCCGAAGTTTCAGCCTGAACCGGGACTTGTAAGACATCCTTGATGTGGACAGCAAACTCCCGTTGAGGATTCCCCTCGCTATCCTGGTAAAAGTCAACAGCAGAATTTATATGTATCAATGCGCTGTCATCCTCGTTGCGGTTCAACGCATCGAGCGCGAGGTTGATTTCATCCTGGATTTCTTTCTCTTTTTCTTCCAGCAGTTTTAAGTCGGCCTGGGCTGCCTCGTATTCTTTCTGAACAGATTGCGTCAACTCTTCAACCTGCTTTTTCAGTTTTTCCGCTTTCTTGCTCAGTGGTTTTTCATGACCATCCAACCAGCCTGAACATTGCTCGAAAAACTGGGCGCATTTCGCTATATACTTTTCGACTTCTTCCAATCTTCGACGGGTCAGGTAGCCATTTACCTGGGGACGAACAGACGCAAGCCCACCCGCCGGAACCAAAAGTTCCTTCTGCGCTTTCACTTTTTCATGAGTAGATTCCCATTCTTCCAGGTTTTTTTTGCGGGTTTTAAAGAACTGGGCAAGGGTGAGCGTATTCGCTGGGTCGGTTCCTGGCTGAGCAAAGTAATACAGCCTCATGGCGATTGACGCGAAATAATAGGGTTCGTAGGAATGTTTTTCGATGATGTAGTAGGGGTCGCTTGGCGGTTCAGGCGGGGTTGGCAGCGCAATGCCATGCAAGCCCAGGTTTTCATGCATGGCTTCTTTCAGTTCATCATGCTTTTCCAGGCCTGTCGCAAACTCTTCTTCCCTTAAGGCTTTGCGAATAGATTCTTTCAACTCGCTTAAATGCAGCCTTTTAGTTTCGTTTATTTCAATGCGGTAGGCCAGCTCAGTGACAGCCTCATGGTTTGCGCCCAGAATGCTTGCGCGCAGTTGATTCAGTTTTTGCCTGGCTTCAGACCACTCACCCTGGCGCAGGCATTTTTCTTTCCACCGCCAACTCTCTGGCGCAATCTCTTGCGCAATTTTTTGGCATTCCACCAGTTTGTCCACCAGAGAACGCACATTGTCTGCTTTCTGGTCGCGGGCATCATCCAATTTATTCGCCAGGTCTTTCTCTCCAATTAACTGGCAAGCGATGGACAGGCTTTCCAGGTCTCGCGCCAAAATACGCAGGGTTTCGATTTTTCCAGGCAGGTCAGTCGCGCCAATATTTTCTTTGGCAGAAGCCGCCTCATCGTAAATCAGCTTTGCCTTTTCTTTTATGCTCTCTGTGTTATTTTTCAAGGAAGATTGAACCAGGCCATGACCAGGCGCCAGTGCCGCCGCATGAACATAAAACATCACATTGCCCAATTGGCGCCACTGGGTTACCAGCGACTCGACCGTCGTGTTAATAAACTCGCTGCGCTGTCGTTCTGCCAGCCCGGCCAGGCCAGCAAGCGCTTCTGGCGGGAAAGATTTAATCGCTTCCAAGCCATTTTTATAGCGCTCGACCTGCTCAAAATAGCCGCGAGGACTTTCCAGGTTGGCGTTGAAATTCAAAGCGCGGACAAAGGCTTTGCGGGCTTGCAAGACTGGCGCATCATAATCATCTTCGCTCAGGTTTTGGCAGACGGGCAATATCTCTTGCCGGTTGAGCAATTTTTGGGCGCGCGGGTAGTCTTTGGTGCGCACGCATTTATCTATTTCATCAGCCAGATAGCGCGCTTGCGCCTGCCTGTAATGCATTGAAATGAATGGCAGCGGGTGCTTTTGATATGCATCTGCCCAAACCCCCGCTTTCTGCGCGAAGCCGCCCGCGCCTTCTGCCTGGTGGGTAAAATGCCCTTCGACCACCTCGCGCCAAAGCGGGATGTCTTCCGGATAAAGCAGTTGATTTTTGCTCAAAAAATCAACATACTCATACGCCTGCGTTAAATCCTGTTCGCCTTGCGCGTTTTTACATTTTTTGTGCTGCCAGCGCACTTCATGGAGCAGCAAATTGCGCAGCACCCAGCGCATTCTGCCAGCCAGTTCCTTCACGTCGCGCTCTTGCAATGATTTAACTTTTTCCAAATCGGCAAGCCGGTAATATAAACGGAATGCCTGGGTCACATCCTCCTGCCCAATTCTTTCATTCTCGCCCAATTGCGCAAGCATGCCCTTGAATTTTTTCAACGCTTCGCGGGCGGTTTTCTCCTGAGCCGGGATATCCTGCTGGTTGTTCATTGCCGCGCGTTCTGCCAATTCTTTGCGCTTCCCATCCCAACCCAATGATTCTTTTACTTCTTCCCTGGGGTCGGCCTCGCTAAAGGCCGGGCCAGAGGCAGGCGGCTGGCAGGTTTCGAGCAAGCGCATATGCTTGAGCGCCTCGCGGTAATCCTGGTTGCACCAGTCGCTTTGAATTTGAATCCGGTAAAGGTTCAAGTTCGCCACATAGCGCATCCACTCTAACTGCGCCAGGAAAGGCTCGCGTTCAGCCTGAGGCTTTTCATCAATTTTTTTGCACAGCGCCAGGCAATCGCGCCAGATTGACTCTCCGCTTAAGGGCGCATCCCGGTACAGGCCCCGCAGTTCCTGCATCAATTTATCAACGTCGAAGAATTTGTCCATCTGCTCGCGCAGGCAGCGAATCTCGGCGTCGTCTTTGAAATCTTTTGGCAGGGCGTCGTAGGCGTTCAAGACTTGCTGTTTTGCGTTTTGGTCTATAAAGACCCGGATTTGGTCATAATGGCTGGCGATTTCATCCCGGCGCGCTTCGGCTTTGTCCACGTCCGATAAAAATTTCTGCGCCAGGCTGACCTGTTCGCCCAATTCGTCAGCAGGTTTTTCTTGGAGGTGCTTTTCAATTTCGGCCAAAACCTGTTTGACCACCTGACGCGCCTCGGCAAAGCAGGCCAGACCCCGCGCATCTTGCGATTGGTGGCGGCGCTCTTCGGCTTCCTGAGGGGCTTTGGCGACCAAGATTTCAGCCTGTCGGATGGCTTCCTTGAGCTTTTCAGCAAAGGTAACGCAAGCGGCCTCGAAATATTCCGGGAATTTTTGGGCGCCTTTGTGGTAGGGGTAAGCCTGCCTGGCGGCGTAGGCGATATCGAGCCGGGCAATCGTATCAGCAGTTTGGGCAGCTGCTTGCCACTTTGCTTCGGCGGTTTTCCATTGTTCCAACTCGGCTTCCCAACCCGCGCAGAGCGCCCCCAGCCGCTGTTTGGTTTCATCCGATAAATCATCCCCGTACTCCAGCAGTTTGGCTTGCAGCCAGGCCAGGGCCGTCTGCGGGCTGCGAAAACCATCGCCTGCCTCGAGGACGTTGTGGGCGTGTTGCTCCGCTAAAACAATCGCATCTCCAGCATGCTTTTGGATGAGTTGGCTTGCATTTACACGCGCGTCGACAATTAATATCGGGCCACCTGCTCCTAAATCAAAATAGGTTGTATGCCCAGCTTTAGCCTCGTCATTAATATCGGTCAATAAATTCTTGGCGGCATGATAGTCTTTATCGGCTGCGAGGGTGGAAAGCTTGTTCTGCCTGTCTTTGATTTCTTTCCGGCGCTGCTGGGCCTGGGCAAAATATTCCGTTAGTTCATCGTCGAATTTACCTTCCTGGATGGATTGTTCCGCTTGTTTGATAGCATCTTCCAAAGGCCCCAAGTCACTCTCAATTTTGAGTTTATTTTTCAACCCCTGCAACTCGGCTTTTATTTCATGAGCCGCCAGGGCTTTCTCAAGTTCCAGGGCGTCCGCGCTGTTGGGGTCGTATCGGCGCAATTCTTGAATGCTGCTGGTAATAAGGGCGCGGTTTGCCAGCCGGCCCTGGCGCATTTTTTCCAACTCGGCCTGGGTCTGCTGGTTTAATTGCTCAATACGTTGGGCTTGCTGGCGCTGTTTTTCATCCAGTTCGAGTTGTTTGGCCCAATCCGCATCTTCAGGCTGGGGCTCATTTATCAATGTTTCTTCATTTTCAGCCATAACAAT
>CAYLZI010000110.1:0-10797 GCA_964388215.1 uncultured Anaerolinea sp.
GGTATGAAATTGGGTAAAAAGAAATCTTTTTTCGCATGGTCTGTTATGATTCCTGAAGAACTTGAGTTTTTTGACGACGAAGAACTGAGTTTTAACCTGATAGGCACGCAAAAATACTTCAAAATGCCAATTTTGCTTAATTCTGTCAACGGCTTTCAAGAGTTTATGCGCAGGCAAGGCCATTTTGCCTTTGGCTTTCAAAATGTAAAGTCAGACCCTTGGTCTGACAACTTGCAACGACTCATATCAGATGGGCTATTTGAAAATGACGAAAAAATATCTTGGCAAAAATGGGTTAATAGGTTTGAAAGCGAATATGGAATTATCAGTGAAAGCGCAAAAAATGATAGTGAGGCTATTCAACAGCCAAAAACATCTTACAAAAACTGGCTCAAAGAGTTTAAGGGAAATTATCGAATGAAAAAGCCAAAGATCGAACGCCAGTAGACGCCGCGTAATAATTTGGAGTACTTATGGATAATACCACCGCAACAATACTCACCGCCCTTAATTTCGCAGCCACGAAGCACCGTGACCAACGCCGCAAAGATGGGCCGCGCTCTCCATACATCAACCACCTGCTCGAAGTGACGCGCCTGCTATGGGAAGTAGGCAACGCGCGCGACGCCGCTACCCTGGGGGCGGCTATCTTGCATGATACCCTTGAAGATACCAACACTACACCCGATGAGATTCGGGATGTTTTTGGCGATGAAGTGCTGGGGTTGGTGCAGGAAGTGACCGATGACCGTTCGCTGCCCAAACTGCGCCGCAAACAACTCCAAATCGAACACGCCGCGCATCTTTCTCATGAAGCCAAACTGATTAAGTTAGCCGATAAAATCAGCAATACACACGACCTGTTATATTCCCCTCCGCTGCGCTGGACTCTGCTTCGGAAGCAACAGTATCTTTTGTGGTCTGAAAAAGTCGTGAACGGGCTGCGCGGCGCGAACCCCGCGCTCGAACAGCGTTACGATGAATTGTTGGTGGCTGGTAAGAGACTGCTCGAAATCGAAAAGGAGACGCCATGATTAAAATTGTGACCGATACCCTGACCGGCTTCCCGCTTGAAACCATGCGCGCGCGCGGCATTCTGGTTATGCCACAGATTGTGATTTTCGGGGAGACCGCTTACCGTGACGATACTGAAATTGACACTGCAACCTTCCTGCAAAAACTGAAAGCCTCGCGGGTTAACCCAAAAACTGCTGCCCCGCCCCCGCATTTATATCTCCCCATTTTTGCGCAAGCCGCCCAAAATGGCGATACTGTGCTGGTGATTGCGCCCTCTGCCAAAGTAAGCGGCACGGTTCGTTCTATCGAAACAGCCAAAACCGATTTTCCCTCCGCCGACATTCGCATCATTGATACCCAGACGTTGGCCTGTAACCAGGGCACGCTGGCGCTCCTTGCCGATGAGATGCTGAAGGCGGGTAACACTGCCGATGAAATAGAAACGCGAATCGGCGCGTTGGCCTTGCGCGGGCATGTTTACTTCGTGTTAGATACGCTTGAATATCTCAAGCGTGGCGGGCGCATTGGCGCGGCCAAAGCCTTGCTGGGTGAGTTGCTGCAAGTGAAGCCAATCTTGCAAATTAAAGACGGGCAGGTTGCGCCTTACGACCAGGAGCGCACCAAAAAACGCGCCCTTGGGCGAATCATCGAAATCGTTGCCGAACAAGCGCGCGGACAGGATAATGCCCACCTGTGCGTCATCCACATAGATGCCGAAGCGGAGGCCGAATCTCTGCGCGCCGAGCTTTCTGCCCGCACCGGCATCCTTCACATTCCCATTTACCTGCTGCCACCTGCCATCGTTGTCCATGCTGGGCCAAAGGCGGTTGGCGTTGGCTTCTTTGCATAAGGCCGTATGATATAATTCTCGCACTTAATCACCAAAAATCCCCCACACAAGTGGTTTTTACAAGAAGGAGAACGGTTTTATGTCAGGACATAGCCATTGGGCTACTATTCGCCGCAAAAAAGGAGCGGCAGATGCCAAGCGGGGCGCAATTTTCACCCGCCTGGCGCGTGAAATTGTGATGGCCGCGCGCCTGGGCGGCGGAGATATCGGTTCAAATGTGCGCTTGCAACTGGCCGTAGACAAAGCCCGCGCCGGGAACATGCCAAAAGACAACATCGAACGCGCCATTCGGCGCGGCACTGGCGAAGACAAAGAAGGCGGCGCGCTCGAAGAGTTGACTATGGAAGGTTACGGCCCGCACGGCTCAGCCCTGATGGTCGAATGCGTCACCGATAACCGCAACCGCACCGTCGCCGATATGCGCCATGCGTTCAGCAAAAACGGCGGCAACATGGCCGAACCCGGCGCAGTTGGGTGGCAGTTTGAACGCAAATCGTATTTCGCCTTCCCGGCCAGGCAGTTATCCTACGATAAAGCCTTTGAACTGGCGATTGAAGCCGGCGCAGACGATGTGCAAGAAGACGGCGAAAATGTCGAAATCATCGGGCCGGTAGAATCGTTCAAAACCATCACCGATGCCCTGCACGCCGCCAAAGTCAGCCCCGAAGAAGCCGGTCTGCGCCTGATTGCCAAGCAAGACCTCGAACTAGGTGTAGACGAAACCTTACAGGTATTGAAATTCGTCGAAGCCATCGAAGACCTTGATGACGTGCAAAACGTCTACCATAACCTGAAACTCTCCGAAGATGCCCTGGCGGCGCTCGAAGCGGAATAATCCATCAATACCAGGGGCGCGGGTACCGCGCCCCTATAAATTTCTATGACCCTCGCCCTCGGCCTCGACCCTGGCACCGCCACCACCGGCTACGGCCTGGTGCGCCTGCACCGTGATGGCTCGCTCGAGGCGGTTAATTTCGGCGTCATCACCACGCCCAAGGACTTGCCCGCACCCGAGCGGCTCGATTTGCTCTACCAGGAACTCAACCAAATCCTGGATAACTTTCACCCTGAAACCGCCGCCGTCGAAAAACTGTTCTTCCAAAAAAATATCAGCACGGCCCTGGGGGTTGGTCAAGCGCGCGGCGTGCTGCTGCTGGCCCTGGCCCAAAAAGGGCTGGATGTGGCCGAATATACCCCCAACGAGGTCAAACAAGCAGTGGCGGGCTATGGCTCCGCAGATAAGCGCCAGGTGCAAGAGATGGTGCGAGTATTGCTCTCGCTGCCCGAAATTCCCAAGCCCGATGACGCCGCCGATGCCCTGGCAATTGCAATTTGCCACCTCAATACCAATCGGTATTGAAAATTTACATCTTTTTTACACTCCCCACACACGCGCATAACCTGCCTCCCCTAAAATGCAAACATCAAACCCAAACGGAGGCAAAAATGAAAACCCTGATACAAAAACTGTTCCTGATTGTTACTCTCCTCGCGCTCGTCCTGCTGGCAGTTCCCGCGCAAAGCGCCCTGGCAGCCGGGCCAAACGAACCACCCACCCCGGCAGCAACCCCCGACCCAGAACGAGCAAAAACCCGCCTGGAATGGGCCTTTGCCAATCAGAAACTCACCATCCAGCGCATTGACCTGAACCTGCAATACCAGGATGAATTCGTTGCTGGCATTGAAGAGCTGATTGCGAAGGCAAAAGAAGCAGGCAAAGATGTTTCAGCAGTCGAAGCCGCGCTGGCAGACTATAAAAAAGCCGTCGAATCAAGCAAACTGCTCTACGACCAGGCCGCCAAACTTGTCCAAACGCACAAAGGATTCAACGCCAACGGCAAAGTGACCGACCTGGAAAAAGCGCGCGAAACCGTAAAACAACTCGGCGAAACGCTCAAACAGCACCGCCAGGCGATGGGCGAAGCCGCCAAAGCCCTGCGCGAAGCGCTCAAAGCCTTCCGAGAAGCCAACCCGCGCCCAGCCCCATAACCACCACATCATCCATTCTGCGCAGATGACAGCCACTTCCAAAGCGGCTGTCACCTGTTACAATCGGGGCAACTCACCCTTAAGGAGAACCCCATGCGAAACGTAGTCACTTCTGAAAAGGCCCCCAAAGCAATTGGCCCATACTCTGTCGCCATCCAAACCGATGGCTTTGTCTTTTGCTCCGGCCAAACCGGTATAGACCCCGCCACTGGCGAACTGGTTGGCCCAGACCTTGACTCTCAAACCCGCCAGGTACTGGACAACCTGAAAAGCGTGCTCGAATCTGCCGGGACAAGCCTCGGTAAAGTGGTCAAAACGACCGTTTTCCTGCGCGACATGGCCGATTTCCCAAAGATGAACGCCATCTACGCCGAATATTTCGGCGCGAACCCACCGGCGCGCTCCACCGTAGCCGTTGCCGGGCTGCCTAAGGGCGGCGTGGTCGAGATCGAAGCCATCGCCCTGAAATAATCCTATGGAAACCATCCTGCTCGTAGATGACGAACCCTCCATTATCTCACTCGCCAAAATGTACCTCGAGCGGGATGGTTTTCACGCAGAATCGGTTGGAGATGGGCTGAAAGCCCTCGAAGCGGCGCAACGACTGCGGCCCGGCCTGGTCGTTCTCGATGTCATGCTCCCCGGCCTGGACGGCTTCGAGGTCTGCCGCCGCCTGCGCGGGGCGGGAAACGAAGTCCCAATCATCATGCTCACCGCCCGCGATGACGACATAGACAAAATCCTCGGACTCGAACTCGGCGCGGATGATTACCTGACCAAGCCCTTCAACCCCCGCGAACTGGTGGCGCGCGTGAAAGCCATCTTGCGGCGCATGGAGAAAAAGGCAGGCATTTCATCCGCTCTCATGCGGCTCGGCGACCTGGAAGTTGATTCTACCCGCCACGCAGTCACCGTAAACGGACTCCCCGTGAGCCTGCGCGCCCAAGAATTTGACCTGTTGCTCACCCTGGCAGGCCAGCCTGGGCGCGTTTTCACCCGCGAACAACTGCTCGAAAAGGCCTGGGGATTCGATTTCTACGGTCAAACCCGCACAGTGGATGTTCACATTGCCCAGTTGCGCCGCAAAATTGCCGCCAGCCGGGTCAAAATCGAAACAGTGACGGGCGTTGGCTACAAAATCACCTTATAAATGGACTCCAACGTCTTTGGACGTTGGAGTCGAAAGTCTGGAGACTTTCGACTCCATGTTCTCATCCCTCCGCTCTCGCCTGTGGTTGAGTTACGCCCTGCTGATTGCCGCCGCGCTGTTCGTCGTTGCGGTGGTTTTTCTCATTTACGTCATCCGAAATCCGCTGGCCTACCGGCAGGCCATCCAAAAATTGACCGCAGTGCAGGGGGTTCTGCTGGCGCGGCAGGAAGACTGGGCTAATCTCCCACAGCAACGCCTTCAGCAAATTCTCGCCCGGCAGGGCGATGCGCTCCAGGTGCGCATTCTCCTGCTCGATGAAAGGCGTGAAGTGATTGCCGATTCAAACCCGCTTGCGCCGCAACTCGATTTACGCCGCCTGGCGCGCCTGAACCAAACCACAAACGACTCATCCGGGCAGCCCTGGTTGTTCAAATCGCAACTGCTGGAAAACGGAATCACGCTTGTCGTTGCCGTTCCGCGCCCCAAACCGGCCTTCCTGACTATCCTGACCGATGAACTGATGCCACCCCTGCTGGTGGGCGGCTCGGTAGCCCTGATTCTGGCGCTGTTCCTGGCGTTTGCGGTGGCGCGCTGGGTGGCCGACCCGCTCCAGCGGCTGGTGGGCGCAGCCAGAACATTTTCTGGCGAAAACATGCGCCCCCTGCCCTTGGAAGGTCCGCAAGAAGTGCGCGAACTACTGGGAGCCTTCAACCAGATGACCGGGCGGGTGCAGGCCGGTCAAAAAGCGCAGCGCGAATTTGTAGCCAATGTTTCGCACGAGTTGAAAACGCCGCTCACTTCCATTCAGGGCTTTGCCCAAGCCATTTTGGATGGCACTGCCGCCACGCCCGAATCGCAAAAACAATCGGCGCAAATTATTTACGAAGAAGCCGGGCGGATGCACCGCATGGCGCTCGACCTGCTCGACCTGGCGCGGCTTGATTCTGGCATCGCTGACCTGAAGCTCGATACGCTGGATGTGAACGCGCTAGTCAACGGCGTTGCCGAGCGATTTACGCCTCAGGCGCGCGCCGCTGGGGTGACGCTGGGCGTGGATTTATCTCCACTCTCGGCAATAACCGGCGATGGCGACCGGCTGGCGCAGGTTTTTACCAACCTGGTAGATAACGCCCTGAAGTTCACCCCCTCCGGCGGGCAGATTCTTTTAAGAACGCTGGCCTTCGGCAACAGGGTCGAAATCCATGCCCAGGATAGCGGCGCAGGCATTTCACCTGAATCTCTGCCGCGCATCTTCGAGCGCTTTTACCAGGCCGACCCGGCCCGCCAGGGAGGGGAAAAACACGGCGCGGGGCTGGGGCTGGCAATTGCCTATGAAATTGTGGCGGCGCATGGTGGTAAAATTAGCGTCCAAAGCACGCCGGGGCAGGGAAGCGTATTCACGGTGCAACTCCCAACCCCTGGCTTCGTCAAGCGAAAATCATAAGTCGAAAATCACTGAATGCCGCCGATTGTTTCCATTGTTATTCCCTGTTTTAATGAAGAAAAACGCATCCGCGCCTTGCTGGGTGCGATTTTTGCGCAGACCTACCCGCGCGAATTGATGGATGTGACCATCGCCGATGGGCATTCTACGGACCGCACGCGGGAAGTCATTGCCCAATTCCAGCGCGAACACCCCAACTTGAAAATTAAAGTGATTGATAACGACTCACGCACTATTCCGGCGGGGGTTAACCGCGCGATTGCCGCCTCGCGCGGCGACATCATCCTGCGACTGGATGGTCATTCGGCGCCTTATCCAGACTATGTAGAGAAATCTGTCGCCGCGTTGGAAGAAGGCAAGGGTGAAAATGTGGGTGGGGTTTGGGAAATCTGCCCGGGGGCCGAAACGTGGGTGGCGCGGTCAATTGCTGTGGCCGCAGCGCATCCGCTGGGGGTGGGCGATGCGCTCTATCGTCACGCGAAACAGGCTACAGTGGTGGATACAGTCCCGTTTGGGGCGTGGAAACGCTCGCTCGTGGAACGAATCGGCGGATATGACGAGTCCCTCCTATCCAACGAAGATTATGAGTTCAATGCGCGCATTCGCCAAAACGGCGGGAAAATTTGGCTCGCCCCGACCATCCGCTCACTGTATTTTGCCCGCCCCACGCTGGCTGCGTTGGCCCGGCAATATTGGCGCTATGGCTTTTGGAAATTTCAGATGCTGAAGCGTTACCCCGGCACGCTGCGCTGGAGACAGGCGCTGCCGCCGCTGTTTGTGGTGAGCCTGTTGGTTGGCGCGCTCCTGGCCCTGGCCTGGCCTGTGTTCGGCTGGCTGCTGGCCTTTGAACTTATGGCATATTTTGGTATATTGGGGCTGGCGGGGTTGCGTTCCACAATCCAACGCAGGGGGGCTTTCCTCCTGTTCGGCTTGCCGCTTGCCATTACAATCATGCACATTGCGTGGGGCAGCGGTTTTTTGTGGAGCATCCTGGCAGGAGCAAAGAAAGCATAATGGCTGACATTTCGAGACCGCGGTTTCGGCTAACGCCTGGCGAACAACGCATCATTTTGATTCTTGGCGATTTATTGATGGGCATCGTCGCCTTATTGGGTGGTATTTATTTCTGGTTCATTGAAGACCCCGATTTTTTCAAATTTACCGAGTTTTTCATCGCGCGCACGCCGTTCTGGTTTTACATCCTGCCCCCGGCCTGGATGCTGTTATTAATTGATTTGTATGACCTGCACCGGGCCGCGAACTGGCGGCGAACAGTGCGCGGAGTAACGGTTGCGGCCATTGTGGGCGGCATGGTCTACCTGGTGGTTTTTTTTGTGCAGGATGACCCCCGTTTTGTGAATCGCCGCGCATTTGCCGCATTTTTGCTGGCCGTCTTTGCGCTCACCCTGCTCTGGCGTTGGGTTTACATTCGGATGTACACTGCCCAGGGCATTGGCCGCCGCGTATTGGTGGTGGGAGCAGGCGCAAATGGGCATACCCTGGCAAGGGTTTACTCTGCATTAAAGCCGGCGCCTTTCTGGTTGGTTGGGTATATTGATGATGACCCGCATAAAATTGGCAAAACAGTGGAGGGCTTTCGGATTCTTGGCAGCAGCGACCAGTTGCTAAATATTATTGAAGAGCTGAGTATTACGGAGGTGGTGGTTTCCATCACCGGTGAAATGCGCGGGCAAACCTTCCAAACCCTGTTAGATGTGCAAGAAAAGGGCATTGAAGTCATCCGAATGCAAACCATCTACGAGGATTTGCTGGGGCGCGTCCCGATTCATCACCTGGAATCGAACTGGGTGCTGCGTTCTTTCATCGACGAAGCCCGCGCGAGCAGCTTTTATTTGATTGGTTCGCGCTTTATAGACATTCTCGGCTCGGTGGTGGGAATGGTGGTTTTCCTGGTGTTGCTGCCGTTCCTGGCAATTGGCATCCTGCTCGATGATGGCTGGCCGATTTTCTACTCCCAGCCGCGCCTGGGCAAGGGCGGCTCGCCGTTCAATATGGTCAAATTGCGGACAATGGTCAAGAATGCCGAGGCCGATGGCCAGGCCCGCATGGCCGAAGAAAAAGACCCGCGCGTAACGCGGGTTGGCAACATTCTGCGCATCACCCGCCTCGATGAACTGCCCCAGTTTTGGAACGTGCTGCGCGGCGAGATGAGCCTGGTTGGCCCGCGCGCCGAACGCGAGGAAATGGTTAACAAATTCCAAAAACAAATTCCTTTTTATCGGGCGCGCCTGCTGGCAAAACCCGGCCTTACTGGCTGGGCGCAAATTAACTATGGCTATGCCGCAACCGTTGAAGATACCGGGGTAAAGTTGGAATATGATTTATACTACATCAAACACCGCTCCATCCTGATGGATATCGTCATCATGTTACGCACAGTTGGCACAGTTTTAGGAAGAAAAGGGAGATAATAAAATGAAAAGATACCTCGTCACCGGCGGCGCCGGGTTTATTGGCTCGCACATCGTCCGCGCCCTGCTCGAGCAGGGCGGTTTTGTGCGCGTGCTGGATAATTTTTCGACCGGCAAACGCGAAAACGTGGAGCAAATTGCCAATTTGCCCCACACTGAAATTCTCAAAGGCGACATTCGTGACCAGACCGCGCTGGCCGAAGCCGCGCAGGACATCGACATCATCTTCCACGAGGCGGCTTTCGTCTCTGTGCCGCAATCTATGGAAGACCCGCTGCCCTGTTTTGAGATTAACCAGCGCGGCACCGAATTCGTGCTGGAGGCGGCGCGCAAGGCGGGCGTAAAGCGCGTCGTGCTGGCCTCGTCTGCCGCTGTGTATGGGGATTCGGAAGCGATGCCGCTCGACGAGCAGACCCCGCTGCGACCGCTCTCGCCATACGCGGTTTCCAAGCGCGTAGACGAACTCTACGCCGAAATGTACACCCGCTCTTTCGGGCTGGATGTGGTCGCCCTGCGCTATTTCAACGTCTATGGGCCGCGCCAGCGCCCCGATAGCATGTACGCCGCCGCCGTGCCGATTTTCACCCGCCGCCTGGTGGATGGCAAATCTGTCACCATCTACGGCGATGGCGGCCAAACCCGCGACCTGGTCTATGTTGGCGACATCGTGCGCGCCAACCTGGCCGCCAGCGAACACCCCGCCGCGCCGGGGCAGGTTTTTAACGTGTGCAGCGGTGATGAAATCCGGGTCATTGACCTGGTCGAAACGCTGATGGATTTGTTCCCCAACGCGCCCGCGCCGCAGTTCGCGCCGCCCCGCGCCGGAGATATTTACCGCTCGGTGGGCAATCCCCAAAAAGCCGCCGATTTGCTCGGATTCCGCACCCAAACCTCGCTGGCCAATGGCCTGCGGGAGGTTGTGAACTGGATGAAGGGAGAAACTCGATAATTCGATACGCGATACTCGTTATTCGATATTCGTTAATCGGACATCGGATATCGGACATCGAATAACGAACGCCGAATATGCTTTCTCGTAACCGTTTTGTTCTCCTGGCTGATTTATTGCTCATCGGTGTAGCATCGTTGGGCAGTTATGCCTTGCGTCTTGAACTGACGACAGATTTTTTCCGTTTCTACTTGCAAGCCGGGTTGTGGCTGGTCGGGAGTTCGCTGGTTATTAAGCCTGTCATCTACTCCCTGTTCGGGCTGTATCGCCGCCTGTGGGTGTATGCCAGCGTGAGCGAGTTGAAACTGGTCGTGGCGGCGGTGACGACGGCCTCGCTGGTTGTATCGGCGTTGAATATTGGTTTGTTCTCGTTGAACGTGTTCGGGCCGGGCTTTTCGCGCTCGGCGCTGGCAATCGACTGGCTGCTCTCGCTGGTTTTTGTGGGCGGCACGCGCTTCACCCTGCGCATTCTGGCCGAATCGAACCAGGCGCGCAGCCAGGGCAAACGAAAAAAGATTCTGGTGATTGGGGCTGGTTCTGCCGGGGCGCTGGTGGTCAAAGAATTGCAAAAGAACCGCCAGGTGAACATGGAAATTGTCGGGTTTTTAGATGATGACCCGGCCAAGCAAAAACATAACCTGATGGGCGTACCAGTGATTGGCAAGATGACCGACCTGGCGCGCGCGCTGGATGCGCGTCCGATTGACGAGGTGATTATCGCCATCCCCTCTGCGCCGGGGCGGTTGGTGCGGTTGGTGGCGGATGTTTGCCGCCTGAAGGGCGTGCCGTTCCGCACCATGCCGGGGATTTTTGAACTGCTGGGCGGCAAGGTCAGCGTCAGCCGCCTGCGCGAGGTGGATATTACCGACCTGCTGCGGCGCGAACCTATCCGGTTATATGACGAATCTATTGGGGCGACGATTGCGAATAAAACGGTGCTTGTGACCGGGGCGGGCGGCTCCATCG
>CAYLZI010000111.1:0-10713 GCA_964388215.1 uncultured Anaerolinea sp.
AATCAAACGCTTTTGCCATTTCGCGGCTTTTTTGTTGGGCTGATTGTATCGCAGACGGGGAGGTAAGCAGGCTTTCGAGGGCTTCGGTCAGCGCGTTCAGGTCGCCAGCCGGGAAGAGACAGCCGTTTTGACCGGGTTGGACGAGTTCCACATTGCCTCCCGCCTCGCTGAGGACGAGGGCCAGGCCCATCGCCAATCCTTGTACGCCCACAACGGGCAGTCCCTCCGAGCGGGAGGGCAGGGCCAGGATGTCGCTGCGCGCCATCAGGTCGAGAACCTGCTCCGGCGTGACCCAGCCGGGGAAGGAGAAACGCTCCGCGAGGCCAGACTCATTCACCATCTGGCGGGTTTGCTCAAAAAGCGGCCCATCACCAGCCATTGCACAGTTCCAGGGCAGACGGCGCAGGCGAATCAGCGCTTCAACCAGGTGGGTGGGTTTTTTTTGCTCCATGAATCGCCCGGCGAACAGGATGCGCGGCGCGCCACCGCCAGGCTGCCAGGCCGGGAGCGCCGACAAATCTACGCCGTTATGGATGACTTCGATGGGGATGCGGTAGTGCTGAAGCGCCAGGCGGCGCGTAAAGTCGCTGACTGCCACCACGCGGGCAGCGTTCTTCCAGATGGAGTGGGTGAAAGGGTAAATAAACTGGAACCAGCGGTCGGTTTTTTCTGGCACCGCGCCCGGCACATCGCCGAGGTGAGCGGTCAAGACATAGGGGATGCCAGTCAATTTGGAGAGGGCAAAAGCCGCCGCGCCGGCCGGGACGGCAAAATGGGCGTGAATCAGGTCTGGATGCCATTCTCGGATGAGTCTGCGCCCCGCTGCCACTGCTGACCAGTCATAATGCGCCATCTCGAACAATTCCGCGCGGAAGGCTGCTCGCCGCATCGAGGGGATGCGCTCTACCCGCGCGCCTTCCACCGTTTCGAGGGCGGGCAGGCCGTCGAGGCGCGCAGTCAGGATGTGGAGTTCGTGTCCGCGCCGCGCCAGGCCGAGCGCCAGGTCGCGCGCTACGCGCCCGCCGCCGCCGCCAACCGGGGGAAATTCGTGAGAGAGGACGAGGATTTTCATGGTTCGATAGTCGAAATTCGATACTGGATATTCGATATTCGGAGATGGATGGTTAGATGCGCGATGTTCGAGCATCGAATATCGAATCACATTTCTCGTTCGACGACATCTGATGCCACTTTGGATACCCAAATCGCTCCCGGTATCGTCACCAGCACAATCAAGAAGCGGGTGATGACGGCCAGCGCGGAGGCTTGTTCTAGCGATGCGCCCAGCGTGGTGAACAGGGCGGTATAGGTCACTTCGCGCACGCCATAACCGTTGACCGAAATCGGCAAAACGGCCAGGAAATAGGTCACGGTCTGAACCGCCATCACCTGCCAGAAGGTGATATCCATCCCCAGTTGACGGGCAACCAGCCAGGTGGCAAACATGGCGGTCAGGTTGGAGGGCCAGGCTGCCAGGAAGGCCCAAAGAAAGGCTTGCGGGCGTCCAGCCCATTCGCGCAGAGCGGCGGCGATTTTGGGGAAGTATTTTTCGGCCAGCGCGCGCGGGCTAAACGGCAATGCAAATGCCAGGAGCGCGTTCAGTTTTGCGCCGAATAGCACCAGCGGCAGCGGGACGAGGCAGGTCATGGTCGCCATGTTAACGACTCGGTCGAGCGCCACCGAGCCAACCGCCACAGTTTTGCTTTTTGCGTAGGGATAAACCGCCGCCATGCGCAGCCCGTCGCCGCCGATGGTGGAGGGCAGGAAGTTGGATGCGAAAATCCCGCTCCAGGTGATGCGAAAGGCCTGCCAGAAGGTGATGTTCACGCCATGCGCCCAGAGCAGGGCGCACCAGCGCAGTGTGTTGAAGGCCTGCGAAAGCAGGTAAAAACCAATCGACAGCGCAACTGCCCACCACGAAACTTCTGCCAGTTGAGTCCAGACCACGCTCCAGTCGAGGCGAAGAATCAGCCAGGTGAACAGGCTCAGGCTGAGCAGCGTGCCGCCCCAGCGCAAGGCGGCCTTTGTCGAAGAACCACGTTTCATTCTGACAGCCTTTCGAGGGCGGGTAAAATTGCATCACGCGCGGCCTGGGCTGTTTTGGCGGGGGGCAGTTCCAACTGGTAGAGCGGAATTTCCTGGCAAAGTTGGCGCAACAAGTGGCGTTCTTGGGACTGCCAGTCTTCCAACCAAGATGCTGAGAAGGCCCCAGATTTCTTGAGCAGGTGGATGAAATGCCGCGCCTCGCCAAAGTTCATGCGCAGCAGGCTTTCCACTGCTTCCTGGCGGTTCTCCAATGGGGTCAGGCGCACCTCGCGGGACAGGCCGCGTTGCAGTAAAACCAGTGCGGCAGGCCGGGCGAGGGGGGCAATTGGGGACTGCGGCCACAAGCGTTGGAGGGGCAGTCGCACCGGCCACTTCAGGCGTTCACCGCTCCAGGCGCGGGCGCGGCCAAAAAACTCTAATTTCAGGTGTTCCCACAGCGTCAGCCTGTTTGCCGCTTCGGGAACCCAGCGCAGCAGGGATAAATACAGGTGTGAGCGGGTGACATAGGCGCGGCTGCCTTCGCCAGGGCGCAGGAAGACATAATCGTCGGCGTGGATTTGCCAGCCGCCGCTTGCCAGTGCCAACGAGGTGGTGGTGGTTTTTCCGGCTCCGCCTTCGCCGGTCAGCAATATACTTTTGCCGTTTTTTACCACGCCGCCCGCATGTAGCAGCAAGGTTCCCTGCCCGGCAGCCAGCCAGCGCAGCGAAGGGTGAATCAGCATGTGATGAATCATGGGCAGCGCCCAGGAGTTGCCGCTGGCAGATATTTGTACCGCTGTCTGTTGAAACTGAATCGCATATTGCCATGTTGCCAGGGTTTTGTGACGGTGCGCCGTCCAGCCGGGGCGCGGGCGGCTTTCGATTCTCACGCGCAAGGCGGGCAGGCTGGTTTTCGGGGCGTTATCGGCGTGGAAAGCATATTCCCCGGCAAAAAAATCCCTGGCCAGCGGCCAATCTGTTTCAACTTGCAGCGCGGCGGCTTGCTCGAAGGTAAAAAACAAGGGCTTCATGGGCAATCTTCTGGCTCGGCGCGCGGCGCAAAGACCTCGAAGCGGCTGTGGTCCGATTCGAACAGCGCTACCGGCTCGTAATGGCACAGGATGTAGGGCGAAATGCGCATATTCCAGGCGTTATTTTCCTCGGCAAATGGCTCATTTTCTTTGATAAACAGGTTTTCTTTGCCACTGACGATGAGCGCGAAGCGGTTGGCGCGCAAATCACTGTAAAACTGTTCGAGCATTTTGCGATTGTTGCTCATGGCCGCTTCCATCAGGGTCACGCGCTCGTATTCGGGAATCATCGCCACGTTAATTTGCCCAAAGGCGACCAGGTGCCGCTCGGTGGTGAACAAGACCGGGCCATCTGCCGATTCGACCAGCGTTTTCAACTGTTGCAGGTTGTTTGCTGCCCAGCCTTTATTGTAAGTGACGAGCGGCGCGAGAGATGGAACAAGGAACAGGAGCGGGATGAGCAGCGCGACTGCCGTGACCGGCCAGGAGCGGGATGGATTGAAGTCCGTTGTACTCTCGCTGACAACTTTGCCGCCGATAAAATAAGCGGAGACTATCCCAAGCAGCGCGGCGTAAGCGTCCATATTGTGCAGGTCGCCGCCGCCGCCGATTTTGGCGCTGACGACCAGACTGCCGCCGAACAGGACCAGAATCATTCCCCACAGCCCAACCCAGCGGATGGGATGCAGGCGTTTCCACTGGAACGTCGCGGCGATGAGGATGAACAAAAGCGGCCCACTGACTATCAGAATTGCTGGGGCGATTCCGAGCGGGAAGAGCGGGTTGGGCCACAGGCGATACCAGAGCAAATCGGAGGTGAAACTGGAGGCGAAAATCTCTGGGTTGCTGGCGTTGCCTGAGAGCGGGATGTAGGCGGCCTGGGCAGCGAGGGCGGCGAGGAGGCCGGAGATTGTCCAGAGGAAGGGCCATTTCAGATATTCGAGTATTCGAGGTTCGATATTCGATACTCGAATACTCGAATATCGAACCTCGAGCAAGTAAATTGCCAGCGCAATCATGGCGGGCATGGGGAACCAGTTGACGCGGCTGACCCCGGCCCAGAGCGAGGCGACAACAACGGCAATCAGCGAACGCCAGGGGTGTTTGGGCGAGACGAACAGGAGCGGGAGGAAAATCATCGGGGTCAGGTGGTAGTAGACGCCGACCAGGAGCAGGTAGAGAAAGAACCATCCGGCGAAGAGCCAACCCTTACCCCTGCGCCCCTCTCCCGTGGGGAGAGGGGATGTAAGGGCGCGCCAGGCCAGCGAAACGGCGACCGCAGCGGTCATCACAACCCACAACAGGAATTGCCAGATGCGGTGTTCGGTCAGTCCCCAGGAGGGGATGAGATAGGCCAGGGATTGCAGGAAGTAGCGGGTGGGGTGCAGGGTGGAGAGGGGGAAGGTCTCTCCGTAGAGCGATTGGGAGAAGTAGAGCGAGGCGTAAAAATAGCGGCTCGTTTCAGACCAGCCGAGCGAGAAGGGGTACTCGGAGACGGCGCGAAAACGGATGAAAATCTCGTAGGTCACACCGAGAATCACCAGCGCGGCGGCAAAGCCACCCTGCCAGGAGGTCTTGAGGGCTACTTTCAGCGCGGCGGAGGCCAGCAGAACCAGCCACCAGCACATCCAGTAGAAGAGGATGGTCGTCAGCACCGGGTCCTGCGTGGAGCCTTTGACCACCTCCCCGACGCGCAGGGTAAATTTCAGCCAGGGAATCAGCAGGAGGATGCCGGTAAACAGGCCCCAGCCCAGCCCGCGCCAGAATACGCCAGTGAGGGGAGTCAGTTCGAGCAGCGAGACCAGTTTTTCGGCGCGAGAATCATCGGTTTTTATCCAAAAAAATAAAAAGAGACAACCTGCCAATACGCCGAGATAGAGCAAAAGCGCCACGCCCCAAACTGAGCGGTGGAGAATGACGCCGATTTCGGCCCAGCGCATGGCCGACCAGGTCAGGATGGCGAGGTTGGCGAGGAATGTGAAGGCGAAGGTGGTTTGCCAGAAAGTTTTGGGGCTATTGTTCATTTTTGGGGAGTTGCGCCAGCACGCCTGGCAGGGTGAATGCGCCTGGCAGGCTGGCAAGCATCATGAGGAGTCGGTGTGAGATGGCGACGGTGGCGCCGATGGATGGGTCTATGCCGCCCAGGGTGGCGAGCAGGGCTGAGTTGGTCAGTTCTTGCCAGCCGTAGCCGTTGATGGAGATGGGGATGAGGCCGATGAAGTGGGCCAGGCTGTAAATGCCGATGATGCGCCAGGGGGCCAGTTCGGCGCCGAGGGCGTGCAGCAGGACGTAGTTGGCAGAGAACGAGCAAAGCATGTGAGCGAGGGCGAAGGTTAGCGAGAGCAGCAGGAAGCCCGGTTTTTTGAGCCAGATGGTGAGGGAGGCAAGCGTGCGGCGGGCGAAGCCCCAGCCTTTTTGCCAGAGCGATGGCGCGATGGTGGCGGATGAGGCGGTGAGTGGGGCGGCCAGCCAGACCTGGTACAGGCCGAGCGGGGCGGCCAGCGACATGCCGGCCACGTTGACCAGCCGGTCGGCGGCGATGGAGGCCAGGCAGGTGGCGCGGTCGTAGCCCATTTGCATGGCTCCGGCCAGGCGCACTACGTCGCCGCCGATGGTGGTGGGCAGGAAGTTGGAGGCAAATAGGCCGGTGAAGGTGAGTGATGCGGTGTTTTTGAAGGAGATTGGCACGCCGCCAGAACGCAGCAGGGTGTGCCAGCGCAGTGTGATGAAGATGCGGGAGGCGAGTATCAGCCCCAGGGCGGCCAGCAGGTCGAGCGGGGAGATTTGGCGCAGGGCGGCCAGCACCTGGCTCCAGTTGCGCGAGAGCAGGAAGGCCAACAGCAGCGCTGAGAGCAGTGAGCCGCCGGCGCGGAGGAGGGTTTTGCGGTTCATTTTTAACCAGTTATCAGTCATCAGTCACCAGTGGCCTGTGTTTAGGGAGCGGCCTTGAGGGGATGGATTTATTTTTTAGCGCAAGGATGCTTTGCTAGCCACCGGTCATCTTTTTCCGGGATGCGTGGCAGGCGCGGGCGGGATAGTTTGGAGTCCAACCGGCTGGTCACTTTAGAAGGCCCTGTCCCAATCGAGGGCGCGCCCAGTCAGTAACTCGGTCATTTGTTATGAAAGTTGCGTAAAGACTTCAGGTTTTTGCTCTGCAATTCGTAACAACGCTGTCGCAGGGCCGCTTGGTTTGCGCCGCCCTTGCTCCCAATCTTGGACGGTGCGTAAACTCACGCCCATTAGACCGGCAAACGCCGATTGGGATAAACGCAATTTTGCCCGAATGGTTTGCACAGGCGCGGGTTCTTTCAGCGTATGGGTGCGTAAAGACTTTTCACCAGCCTTGTGAGCCTTGATTTCCTGGATACCTTCAAGAATTTTCTGACCAACATCACGTTTAGACATTTTCGATTTCCTTTGCAATTTGACGTAAAACATGCGCTGGGATGTTCTCAATCAGACAAATATTCGTAAGCGTGTCTGGTAAAAGCGGTGGCTTCGATGAATTCCATAAACCAATTGTGCGGCTATGCCGTATGTTTCGCAAGTCTTTTTTGCCCGGTTCTGCCTGTTTTTCATCGCAGTCTGGCATTCTGCCAACCCGCAGGCCATCTACCCTTTTTCCTGTTTACTTGCTTCCCTGTCTACTTGTACCCCTGCCTCCGCCCGATATTTTTCCCGCAATTCAGCCAGGCAAATAAACAGGCCATTTTCTTGGATGTGCCAATGCTCCCAGCCGTTGCAGGGCGCGTTGTTGGTGTAATGGCTGCCGACCTGGTGAATGCTGCCCTCGAACCCATCTGTCGCGCGGAGGCGCGCGTCGGGTTTGATGGTTGCAATTTTGGATTTATCTTTGCCAAAAAACAATTCTTGGCCGGGCTGCAAGTAGCCGCTTTCAACCAAAACTGAAAATGCTACTTTGGGCGCGCTTTTTGCCTTACTCTTGACGTTGAAGGTTTCGGCGTCGAGTGGCTCGGGTTGAACAGAGTCTATCCGCTTTTTAGCCACATCAATGTATTTTTTCTCTCTTTCAAGGCCAATCCAATTCCTGTGAAGACGTTTGGCAATCGCGCCGGTTGTGCCGCTGCCCAAAAACGGGTCGAGCACGACATCGCCGGGGTTGCTGGAGGACAAAATCACGCGATAGAGCAGGGCTTCGGGCTTTTGGGTGGAGTGGGCTTTCGCGCCGTTTTCGTCTTTAACTCTTTCCGTACCCGTTGCTAACGATAAAAGCCACCAGTCAGACCGCATTTGCTTTTCATCATTCAAGCCTTTCATGGCGTGATGGTTGAACGTGTACTTCGCGCCCGTGCCGGTGCTGGCCCATATCAGCGTTTCGTGGGCATTCGCAAAGCGCACCCCGCGAAAATTGGGCATGGGGTTGGTCTTGACCCAAATCACGTCATTCAATATCCAAAACCCCAAATCCTGCATGATGGCCCCGGCCCGGAAAATGTTGTGATAAGAACCAATTACCCAAATCGTGCCGGTCGGTTTCAGGACGCGCTTGCAGGCGGCCAGCCACTGCCGGGTAAATTCATCATAGGCCGGCATAGACTCGAACTTGTCCCAATCGTCATCCACCGCGTCCACCCGGCTCATGTTTGGACGGTGCAACTCATTTCGCAGCTGCAAATTATAGGGCGGGTCGGCGAAAATCAAGTCAATCGACTTTTCCGGCAGGGAATTAAGAATTTCGATGCAATCGCCTTCGAGAATTTGATTTAAGGGAAGTTCCATGTGCCTTCGCCTCCACAGGGAGCCTAGTTTACCAGTTTATCAGTTTATCAGTTTACCTGTTTTCCTGTCTACTCGCCTGTTTGTTCGGCGTTGCCGCAAGCCATATATCCCGATTTTGGATATTCCGAATTGGGATATAAAATTCAACCATGACCAGGCGAGATGAGCATACTCAATTGCGACAAGCCTTACTTGAAGCAAGGCGTAAAAAAGGTTTGACTCAGGTCGAAGTTGCAGAGAGCCTTAACAAACCGCAATCATTTGTCTCAAAATATGAAAGCGGTGAACGAAGGCTGGATGTTATCGAATTTATTAAAGTCTGTAAGGCGCTCAGGATTGACCCGGCAACGATAATTGCGCAACTGGAGAAGAACGATGACTGAAAGAGAGACGATTCTCAAACGTTGGGGAATTAGCGAACAGGAACTTACCGAACTTGTCGAGCAAAACCCAAGTTTGCGGGGAATCTTGCTGGGTTACGTTGCGGAAAAGAAATTCCACGATAATTTTTTGAGTCATCCTGATATTACAGAAAAACAAAAAGACGATGACCATGACTGAAAGAAAAAGGAAGACCGCCGAATCATTTATAAAGGGCGCGCAATCCTGGTCGAGGTAAGGTACACAGATTACCAGAGAAAATACTTACTGCCGTCATTGATGACCGTCGACTGGCCCTTAAAGCCGCCTTTTACCGATAACTTTTTCGAACTTTTAGACAGGCTCGTCAAAAAATAGTTGCTTTGAATTTTCTCAAGCCTTTTTCTTGCCGTTCTGATTAACTTTCACGAACACAAGAAAATAACTGTGATTTTTGCGGGCATGTTTTTGCTTGATAAGGCGGGAAATTCCCGCCTTGTTTGTTCTTACGACAACAAACAAATCTTTGGTATAAAAGCCCATTTTTTCATAATGATTGATTATCTCGACGTGTGTTAACCATTGGCGATTTGCCGAGACTTCATCCTGGCATTTGACAATCATCACGCCATTGGACTTCAGTACGCGGTAACCTTCGGTACCTGCCTTGAAATAAAGGTCTGTTACTGCCGCATGCCATTTCGGCCCTTCGCTTTTTTCATTCCCATTCGAATAATATTCTCGAAAAGCGGAAAATGAACCATTGCCTGCTTTATGGTCTTGATTGTTACATAACAGCCCTTCCATGTATGGCGGGTCTAATACCACTACATCGAAACTTTCATCCTGGTATGGCAGGTTCCTGCAATCAACGCCTGTGGCAATATCGCTCGGAAAAAATTCATACTTTGATAAATCTACATTCCGCCAAAACACCCCATTCCCGTATGTCACATCAGCAATTCTCGAACCATCTGGAACATGCAGGGCAAGGATTTGAGGAAAAATATCTGCGTTGCCATTAATAGATGCAGACATCACGACATTGGTTGTCGAGATTCCTCCTTGAACCCTTTTTTTCTGGTCAAAAAAAGCCAATTGTCTTGGAGTCATAACGATAATAATATCCTGATATAGGATAACCGGCAAGGGACGAGATGCGCCTTTGCCCAACGGCCCATTTCCCGGTTTCCCTGTCTACTTCCCTACGATTCCGCTTCCCCGGCCCGAATCACCTTCCGTACCGTATAGGTCGGCTTTTGCTGCGATTCGTGGTAGGTGCGGACGAGCAGTTCGGCAATCAGGCCGAGCAGGATGGTCTGGAACCCGACCAGGGCCAGCATGACCGAGAGCGTGAAAATGGGCGAGGTCAAGATGTCGATGTCGAGCAGCAGTTTGCGAACCAGCAGGAACACCATCCCCAGGAAACCGAGCGCGCCCATGCCAAACCCGCCGCCGCCGAACAGGTAAATCGGCTTGGCCGAGTAGCGCGTCAGGAATTGCACCGCAATCAGATCGAGCACCACCTTGAGGGTGCGTTCCAGCCCGTATTTGCTCTTGCCAAACTTGCGGGCGTGGTGGCGCACCGGCATTTCAAAGATTTTCGCGCCGACTGCATTGGCATAGACCGGGATGAAGCGGTGCATTTCGCCATACAGCCGGAATCCGGTAATCACCTCGCGGCGGTAGGCCTTGAACGTGCAGCCGTAATCGTGCAGGCGCACCCCGGTCACGTTGGAAATCAGCCAGTTTGCCAGGTGCGAGGGCAGGTTGCGCGTCAGGGCGTTGTCTTCGCGGTTCTTGCGCCAGCCGCTGACCACATCATAGCCTTCATCGAGTTTCGCCAACACCGCCGGGATGTCTGCCGGGTCGTTTTGCAGGTCGGCGTCGAGAAAGAGAATCACCTCTCCCCGCGCGTGGTCAATTCCGGCGGCGATGGCAGTCGTCTGCCCGAAGTTGCGGCGGAACTCCACCACGCAAACATGCCGAGGGTCCTCGGCGGCCAGCCGTTCCAGCACATCCATCGAGCGGTCGCGGCTGCCGTCGTTGACGTAAATCACTTCCCACGAGCGGGCCAGTCCCGCCAGGGCAGCGCAAATTGCCGCGTGCAAATGCGGCAGGCTTTCTTCTTCGTTGTACACCGGAATGACAATGGATAAGTCCATTTCAGAACACCATCACCTTTCGTACACGGATTACACGGACGAACACGGAAAAAACACGGATTTTAAGGAGATTGAAAACATTTTTTTGCTCTTTTCCGCGCAAATCCGTGAAATCCGTGTCATCCGTGTCCTGCTTTTCACGGCAAATCCTGGAAAGCCACATCACTTTCTCCGATACACCAGCACCGCCGAACCGGGGCGGCATGACTGCGGCGCGGTTTGCAAAACCAACTCGAAACCGGCCAGCTGCGCTTCGGTCAGGCTCTCGCGTTCCAGGTCGCGCTGCTCCATCAGCACGAAATCAGCCTGCGCCAGCCAGTCATCTGCCAGCGATTGATTCCACCAGCCATAGCGCCGGATGGCCGCGTCGTCCTCCGAAATGCGGAAGGAAT
>CAYLZI010000112.1:0-10418 GCA_964388215.1 uncultured Anaerolinea sp.
TGACCGAAGACCTGCTCAAGCGCTGCGTCCATCCTTTTGAAAATGCCCTCAAAGATTCCGGGCTGCGCGCCAGCGAACTGCACGAAGTGGTTCTGGTCGGCGGCTCAACCCGTATGCCGATGGTCAGCGACCTGGTGCGCAAACTGACAGGCAAGGAACCCAATAAATCGGTCAACCCTGATGAAGTCGTCGCTGTCGGCGCGGCCATTCAGGGCGGCGTGCTGGGCGGCGAAGTGCGCGACATCCTGCTGCTCGACGTGACCCCGCTCTCGCTGGGCGTCGAAACCCTCGGCAGCGTGATGACCGTCATGATTGAGCGCAACACCACCATCCCGGTCAAAAAGACCGAAACTTACTCCACCGCCGCCGATGGGCAGACCGCCGTCGATATCCACATCCTGCAAGGCGAGCGTCCCATGGCATCCGACAATATGTCGCTGGGCCGCTTCCGGCTCGATGGCATCCCACCCGCGCCGCGCGGCGTGCCACAGGTCGAAGTGACCTTCGATATCGACGCCAACGGTATCCTGCACGTCACTGCCCGCGACAAAGCCACCGGCAAGGAGCAGAAAGTCACCGTTACTGCCTCCACCAACCTGAACAAGGGCGATATCGACCGCATGGTGAAGGAAGCCCAGGGCCATGAAGCCGAAGACAAGAAACGCAAGGAACTCATCGAAGCGCGCAACATCGCCGACAGCCTCATTTACCAGGTCGAGAAGGCCATGCGCGATTTGGGTGAAAAACTCGACTCCAGTGAACGCGGCGAAGTGGAAGCCAAAGTCAACGACCTGAAATCGGCCCTCAGCAGCGAAGACGCGGCCCGCATCACCAAAGCCAGCGAGGATTTGCAGCAGTCCTTCTACAAGTTGAGCGAAAAACTCTATGGCGGCCAGCCCCAGCCGCAAGGCCAGCCCGGCGGCCCGGCCACCCCGCCCCCCGGCGGCGATGATGTCGTCGATGGCGAAGTGAAGGATGCGTAGGTCGATACTCGATACTGGATATTCGATATTCGGAAGTTGATATTCGACACTCGATTTGCGGAAAGCCATAAAGGGTGTCTCTCTGCGCAGAGGCACCCTTTACTATTTTTATCAAACAAGGCTCATTACAAGTTAAAAAATCGAGTATCGAATCCCGAATATCGAATCCCGTTTATAATCTCCCCCATGTTCAAAAACCACCCCCGCCGCATCGTGCTGGCCGTTATCGGAATTCTGGTACTGGCTGTGGCATTGTACAACACCCCCTTCATCAACTCCCGCCTGGCCTGGCGCGTGGATAACCTGCGGGCTTCTATCCGTAACCTTATCAACCCGCCTGCCGAACAGGTGTTCATCCCCGCGACACCCCCCCCCACGCAACGCATTTTACCAACCCCAATCGTGATGCTCATTGGGCCACAGGCCACGCCCTCCCCAACCCCGGCGCTGCCGACAGCGACCGCAACCATCACGCCAACTCCCCTGCCGGAGCGGATAGACCTGAAAGGCGAACGTTTCTACACCGACCAGAAAAACCGCTGGAACTACTGCGGCCCGGCTAACCTGGTCATGGCGCTCAAATTCTGGGGCTGGAAAGGCCTGCCCGGCAAAACTGACGACCTGCGCGACCAGGTCGCCAGCATCGTCAAACCTGGGTTTGCCGATTCATCTAAAGGTTTCATAGACAGGGGCCGCCTCGACCTGAACGTGATGCCCTATGAAATGGCCGATTTTGCCATAGACCATACCGATTACCCCGCCCTCATCCGGCATGGCGGCGAACTCCAGGTCTTGAAAGCCCTGTTAATCGCTGGTTTCCCCTCAATTATCGAAAAAGGCTACTACGAACGCGACACCCAGGGCAAAAGCACCTGGATGGGTCACTACCTCTTCGTCACCGGCTACGATGAATCCCAAGAAGTATTCATTGTGCAGGATGCTTACTACTTAAATGACGAACAACCCCGCAAGAACAGACGCATTTCCTACGAAGAACTCTTGGAAGGCTGGCGCTCGTTCAATTATCTGTTCATGGTCGTCTACCCACCTGACCGCGAGCAGGAAGTCCTGACCGCGCTCGGCAACTGGAGTGACCCGGCCTGGGCCTACCAGCACGCCCTGGAACTGGCCGAAGCGGACATCCAAACGCAAGAGGAGATTGACCTGTTTTTCTCCTGGTTCAACAAAGGCACCAGCCTTGTCCAGCTGCAAGATTACGCCGCCGCTGCCGCCGCTTACGACAAAGCATTCACGCTCTACGCCGGGCTGACGCAAGGCAACAGCCAACGCCCCTATCGCATGGTCTGGTATCAGACCGGCCCTTATTGGGCTTATTTTTATACCGGACGCTACCAAGATGTCATCAACCTCGCCAACGTCACGCTTTCCACACCCTCCACCGGCCCAACGCTGGAGGAGAGTCTCTACTGGCGGGCAATGGCATCTTACGCAATTGGCAAAACCGGCCCAGCCGCCGCCGACATGCTCGAAGCCGTGCGTCTGAACCCCAACTTCGCCCCTGGCATCCAACGACTAAAGGAATGGGGACTCAGGTAATGAAACTCCTCCATTTTGCCGACGCGCACATTGACATGGCAAACTATGGCCGTCATGACCCGCAAACCGGACTCCCGCTGCGGGTGCTAGATTTTCTCAAATCGCTCGATACAATCGTCGAAACGGCCATTAACGAGCGGGTTGACCTGGTTATTTTTGCCGGAGATGCCTACAAAGACCGCGCGCCCGCCCCCACCTTTCAACGCGAATGGGGCAAACGCATTGCGCGGCTCTCCCAGGCCAAAATCCCGACCCTTTTGCTGGTAGGCAATCACGATGTCTCCCCCTCCATTGGGCGGGCGCACGCGCTCCATGAATTCGACACCCTTGGCGTACCATACGTCCATGTCATCTCGAAGCCTGGATTACTGACAACCGACAAACTGGGTATCCCGGCGCAAGTGATTGGCCTGCCCTGGGTCTCCCGCTCCGGGCTAATGGCCGCCCTCCAAACAGAATCCGCAGCGGTCTACTCCGAAATTGAAAGCCGATTAACAACGTTGATCGAAGAGTACATCCAAACAGCCGACTCATCACTGCCATTGATTCTGACCGCCCACGCCTCAGTGCAGGGCGCGGCTTATGGCACCGAGCGAATGGTGATGCTCGGCGCGGACTTGGTTCTGCCCGCTTCGCTGGTCAAAGACCCCCGGCTAGATTATGTCGCTCTGGGCCACATCCACAAGCCGCAAGATTTGAACAAAAACGAGCACCCGCCGGTCATCTACCCAGGCTCGATTGAGCGGGTAGATTTTGGAGAAGCCCAAGACGAAAAATTCTTCATCGTAGCCGATGTCTGCAAGGGTAAAACCGATGTCCAATGGCGGAAACTGGAGGGGGTACGGCCCTTCATCGAAGCCTGGGCGAAACTCGAATACCCCGACGGGCACAAATCAGCGGAAGATGTCACCGCGCAATTGAAAGCGGCACTGCCGAAACCGGCAAAGATGAAAGACGCCATCATCAAACTGACGGTAGACTACCCACGCGATTTCGAAAAACTGATTGACGAAGCCGAACTGCGCCAGCACGCCGCCGGAACCTTTGAATTCCACCTGATTAAGCGCCCGCAAATGGAAGCCCGCATCCGCCTGCCCCACGACGAAAACATCGCCAGCCTGACCCCGCTGGAACTACTCAACCTGTACTGGAAGGCCAGCCATACCGAGCCCACTGATGCCGAAGCCCTGAACACCCTCGCCGCGCAAATTGTGGGGGAGGCGATATAGGTAGACAGGAAAACCGGTAAAGCGGAAAACTGGTAGCCCAGAAAACAGGCGCGCAAATCACAAATCGAAAATCCTAAATCGCCAACCGACTTGTTACGGTACTGCCATGCTGCCAAGCCCAAAATCACTTATCCTCGGGGAGAATATGCGCTGGATATATATTTCCCCTCACTTTGACGATGCCGTTCTCTCTTGCGGCGGCCTGATTTGGGAGCAGACCCACAGCGGCGTCCCTGTCGAAATCTGGACCGTGATGGCCGGCGACCCACCCCCAGGCACAGAATCTGCCCTATCTAAAAAAATGCACGCTGACTGGCAAACCAGGAATGCCCCAGAGACAGTGGCAATTCGGCGCGGCGAAGACCAAAACGCGGCCCGGCGCATTGGCGCATCCATCTATCATTTACCATTTCCCGACGCCATTTACAGGCGCTCTGAAACCGGCACATTGTTTTACCAGGAGGGAATTTTCGTTCGGCCCCACCCACGCGAGAATTCCCTGGTCGAAGCGATTGCCCGCCTGGTTGCCGCAAAACTGACGCAATACGATACCGTTGTTTGCCCGCTGACGCTTGGGGTCCATGTTGACCACATCATCACCCGACAGGCGATTGAATCACTCGCCAGACCGCTCTGGTACTACGCCGACGTGCCGTATGCTCTAAGAAACCCAAATGAATTGGCCCCAGCAACCGTGGAAATGACCGGGAAAAATTTTTTCATTTCAGCCCAGGGATTATCCGCCTGGCAAGAAAGTATCGCCGCGCACGCCTCGCAAATCACATCCCTTTTTGCAGATGTGCCAGATATGCGCCAAAAAATCAAAGCATACGCGCAAAGCGGAAATGGGTTAATGCTGTGGGAACAAGAATAACTGTTCCCATCCTAATTTTTAGCCCCCTGAAGCCCAGAAATTTAGAAAATTGGTACTTGCATTCACTCTTCCCGTGCGGTATAATCCTCCGATTGATGTCCAATCGTTAAAACTCAGCCCACATACGCGAGCGCCTGAGACGAGAAAAGTCTCTCGCGCTTGCCTTTCTTTGTCTCAGGGAAACACTCTGAGCATGGGCAATGGGCTTAAAACCGGATTTTTTATTCTAGGAGGACTCCGTGGAAACCAAAGGCCTGACCGCTCTCCGCATCAGCCTGGCTTCGCCTGAAACCATCCGTACCTGGTCGTATGGCGAGGTCCTCAAGCCGGAAACCATCAACTACCGCCGCCTGCGACCGGAAAAAGATGGCCTGTTCTGTGAAGCCATTTTTGGCCCGACCCGCGACTGGCAATGTTATTGCGGCAAATACAAGAATCCCCGTTACAAAGGCATTACCTGCGATAAGTGTGGCGTGGAAGTCACTCGCGCTGCTGTTCGCCGCGAACGCATGGGGCATATTTCACTGGCGACACCGGTTGCCCACATCTGGTACACCCGCCGAATCCCCTCTTACTTGGGGCTGTTGCTCGATATTTCGCGCCGCAACCTCGACCGAGTCCTCTATTTCGCGCAATACATCATCACCTACGTTGACGAAGAATCCCGCCAAAAGGCGCTCAAACGTTTGGAAGATGAAATCTCCGTCTCCGAGCGTGAGCAGGCGACGGTCATCAACACCAAAATCGCGGAAGTGAAGACCCGGCGCGACCAGACTGTTGCCGAGTTCAACCAACGCAAGGCAGATATTGAGCGTTCGTACGATGAGCAGATTGCCTCCCGGCTGGAGCCTGTCATTCAGGAAGGTCAACGGCTGGAATCCCAACTTCAGGAACAGAACGGCACTACAGCCGCGAAAGCAATTGTGTTCAACGCTTCCGGCGAGGTGATTGTCAAGGCTGGCGAAACCATCGCGGCCTCGCACATCTCCAAAGTCCAGAAAAATGCGCGCGAACAGTTAGAAGCCATTGAAAATGAGTTAAAAGACCAGAAAGCCCGCGAACTCGAACACATCAAATTGGAAATCGAGCGCACTCGCGCCGAAGCCGCCGAACAGATGGAGGGCTTGCGCAACCAGTTGGAGGACCAGGCATCTAGCAACAAAGACCAGTCTTCGCATGTGCGCGAAGAACTGATGGAACTGCGCCCCTTCACCTTCTTGAGCGAGACCCGCTACCGCGAACTCAAGTCGCGCTGGGGGCAGGTTTTCCGGGCCGATATGGGCGCCGAGGCATTTCACGACATCCTGGGCCGCCTCGACCTGGATAAACTCTCTGAAGAATTGTGGAAAGAAGTCCGCACCACCAAGAGTAAGCAGAAGCGCAAGAAAGCCACAACCCGGCTGAAAGTTGTGGAGGCCTTCCGCCGCTCTGGCAATCGCCCCGAGTGGATGATTCTCACCATCCTGCCAGTCATCCCGCCCGACCTGCGCCCGATGGTGCAGTTGGATGGTGGGCGCTTCGCCACATCTGACCTGAATGACTTGTATCGCCGCGTTATCAACCGCAACAACCGCCTTAAGCGCCTGCTCGAACTGGGCGCGCCAGATGTCATTGTGCGCAACGAGAAACGCATGTTGCAAGAAGCGGTGGACAGCCTGATAGATAACTCGCAGCGCGGCAAGGCGCTTAGCCGCCGTGGCCGCCGCGAACTCAAATCGCTGAGCGATATGCTCAAGGGCAAGAAAGGCCGCTTCCGCCGCAACCTGCTTGGTAAACGCGTCGACTATTCAGGCCGCTCGGTGATTGTGGTCGGCCCGCAGTTGAAACTTTACCAGTGCGGTCTGCCAAAAACGATGGCGCTCGAACTTTATCGCCCCTTCGTGATTGCCCGCCTGGTGCTGCACAATTACGCCGCCAACGTGAAGGGCGCGCGCCGCCTGATTGAGCGCAATCGACCCGAAGTGTGGGAGGCGCTGGAAGAAGTCATTAAGGAACGCCCGGTGATGCTCAACCGCGCGCCTACCCTGCACCGGCTTGGTATTCAAGCGTTTGAGCCGCTCTTAATCGAAGGTTCGGCAATTCAACTGCATCCGCTCGTCACGACGGCCTTTAACGCGGACTTTGACGGCGACCAAATGGCTGTGCATGTTCCGCTTTCGCAAAAAGCCGTGCAGGAAGCCCGCAAACTGATGCTGGCCTCGAAGAACCTTCTCAAACCTGCTGATGGTGAACCCATTATCTCGCCATCAAAAGACATGGTATTGGGCGTTTACTACCTGACCATGCTCGACCGCCACCCGCACAAAGGCGATGGCCGTTTATTTGCCGACCTGGACGAGGTTGACCTGGCCTATCAATTGGGGCAGGTACAGGTTCATACCGATATCAAGGTCCAGGCCGAAACATGGTACGATGAAACCGGCAGCCGCATGGCCGAACCACAGACCCGGCTAATCGAAACAACCGTTGGGCGCGTGCTGTTCAACCGCGTCTTGCCGCCCGAAGTGCAGTTTGTCAATGAAGTATTAGAAAAAGGCGGCGTAAAAGATTTGATTGCCGATGTGTACGAAATCTGCGGCCAGGAAGTGACCACTACCGTCGCCGACGCCGTCAAACACATTGGTTTCCAATACGCCATGCGCTCAGGAATTACCCTGGCGGTCTCTGATATCGCCGTTCCATCGGCAAAAGAGGAGATTATCGCTGGCGCGCTCAAGGAAGTAGAAGTGGTGCAGCGTGATTTCCGCCGCGGTCTGCTGACCGAGCAAGAACAGAACGAGCGCATCATCCAAATCTGGCAAAAAACCACCGTTGATGTTGCCAAAGCAGTCAAAGCCAACATGGACCCGAGCGGCAATCTTTCGACGATGGCAAATTCTGGCGCAACGAAAGGCGGCTTCGGCCCAATTTCGCAGCTGGCCGGGATGCGCGGCTTGATGGCTGACCCCTCGGGGCGCATCATCCCGCTCCCCATCCGCTCGAACTTCCGTGAAGGGCTGACGGCGCTGGAATATTTCATCTCGACGCATGGCGCGCGCAAAGGCCTGGCCGATACCGCGCTGCGCACAGCGGATGCCGGTTACTTAACCCGCCGTCTGGTAGATATTGCCCAAGACATCATCATCAACGAAATTGACTGCGGCACCAAAGAAGGCATCTGGATTCGCAAGGCCGATGATGTCGCCGGGCAAAGCCTGTCGAGCCGTTTATACGGACGACTGGCAGCTGACCCAATTATTGACCCAATCACCGGCGAAGTGCTGGTAGACCGGGATGAAATTATCACCCATGACCACGCCCGCCGCATTACCAATGCGGGACTGACCGAGATTAAAGTCCGCTCGGCCATGACCTGCCAATTGACCCACGGCATTTGCGCCAAATGCTACGGCATTGACCTGGGGCGCGGCAGCATGGTGGAGATGGGCTCGGCAGTCGGCATCGTAGCGGCCCAATCCATTGGTGAACCCGGCACGCAGCTCACCCTACGCACCTTCCACACCGGTGGCGTGGCGGCGGGCGGCGACATTACGACCGGCCTCCCGCGCGTAGAAGAACTTTTTGAAGCCCGCAAAACGCCCAAAGGCGAAGCGGTTATCTCTGAAATTGACGGCGTGGTGCGCGTTGTCCAATCGGACAAGTATACTGACCTGCGCCTGGTTAAAATCGAACATGCCGAAATGGTTTCTGATACCTACGATGTCCCCGCCGAATGGAAAATCGAGGCCAGGGATGAGGGCGAAGCCAAAGCGGGTGAAACCCTGGCCAGCCTGGGCGAAGCCACCATCGCTGCCCAGCACGCAGGGCGGGTGCGCATCGAAGGCCAGCAAGTGATTGTCTCTTACGAACAGCGTGAGGAGGTCGAGCACGAAATTCCGACGACCCTGCGTATGTTGGTGAAAGACGGCGAACATGTTAAGGCCGGACAGCCAATTACAGAAGGTTCGCTCAACCCGCACCAAATCTTGAAACTGCAAGGACGCGACGCCTGCCAGATGTACCTGATGAGCGAAATTCAGAAGGTGTACCGCTCTCAGGGCCAAAACATTCACGACAAACACTTCGAGGTCATCATCCGAAAGATGTTGAGCAAAGTGCAGGTTACCCGTCCCGGCGATACGCGCTTCTTGCCCGGCGATACAGTTGACCGGCTGGAAATCAAACATATCAATGAGCAGATTCTGGCCGAAAGCAAGCAACCCGCCCGATTCAGCGAAATCTTGCTCGGCGTAACCAAGGCATCGCTCTCGACAGACTCTTTTCTCTCGGCTTCGTCCTTCCAGCACACCATCAAGGTGCTGGCTGGCGCGGCGATTGCCTCCACGACTGACCCGCTTTACGGCTTGAAAGAAAACGTCATCATTGGCAAACTCATCCCAGCTGGGACTGGCTTCAAGCATGGGCGATTTACTGAATTGGAAAAAGCGTTCGGTACCAACCCAACCCAGGTGGCTGAATTGCCCGCCGAAGGCGATTAATCATCACAAACATTGCGCCCGCAGTCTCAACTGCGGGCGCAAACTTATCTCTACAAAATCGGTGGGGTTAATTTATGGTGAACTATATAATTCAGAGACTTACAAAATAACTGTTTTTTCGGTATCGTTATTAAGATTCAATTCCCTGGAGTAACCATGAAAACCACATTGCTTCACATTTTTGGCTTAATGACCGTTTTTGCGCTGTTCACGCAGGGCTGCAACTTACCCGCTGGCGCGCCAGCAGCAGCAACGCCAACTCAGAAAGTTGTGGAAATTGCGACTTCGACGCCGCTCCCACCCAGCGATACCCCCGTGCCGCCTACCGAAACACCCACGCCTGCCCCAACCGCCACAGAAACGCTCACTCTCGAACCGTCTGCCACCCCAACAGAAGCCATGCCGGTTGCAGAAGTAGCCCGAGAATCGAACTGCCGAATCGGCCCGGCGGGCGCTTACACCCTGGTCGCCACCTACCAGCCGGGAAAAATCCTCAACATCATCGCCCGCGACCTGGGCGGGGGGTTTGTCTTCGTTCAGAATCCGGAACAGCCTCATGAACAGTGCTACATTTTAGAAAATAACATCAAAATCAGTGGGAATGTTACCGCCCTGCCAAAAATCACCCCGCCACCCACGCCAACCTCCGCGCCTAACTTCACCATCGAATTTTGGAAGTTCGTCATGTGCCGAGACTTTTACATCGCCCACTTCAAAGTCGTCAACACCGGCAGCGTCCAATTTCGCTCGGCCTACGTCAAAGTAACTGACCAAAGGCAAAACCAATCGGTTGAACATTCCCTGCTTGCTTTCGATTTGTATGAGGGCTGTGTCCTTGCCAAAAACATTGCCCCACTCTTGCCCGGCGGCTCCGGCTATTTACAAAGCGCCAATTACAAGTGGGACCCGCGCTCAAACAAACAATCAGCCGTGTTCATGCTTTGCACCGAGCAATATCTAAAAGGCACTTGCGTCACAAAAACGCTCGAATTTACGGGCAGGTAATTTGCTATTGCGCGCCGCAAATCATTAAAATAGCCTTTATAGCGTCTTTCCTCTCTCGTCTTTACGAATCCAGACGAAAGGGGAAAGATGCCTTTAAGCAGGCGGGTTCTGCGAGAATATCAGTGATAAAACCTTTTGGACACGGATTTTACGCTAATTCTTGAAGAACCGCAGGCTTGACGCTTTGAGTCTTTCAATTTAAGATAGAACAAATTTACAAAAATGATAAGGACGTTTATGGAACTCGGCCTCGTCCGCAAAATCGACATCGACCACGAAATGCAGCAGGCGT